>NZ_LZKK01000263.1 GCF_001672815.1 Mycobacterium sp. E796 | reverse complement strand
AGCGCCTCCACCGAACGCGGAACGCGGACCAGCGCGCCGAACTTCGTCAGCCGTCGCGCGGACGCCGACTGCGCCAGCGTCGCCACCAGGGGCATCCCTTCGGGGACCGCGGCGACGGCGATGGCGATGCCGCTGGCCACCGCCTGGCGCAGGCCCGTTCCGCGCAACATCCCGAGCCCGCCGACCAGCGCGCCGCCGGTGACGCTGACGGGGAAGGCCCGGTTGGTGAGCTGGCTGAGCTGGTGTTGCAGGCCGATGTCGGACGCGGTGTCGCCGGACACGAGCTCGGCGGCGCGGCGCTCCTGGGTGTCGGCGCCGACCGCGGTCACCACGGCGACCGCGGTGCCCGCCACGACGGTGGTCCCGGCGTACAGCATGCAGCGACGCTCGGCGAGGTCGGCGCCCGGCGTGGCGTCGACCTGCTTCTCCACCGACAGCGACTCGCCGGTCAACGTCGACTCGTCGACCTCGACGTCGACCTCCTCGAGGATCCGCGCGTCGGCGGGCACCACCTCGTGCGTCCGGATCTCGATGACGTCGCCGGGTCGCAGCTGCGCGGCGATGACGTCGGTGTAGCTGCGCTCGCCGTCCGGACCGGTGTCGACCCTGCGGGCCGGCGGGATCTGCTGTGCCAGCAGGCGGTCGAGGCGGTTCTCGGCGCGCAGCCGCTGGCTGGCCGCCAGGATCGAGTTGCCGGTCAAGACCGAGAACACCAGGACGGCGTCGACGGGCGAACCGAGCACCGCGCTGGCCGCCGACCCGAGCGCCAGCACCGGGGTCAGCGGGTCGGTCAGCTCGGCGCGCACCGCCTTGACGAGCTGCCACGCGGCATTCGGGGGCGCTTCGACCCGCCCTTCGGGCGGGGCCTCCGCGGCCGGGTGGGGCAGGGCCTTGCGCACCTGCTCGACGGACATCGCGTGCCATTCGTGAACGGCCGCCGGCCGCGGCGCCTCCGCCGTCATGATCCCGCGGGCCAGCAGGTAGCCGGACAGCGCGCCCGCCGCGGCGCCGGTGGTCACCGGTCCGGGGCCCAGGCCGCGGACGCCCGGGATCATCAGCAGCGATCCCATGGCCGTCGCGCCGGCCGATATCCCGACCCCGCGCTGGGTGGCGGCCCTGGCCGCGGGAAGCGCGTGCAGCACCCGCCAGGCGGCCGCAAGGTCGGGCAGCAGCAGGTCCGCGCACCAGGGCGGCGGGCCGGCGCCGGGCTGCGGCAGCACGCCCAGCGCCACGTCGGCCGACGAAAGCGCTTGTGCGCCAGACGATGACAGCAGGGCGACGGTTCGGCCCTGCCGTTGCAGGTCCGCGACTGCACGCGCGAGCGCGTCGTCCATCGAGCCGTTGGCGAGCGGGGTGATCTCGTCGAACGCGGGGCGCAGCTCGCCCAAGGAGTCGACGTCGACCGACACCAGCTCCGCTCCCGTGCGGTGCGCCTCGGCGACCACGGCCGACGCCAGCGGGTCGTGGGAGGGGCGGAACAGCGCCTCGACCGCGGCGCCCGGCTCGCTGGCCGACATCCCGGGCACCCGGTGCCAGCCCGGCCGTTGGCCGTTGTTCTGCAGCACCAGCTGGGCGCGGTTCCACGCGGCGGACAGCTCACGATCGTCGGCGCCGCGGATGCGCGCGACCCGCATGCCGGTGGTGCACAGCACCCGTGGGTCGATGACGATCGCGTCGACGCGGTCCAGGCGGCGCAGCGCGTCGGGCCGCAGCGACAGGACGGCGTGCCGGTCGGCCAACCCGCGTCCCAGGGCGGCGGCGAACGCCTCCGGCGTGGTCCGGCTGGCCTTGGGGGCGGTCACCAGAACGGCGGTGGCGGCCATGTTCGGGTTGCGGGTGGTGGCGGCGACCAGGCCCGCGCCGAGCGCCTGGATGAGAGCGAAGCGGCCGGCTGCGCCGCGTTCCACCACCCGGGCCCGCGGCGGCCGCGGCGACGACGCGTCGCCAGGCGGCTGGTCGGCGTGGTGGGCCAGCTCGGGTTCGTGCCGTCGCCAGGCGCGGGCCTCGGCGCGGCATTCGGCGGCCTTCAGCGACTGCATCAGCAGGCCCACCGACAGCGACGCCGGCGCGAGCGTGACGGTTTCCGCGGCCGTCATGGCCAGTGTCAGCATGGTGTCGGTCGCGGGTCCGCCGATGCGGTCCTCGATCAGGCGCCGCAGCCAGGGCTGGTAGTCGATCGCCACGACGGGCGCCTGGATCCCGATCGGCAGCCGCGGCCAGTGCAGGGCGCGCCCGGCCAGCGCGATGCCCAGCCCGGCCGCGTTGGCGGCCACGGTCACGGCCCGGGTCGCCGCGACCACGCCGTCGCCCGGCAAAGCCGTCCCGGGCGCCCTGTTGGTTGAGCGGCAACGTTTTTCGGCGTCCTCCACAACGCGGCACAGGTCACGCAGCGAGGTGTCCGGATCGCCGAGGGTGACGACGACGCGCGACAGCGGGTGGTTCAGGCTGGCCGACGTGACGCCGGGATGGTCGCGCAGCCCGCCGAGCACGGCCCGGCCCAATTCGCCGTCATTCGCGTCTGCGAGACCGCGCACCTCTATCCAGGCGCGCTGCTCGCCGCGCCAACAGCGCCGGCTCAGCGTTTCGGCGGGGAGGTCGCCGGTGAGCGCCCTGGCGCCTTCGCGCAGCGGAATCGCCGCGATGTGAAGGGCCTCTTGTGCCAGTCCGGTGAGAGCCCGCAGCGGCGTCGATCGTGGTAGCGACGTGACAATGCTCAAGGGCTCCCCGGACGATTGTTAGTTGGTGCTGCGCAGCTCGGCGGCACCGGCGCGGCGCCCGGCCGCCTTCTTGGCGGCCGGCTTGGCGGCGGCCTTCTGTGGCGCCGTCTTCTTCGACGGCTCGGAGGGTACCGGCTTGAGGTTCGCCTTCGGCGCGGCGCCGTTCTGGGGTTTGCGATTCATCCTGTGCAACAGGAGCGCCCCACCCCCGACGGCCAGCAGCACCGGCCACTCGACTAGTCCGGCCACGCCGATCGCGCCGAGCGCCAACGCGGCCGCGGGCGTCGAGTGACTGCCGCTGTTGATCCCGCGCTTGATGCCCTCGGCGGCTCCTGTTACACCGCCGACGACGCCGTTGACCGCGGCGCCACCCACGGCGCCCGCGGCAGCCGTGGTGGCGTCCGCCGCACGACCCACCGTCCTGCCCACGTTGCGTACTGCCCCGCCGACGACACCCATGATCACTCCCTGGTATCTCATCGCTCTCACTGGGAACCGCGTGGCAACCCGTATACCCGTTGAACGCGAGGTTAACAGCAACAACGAAATTGTTCTCTGCATCTATAGGGCGAAAGCCTGCCACGTTACAAACGCGCGTACAACGAGCAACTTCTTCAACCGGGCTCACATGGAGCTTAAACCTGGCTCACATCGACCAGCACCGGTGCGTGATCGCTCGGGGCCTTGCCCTTGCGTTCGTCGCGGGCGATCTGCGCACCGGTGACGCGGCCGGCCAATGCCGGTGACGCGAGGATGAAGTCGATGCGCATGCCCCGGTTTTTCGGAAACCGCAGCTGGGTGTAGTCCCAGTAGGTGTAGACGCCGGGCCCGGGGGTGAAAGGCCTTACCACGTCCGTGAATTGCGCGTCGACGATGGCGTCGAACGCGCGGCGCTCGGGCTCCGAGACGTGCGTGGCGCCGGCATAGTATTCGGCGCTCCACACGTCCTCGTCCGTCGGCGCGATGTTCCAGTCGCCGACCAGCGCGATCGGTGCATCGGGGTCGTCGCGCAGCCACCCCGCCGCCGTATCCCGCAGCGCGGCAAGCCAATCCAGCTTGTAGGCGTAGTGCGGGTCGCCGACGGCGCGGCCGTTGGGCACGTACAGGCTCCACACCCGCACGCCGGCGCAGGTGGCGCCCAGGGCGCGGGCCTCCGCCGTGGCGGCCACCTCCGGCTTGGACGTCCAGGTGGGCTGACCCTCGAAGCCGATCGCGACATCGTCGAGGCCGACGCGTGAGGCGATCGCCACGCCGTTCCACTGGTTGAAGCCGACATGTGTGACCTCGTAGCCGAGTTCGAAGAACGGCAGGGTGGGGAACTGGCCGTCGGCGCACTTGGTCTCCTGCATGGCGAGCACGTCGACGTCGGCGCGGGCCAGCCAGTCGAGGACGCGGTCGAGGCGCGTGCGAATCGAATTCACGTTCCACGTGGCCAGGCGCAACGTGCCGGTGGGCATTGCTAGACGGTATCGATCGCCCGGATGTAGCGGCGGCGGTGGTGCAGCCGGAAGCCGAGCGCCGCGGCCCGGGCGAGGTTGTCGGCGTCGTCGTCGGCGATCTGCAGGCAACCGCGGGTCGCCCCTTGGCCGGCGCCCCAGGCCAACAGCGTCTCGCACTCCGGAGGTGCCGGGCCGTCGGCCGCCAGGCACAGCCACCGGGTGCCGTCGGGCGCTTCGGTGACCGCCGCCTGCCAGCCTCCGTCGCGCCGTTGTCCCGGCGTCACGCCCGAGAGGTCGCGCACCTGGATCTGTTCGGTGCGTTCGCTCGGCACGCCGGGCGGGATCGGGAGCAAGCGCTCGGGGATGGCCAGCCGCGGTGTCAGGTCGCGCCGCCGATACCAGTCGACGATCGCCGGGACGGCGGTCAATCTAGCCGAAACATCAAGGGGTACAGCCGAATCCGCGAAGGCCCCGGGGCCGGCGCGGAGCAGCCAGCCGTCGACCCAGGCCTGTTCGGCGCCAGGCCAGGCCGCGGCGGCGATATGCTCGATCGCCCGGATGTCGGAGGTGCGCACCGGCGCGTCGGTCAGCGCCCGCAGCGCGACGACGTCGGCGGGCGCGAACTGCACCACCGCGCCCGTTTTCGTCCGCACCCGCACCAGCGGATCGACCGCCAGCAGGTGTCCGACCGCATCGGTCAGCGGCGGAACGGATCCGGCGGGGAGCCGATAGCGAACCGTCACCCGCGTTCCCAGGTCCGGCCACGAGACCATCAGTGACCGAACGGGTCCGGCCCCTCGCCGGGCAGCCACGACAGTCCCGGCACGCCCCAACCGTGTGACTTCACGGCGCGTTTCGCGGCGCGCGCGTGCCGGCCGATGAGGCGATCCAGGTACAGGAAGCCGTCCAGGTGCCCGGTTTCGTGCTGCAGCATCCGGGCGAACAGGCCGGTGCCCTCGATGGCGATCGGGCTGCCGTCGGCGTCGAGCCCGGTCACCCGCGCCCACTTCGCCCGGCCGGTGGGGAACGACTCGCCCGGAACCGACAGGCAGCCCTCGTCGTCGTCACCCGGGTCGGGCATGGTCTCGGGAATCTCGGAGGTCTCCAGGACCGGGTTGATGACGACGCCGCGGCGGCGGTCGGTCAGCCCGCGGTCCTCGGAGCAGTCGTAGACGAAGAGCCGCAGACCGTATCCGATCTGGTTGGCGGCGAGCCCGACGCCGTGCGCGGCGTCCATGGTGTCGTACATGGTGGCGATCAGCTCGGGCAGCTCGGCCGGCAGCGAACCGTCGGCGGCGACGGCCACCGGCGTCGTCGGGGCGTGCAGGACCGGGTCTCCGACGATGCGTATGGGTACGACTGCCATGATCGGTCAGCTTATTCGGGGCACACTGCGGCCTCCGGGGGAGCCGGGCAATCACAGCGAATCGGCCGACTCGCGGGTCTGCATTACGGCTTGAGGGTTCGCGGCGTGGTTCAATATTCGCGCGAAACATGCCCTTGAAAACGCCTACGAACGCCTACGTAAGTCAAGTCATTCGAGCACGTTGAGAATCGCCGGAAGGGTCCAGGGGAAGCGGATATGGACAGCGCCATGGCGCGGGCAAATCGATCGGGGGACGACGCTGAAATCGCCGATGGCCTCACCCGTCGCGAGCACGACATCCTGGCATTCGAGCGCCAGTGGTGGAAGTACGCCGGGGTGAAAGAGGACGCCATCAAGGAGCTGTTCTCGATGTCGGCGACGCGCTACTACCAGGTGCTCAACGCGCTGGTCGATCGGCCCGAGGCGCTCGCCGCCGACCCGATGCTGGTGAAGCGGCTGCGGCGGCTGCGCGCCAGCCGGCAGAAGGCGCGGGCCGCGCGCCGCCTCGGCTTCGAGGTGACCTAACTCGCTACAGTGGGGCACGATGAAAGAGCGCGTGCCCGACTCCACGGGCCTTCCCCTTCGGGCCATGGTGATGGTGCTGTTGTTCCTGGGCGTCATCTTCCTGCTGCTCGGGTGGCAGGCGCTCAGTTCCTCGGGGAAGTCCGATGACGAGTCGGCCTCGGCGGCGTCCAGCGTCACCAGCACCACCACCACCTCGTCGGCCGCCACCAGCAGCGCCCCCGCGAACCAGGCCGAGGTGCACGTCTACAACATCTCGTCCAAAGAGGGTGTCGCCGCAAAGACCAAGGATCAGCTCACCTCCGCCGGGTTCAAGGTGACCGACGTCGGCAACCTGACGATCCCCGACGTGACGGCGACGACGGTGTACTACACCGACGCCGAGGGCGAGCACGCCACCGCCGACGCGGTGGGCCAGAAGCTGGGAGCGCCCGTCCAGCCGCGGATTCCGGCGCTCAAGGACCAGCCGCCCGGCGTCATCGTCCTGGTGACGGGCTGAGGGTCGCTGCTCGGAAATTCGGGGGTGCTCGGGATAGGCTCTCGCTATGCCTAAGCACCGCAACGCCGCCGCCATACCCGCCCTATTCGCGGTGGGTTGCGTCGCCTTGGTGGGCGCGTGCGCATCGCCCCAGCACGCCTCGTCGGTCCCCGGCACCACGCCGGCGGTGTGGACCGGGTCGAGCGCGCCGACGGCCGGCGCGGGCGCCGAGGGCGATCAGCAACAGCAGCCCGCGGGGCGCAGCATCATCACCCGGCTGAAGGGGCCCGACGGGGTCGAGGTGGCGACCGCGAAGTTCGACTTCAGCAACGGCTATGCCACCATCACGATCGCGACGAGCGGCGCCGGCCACCTGACACCCGGCTTTCACGGCGTACACATCCACAAGGTCGGCAAGTGCGAGGCCAATTCGACGGCCCCGACCGGCGGCGCGCCCGGCGACTTCCTGTCCGCCGGCGGACATTTCCAGGTGCCCGGGCATTCCGGGACACCGGAGAGCGGCGACCTGACCTCGCTGCAGGTCCGCAAGGACGGGGTCGGGATGCTGGTGACGACCACCGACGCCTTCGCCATGGAGGACCTGCTGACCGGCGAGAAGACCGCGATCGTGATCCACGCCGGCGCAGACAATTTCGCCAACATCCCATCGGATCGCTACAACCAGACCAACGGAACGCCGGGCCCCGACCAGACGACGATGACGACCGGTGACGCCGGCAAGCGGGTGGCGTGCGGTGTCATCGGTGCCGGCTAGCAGGTCCCGCGCTCACATCGATTTCGCCCGCTCACCGCGGCCGACCATCGGCGTGGAATGGGAGTTCGCGCTCATCGACGCGCAGACCCGCGACCTGAGCAACGAAGCCCCCGCCGTGATCGCCGAGATCGGCCAAAACCCGCGCGTGCACAAGGAATTGCTGCGCAACACCGTCGAGGTGGTCAGCGGTATCTGTGAGTGTGCCGCGGAGGCGATGGGAGACCTGCGCGACACCTTGGGCCCGGCCCGCAAGATCGTCCGCGACCGCGGCATGGAGCTGTTCTGCGCGGGCACCCACCCGTTCGCCAAGTGGTCCGCGCAGAAGCTCACCGACGCGCCGCGCTACGCCGAGCTGATCAAGCGCACCCAGTGGTGGGGCCGGCAGATGCTGATCTGGGGAGTCCATGTGCACGTGGGGATCTCGTCGGCCAACAAGGTGATGCCGATCATGACATCGCTGCTCAACTACTACCCGCACCTGTTGGCGCTGTCGGCGTCGTCGCCGTGGTGGGCCGGGGAGGACACCGGGTACGCGAGCAATCGCGCGATGATGTTCCAGCAGCTGCCGACGGCCGGGCTGCCGTTCCACTTTCAGACCTGGGCCGAGTTCGAAGGCTTCGTCTACGACCAGAAGAAGACCGGCATCATCGACCACATGGACGAAATCCGTTGGGACATCAGGCCTTCGCCGCACCTGGGCACGCTCGAGGTGCGGGTCTGCGACGGCGTGCCCAACCTGCGTGAACTCGGCGCGCTGGTCGCGTTGACGCACTGCCTGGTGGTGGACCTGGACCGCCGGCTGGACGCCGGCGACTCGTTGCCGATCATGCCGCCGTGGCATGTCCAGGAGAACAAGTGGCGCGCGGCGCGATACGGCCTGGACGCGGTGATCATCCTGGACGCCGAGAGCAACGAGCGGCTGGTCACCGAGGACCTCGACGACGTGCTGACCCGGCTGGAACCCATCGCGAAGTCGCTGCATTGCGCCGACGAACTGGCCGCGGTCGCCGACATTTGCCAAGGCGGGGCGTCGTATCAGCGGCAGCGGCGGGTGGCCGAGGAGCACGACGGCGACCTGCGCGCGGTCGTCGACGCGCTGGTAGCCGAGCTGGATATTTAGGATCATGGATCCCGAACCCCTTGAGCTGGCGATGTTTCCGCTGGAGTCGGCGCTGCTGCCCGACCAGGAGTTGCCGTTGCGCATCTTCGAGCCCCGTTACGGCGAATTGGTGCGGCGCTGCCTCGCCGACGACGAACCGTTCGGCGTCGTGCTGATCGCGCAGGGTCGCGAGGTCGGCGGCGGCGACGCGCGCTGTGACGTCGGGGTCCTGTCGCGCATCGACGAACACGCCGACCTCGGCGCCGGCCGGTACGCGCTGCGCTGCCGGACCGGCGAGCGGATCCGGGTGCGGGAGTGGTTGCCCGACGACCCGTATCCGCGCGCGACAGTGGCCCTGTGGCCGGACGAACCCGGCGACCCGGTGTCCGGGGCGCGGCTGCGCGAGCTCGAGGATCGGGTGATCGCCCTGTTCGAGCGGATCGCCGAGGCCCGCGACGCTCGCCTGCCGGGGCGCGAGGTGCTGCTGGGCTACCGCGAGGGCGACGCCGCCGACGCCGGACAACGCCTGTTCGCGTTGGCATCTCGCATCCCGGTCGGCGCGGCCGACCGCTATGCCGTGCTGTCGGCGCCGTCGGCCGCCGATCGCTTCACCGCGCTCAGCGAGGCCGTGGACGCGCTTGCCGACATGGTGGAGTTCCAGCTGTCCGAATAGGGGGCAAGGCGATGAGCGCCGACGTGACGATCGACATCGACCAGGGCGTGGCGGTGCTGACGCTGAATCGCCCCGATCATCTCAACGCCTACACCGCCGAGATGGGCGCGCTGCTGAGCCGGGCATACCGCGACTGCGACGCCGACGACGACGTCCGCGCCATCGTCGTGACCGGTGCGGGCAGGGCGTTTTGCGTCGGGGCGGATTTCTCGGGCAACATTTCGCCGTTCGACGCGCCGGCGGACGACAGCGGCTTCTCGGCGTCGCCGATCGACCCGCCCGCCTTCGAGCTGCGCAAGCCGGTGATCGCCGCGCTCAACGGCCACGCGATCGGGATCGGCCTGACGATCGCGCTGCAGGCCGACATCCGCGTGGTCGCCGAGGACGCCAAATACGGTGTGGTGCAAGTGCGCCGGGGAGTCATACCCGACTGCATGTCGCACTGGACGCTGGCCCATCTGGCCACCCTGGGGGTGGCCGCCGAGGTGCTGCTCACGGGCCGCACCTTCTTAGGCACCGAGGCGGTGGCGCTCGGTGTCGCGAACCGGGCACTGCCGGCCGAGCGGGTGCTCGAGTCCGCGGTGGAGATGGCCCGCGACATCGCGGCACACGTGGCGCCGATGTCCGCGGCGTTGTGCAAGCGGCTGCTGTGGGACAGCGCCGTCCACAACTACAGCCCCCGGCAGGTCGCGTCGCTGGAAACCCAGCTGCACCACCGCGTGATGGGCACCGCCGACGCCCGCGAGGGGGTCACCGCGTTCCTGGATCGGCGGCCGCCGCGGTTCAGCTCCCGGCTGTCGGCCGACTGGACGCCGCTGCCGGAGCCATGAGCGGGTGCCTCAGACGCTCAGCAATTCGGCGAGCGCGACACCGAGGTTGTGGAGGTTGGTCTCCAACGAATACGTCCGGTCGACCGTCCAGTTGACGATGCCCCCGGACAGGGCGCCAACGATGATGTCGGCCAGGGTTTCTGCGTCGTGTCGCGGATTGACCTCTCCGCGCGCGACGCCCTCCTTGATCAGCTCGACGAAGGTGTCGTGCAGGTTGAAACCACGCTGGATGCCGTAGCCGCTGGTGGCCAGCATCTCCCCGATCAGCTCGCGGTAGGTGTCGCCCGATCCGACGAGCGTGGTGGCGATGTCGTCGAATACGCCGGCCAGGCGCGCCGGGATGGGTTGATCGCCGCGGTCGAACACAACGTCGTGCAGGTTGAGCAGCCGCCGCTCCGCCAGCGCCCGGATCATGTCCTGACGGGTCGCGAAGTGGTTGAAGAACGTTCGATTGGCGACGTCGGCGCTCTCGCAGATTTCCTCGATGGTCGTGGCCGCAACGCCCTTCCGCAGGAACAGCTCGAAGGCGGCCGAGAGGATTTTGTCCCGCACCTCGAGCTTTCGCCGCTGGTGTCTGTTCACGTTCTGTCACACAACTTCTCGGAGAGGATCCACCAGTCCGCCGCGCGCTGTTCGTCGCGCGCGTGGGGCGCGACCGCGTCGCTGACCCCGCAGTCTTGCAGGTACAGCGCCCCCTTGTCCGCCAGGTCCGGGCTGACCGCGGCCCACACCTGGGTGGCCGCGCCCTGTTCGGGCGTGGCGAGCTCCAGCGAGCCGTCGCTCGGTTCGCCGCGGGCGGCGGCGCGCGCGGCGACCATCGTTCGCAGCTCGGAGAAGTCCGCGCGGGACATGTACCGCGCCAGGGAGGTGGCCACGGTGCCGGGGTGGACGGCGTAGGCGCGGATGCCAGACTCGCGGAGGCGTCGGTCCGCTTCGATCGCATGAAGGATGTTCGCCGTCTTCGACGCGCCGTAGGCGACGAACTTGTCGTACTGCCTGCTCTCCCAGTGGGGGTCGTCGAAGTCGACGTCGCCCATGACGTGGCCGCCGGAGGACAGGATGACGATTCGCGCGCCCTCTGCGGCGGCCAGTTGCGGCACCAGCAGCCGGGTGAGTTCGAAATGCCCGAAATGGTTTGTGCCGATCTGCGTTTCGAATCCGTCGCGGGTCCGGCCGAACGGCGTGAACATGACCCCGGCGTTGTTCATCAAGACGTCTATGACCGGCGCGATATCGCGGATGGTGCTCGCCGCCGCGCGGACACTGGCCAGCGACGTGAGTTCGAGCTCCACCGTCGATGTCCGGGCGTCGGGCACCTGGTTCGCTATCCACTGGGAAGTCTGCGCCAAGGCATCGCGGTTGCGGGCGGCCAGGACGACGTGCGCGCCGGCGGCGGCCAGCGCGCGCGCCGACTCGCGGCCCAACCCCGAGGACGCGCCGGTGACGACGCACGTCTTGCCCGACAGGTCGATTCCGTCGACGACCTGCATGGCCGTCGGGCGTTCCGTCATGCCGGTGCCAACCGCCACAGCGGAATGACCACGTCCGGGTCGCATTCCTCGTCGACGATCCATTTGCACATCCGCCGGATCGGCTCGAGGGCGTCCTGCGGCGCGGCGACCGCAACACTGCAGGCGTAGCCCAGGCTGGTCAGCCGCTGGGCGCCGAACAGCGGCAACGTGTTTCGCAGCCGACGCTTGAGGGACTCCGGGTAAATGCCGATCGTCTGCGTATAGGAGTTCACCGCCGCCGTGACCTGGTCGATGTCGTCCACCGGGACGATGTTAGCCACCCGCCCGGACAGCATCGGCGAGTAGTCCACGGGCTGATCGAACTGCGAGACGACGATGGCGCCCTCGCGCCGCTCGCCGCCGATGACGCGGTAGAAATCGTCGGCCATGCGCGAGGATTCCAAGTGATCCAGCAGCTCGCGGCTCGGATACCGCGGCGGGGTGCTGACAACCGCGGGCAACGCCACCAGCTCCCGGTAGACCAATTCGCCGAACCGGTTGGCGTTGGCCAGCCCCACGGCATCCGTCCCGCTGAGCACGTAGATGACCCGGGCGTTGGCGCAGCCTTCCTGGTTGGCGACGCCGATGTCCGTCGCGGTGCGGCGGGCCACCTCGCGCATGGTGTGTTCGTCGGCGAACGCCTCGCGTCCGATGATGGTGGCGCTGCGCTTAGGGTCGAGAGCGATGAGCTCCAAACCGGGCTGAATGTAACGGGTTACGTGCTTGACGGACGCCAATCCTCCCCACGCCACGATCTTTTCGATGTGATGCGGTTGGTAGAGGGCCTCTTCGACGGCCACGTCGCCGCCCTTCCAATACCCCACCGCCAGGTGCCGGGTGATCGGGTGATCCGGCGCGACGTCGGCCAGGGTGCGCGCGATCGCGATCGCGGTCAGCGGATCGTTGGACGGCGCCTTGACGATCACGTCGGACCGGGTGATCACTGAACGCAGGATCGTCACGGCCGAGACCAGCCCGCCGTTGCCCGCCGGGATGTGCAGGACGCGGGAACCGAAGGCCCGCACGCGCAGTTCGCGGCCGTCGCGCAGTTTGTGCGGGACCCATCCGTTGAGGTAGTCCAGCCCGACCTGGCTGTCGGCGATTTCGGTGACGTTATCGCGGGAAAAGAGTGGCCGCAGAACGCGATAGCTGTTCTGCAGCATGTCGGCCGGCAACACGTTGGCCACCAGCGACGCTTCGTACGCCTCCTGCAGGTGGGCATTGGACTCGAAGTCAAGGGCGTCGCCCAGCGCCTGGAGCACGTCGAGGATCTCGTCAAAGCCGACCCCGTAGAGGTCGGTCATCTCCGCGGGGCTTTTGAGCGGCAGCTGCTCGACGTACTTGCGCATGTCCGGTGCCTGAAACTGCGCGGCACCGCGGCGGGTGTCGAACCCAACGAGGTCGTCGGTGATGACCCGTCCGCGCAAGAACAGCGGGACGGTGTAGGCGATCACAGGTCCACGCCCTTCATGAAGTTGACCGCCTCGTCGTGCACCTCTTGTGTTGCGGCGCAGGTGATCCGGTCGTCTTCGATCCCTTTCTTTTCGCTGTAGCGCATGATGTCCTTTTCGAACGCGAGGCTCGCCTGCCCGCAGGGGCACCGCCGGTCCCAGTCGATCGTCACCTCGTCGCCGGAGATGACGCCGCCCCAGTGCGCGCGCAGCAGGATGTCGTAAACGGCCGCGCGGCCGGTCTGCACCCCGGTGCGGGGGAGCGGCTCGCTGGTGTCGGGATCGAGGACGAACGGGATGACCCAGGGTGCGACGTGGTAGCGACCCTCGCTGCAACCCCAATGAAAGGTGCTTGACTCGGAGAAGCCGTAACCGATCTGGATCCGGTCGACGCCGAGGAAGTCCTTGATGACGTCCATGAAATCGTCCGGCAGCGCAACGCCTTTCATCCCGCCACCGGTGAGGATCGCCGAGTCGGGCGCGAAGACATTGCGTACTCCGCGCTCCAGGCCGGCCCTGGCGATGTCGTACATCACGTGGAAGGTGCTGGTCATGAACACCCGCTTGCCGCGCAGTTGTTCGGTGATGCGGGCGAAGAACGCGTCCATGTCCTGGGCTTGGCGCGCCTGCATGGCGACGAAC
>NZ_LZKK01000262.1 GCF_001672815.1 Mycobacterium sp. E796 | reverse complement strand
GGCGCGGATCGCTCCGCCCGACCCCGGCCCCGCCCCCGAACGGGCGCCCGTCGTGGTGTTGTGGGCCTCGCAGACCGGCAATGCCGAGGAACTCGCCGCCGATGTCGCCGCGCAATTGCGCGAGGCCGCCCTGCCGGTCGCGTTGCACGCCATGGACGACTTCCCGTTGCAGCAGCTTCCCGCGACGCGGGAATTGCTGCTGATCACCAGCACCACCGGTGACGGCGACCCGCCGGACAACGGCACCGGGCTGTGGCGGGCGCTGACGTCCGATAGCGCCCCGCGATTCACCGACACCCGCTACGCGGTGCTCGCGCTGGGCGACTCCAACTACGACGACTTCTGCGGCCACGGCCGCAAGCTCGACGAGCGGCTCGCCGAGCGGGGAGCGACCCGAATCGTCGACCGGGTCGACTGCGAACCCGACTACGAAGACGCCGCGGCCAAGTGGCTGGGCGGGGTCATCGAGGCGCTGGTCCGCGCGCCGGCGCCGGTCGGCAGGAAGGGCGGCGCGGTCACCGCCCCGGTCGCCAAGCCGGCGAGGCCGGCGAACGGGGCCGGAGCCGTCGGCTACTCCAAGAAGCATCCGCTGATCACCGACATGGCCCGCAACATCAAGCTGGGCCGGCCGGAGTCGGCGAAGGATGTGCGGCAGTTGGTGTTTCGGGTGCCCGAGGACACGATCAGCTACGAGGCCGGTGACGCGCTCGGGGTGTGGCCGCGCAACAGCGACCGGCTGGTCGACGAATGGCTGTCGGTCACCGGACTGGACGGGCAAACCCCGGTCGAGGTCGGCGAGCACGGCTTGATGTCGTTGCGCTCCGCGCTCACCGAGCGGATCGAGATCGCCCACATCAGCCGGGATTTGGTGCGTTTCGTGCAGGAGCGCACCGGCAACCAGAAACTTGCCGAGCTGCTGAGGCCGGAGAACAAGGCCGAGCTGAGCAACTGGACGTGGGGACGCCAGTTGGTGGACCTGCTGGCACAGCTGCCGGTCTACGCGTCGGCCCACGAGTGGCTGCGGGTCCTCAAACGCCTTCAGCCGCGTCTCTACTCGATCTCGTCGAGCCCCAAGGAGTGCCCGGCAGAAGTTCACCTGACGGTCTCGCCGGTGCGCTACAACTTCCATGGCGTCCCGCGCCGTGGGGTGTGTTCGACCTACCTCGCCGACCGCTCCCCCGGCGATCGCGTCGCCGTGTATCTGCAGCCGTCGAGCAACTTCCGGCCGCCCAGCGACCCGGACACCCCGATGATCATGATCGGTCCGGGCACCGGAATCGCCCCCTTCCGCGGCTTCCTGCAGGAACGCCGCGCGCTCGGCCACACCGGACCGAACTGGCTGTTCTTTGGCGAACAGCACGCCGCGACCGATTTCTACTACCGCGACGAGATCGAACAGATGCGGGCCGACGGGCTGCTCACCGAGCTGGACCTGGCGTTCTCGCGCGACCAGCGCGAGAAGGTCTACGTGCAGCACCTGATGCGCAAGCGCGGGGACCAGCTGTGGCGCTGGCTGCAGGACGGCGCGCAGCTGTACGTCTGCGGTAACGCCGACCCCATGGCCAAGGACGTGGACCGCGCGCTCTGCGAAATCGCCGCTGAACAGGGCAACCTAGACCCGGATGCGGCGCGGGAATACGTGCGATCGCTGAGCGCCGACAAGCGCTACCACCGTGACGTCTACTAGGCCCGCGGCCTGTAATACGACGGAAACGTCGCACACCCGCCGCTGAAACATCGCTGACGCACCATTCACTCATTAGGTCGCGTACCAAAAGGAGTGACAGCGTGGCTCGCGATTCTGGAAGGCAAGTCTGCCCGCGGCGGGAGTGTCCGCTGCATCCCGACGGCAGGGCGTCGGCGCCGGGCCAAGTCGAGTGGGCGGGGTTGCCCGTCAACCTGGACATGGCGTTCTCCCGGGTGCAGCGCGACAAGGTCTACGTGCAGCACGTGATGCGCAAGCAGGGCAGCCGGCTGTCGCGGTGGGTGCACAACGGCGCACGGCCTTGCGTCTGTGAAGTGGCCACCGAGGACGGGATGCTGGGCGCCGACGCGGCCGAATCCATGTCCAGCCGATAGCGATCTTCACGCTCCGTTCGCAGTGCTGATTCGCGATCGGCGCTACGGTGTTGTGATGAGCGATCCCCACACCCCGCGGATCCCGCCGGCACTGGCCGCGCCCAGCCTGAATCGCGGCGTGGGATTCACCCACGAGCAGCGCCGGCGCCTGGGGCTGACCGGCCGGTTGCCGTCGGCGGTGCTCACGCTTGACGAGCAAGCCGACCGCGTGTGGCACCAACTGCAAAGCCTCGGTACGGATCTGGGCCGCAACCTGCTTCTCGAGCAACTGCACTACCGGCACGAGCTGCTGTACTTCAAGGTGCTGGAAGACCACCTGCCCGAGCTGATGCCCGTGGTGTACACACCCACCGTGGGTGAGGCCATTCAACGCTTCTCGGATGAATACCGCGGGCAGCGCGGCCTGTTTCTGAGCATCGACGAGCCGGACGAGATCGCGGAGGCCTTCGAGACTTTCGGCCTGGGACCCGACGACGTCGACCTGATCGTGTGCACCGACGCCGAGGCGATCCTGGGCATCGGCGACTGGGGCGTCGGCGGCATCCAGATCGCCGTCGGCAAGCTGGCGCTCTACACCGCGGGCGGCGGGATCGACCCGCGCCGTTGCATCGCGGTGTCGCTCGACGTGGGAACGGACAACGAACAGTTGCTGCAGGATCCGTTCTATCTGGGCAACCGCCACGCCCGGCGCCGCGGCGCGGAGTACGACGCCTTCATCAAGCGGTATATCGAGACCGCCCACCGGCTGTTTCCACACGCGATCCTGCATTTCGAAGACTTCGGGCCGCTCAACGCCAGGAACATTCTGCAGACCTACGGCGACGACTACTGCGTCTTCAACGACGACATCCAGGGCACCGGCGCGGTGGTGGTCGCCGCCGTCTACGGCGGATGCCATGTCACCGGCATCCCGATGCGCGACCAGAAAACGATCGTCTTCGGCGCCGGCACCGCCGGGATCGGCGTGGCCGATCAGATCCGGGACGCGATGGTCGCCGACGGCGCGACGGTCGAGCAGGCCAGGTCGCAGATCTGGCCGATCGACAAGCAGGGCCTGCTCTTCGATGACATGGACGATCTGCGCGATTTCCAGGTGCCGTACGCCAAGAACCGGCAGCAACTCGGGGTCGGTGCCGGGGATCGGGTGGGCCTGGTGGACGCGATCAAGCTCGCGTCGCCGACCATCCTGCTGGGCTCCTCAACGGTATTCGGGGCGTTCACCGAGAAGGTCGTGGACGCGATGACCGCTTCCTGCGAACGCCCGATGATCTTTCCGCTGTCGAACCCGACCTCACGGATGGAGGCCATGCCGGCCGACTTGCTCGAGTGGTCCAACGGTAAGGCGTTGATCACCACCGGCACCCCGGTCGGCCCGGTCGAGTTCGACGGCGTCACCTACACCATCGGCCAGGCCAACAACGTGCTGGTGTTCCCGGGCATCGGGTTGGGCATCATCGTCTCCCGGGCCAGGACCGTCACCCCGGGCATGCTGCAGGCGGCAGCGAAAGCCGTTGTGCACCAGGCGAGCCCGACGAACGCCGGCGATTCTTTGTTGCCGGATGTACAGAACCTGCGCGAGATCTCGACGGCGGTCGCCGAGGCCGTCTATCACGCTGCGGTGGAAGACGGGGTCGCCACCAAGACCCACGAGGACGTCGCGCAGGCCGTCGCCGACACGATGTGGACGCCGGTCTACGACTAGCCGCTATCGCCTGGGTGCGTCGGGTTGCCCATACACGGCCACGACGACGGTGCGGTCCAGGCTGTTGTCCGACCACACCCCGATGTTGGTGTTGGCGCAGTCGCGGATGATCGCCATGTCGTCGGGGTTGTAGTACCACTGGTTGACCAGTTCCAGGCTGCTGATCGCTATCGCGGGGTTGATCGCCACCGTCTCGGCGGCCTTGCCGCGGAAGCCGGCCGCGGTGGCGCGGTCCTGCGGCGTCGAGCCGTCGGATCCGGTGTCGTCGTTGATGTTCCGGTTGCTGATCATGTCGTCCGCGTGCCATTCGGCGGCCAGCGTCAGCGCGTTGTTCCGGATGACGTCGTTGGTGCAGCCCGCCTGGTGCTGCAGGGTGTAGACGGCCGAGACGACGGCGCTGTTGAGCCGCTTGTTGTCGGCGTGCGCGGTCGGCGCCGGCAACGCCGCCGCCGCGATCACCGCGGCGGACACCACCGTGACCGCTCGCATCACACCGGATCGAACCGCGAGACCAGCCATCGGCCGTCGACCTTGTCCAGCGTGACCCGCACGACGGGTTGGGTATCCGTGGGGGCGCCGCTGCCGATGGTGACGGTTTGGTCGACGAACGCCAGCACCACGGCGTGGTTGGCCGAAGCCGAAACCGAGGCCGCCGCATTGACTTTCGCCACCGAGGAGATGTGCTTCTCCTTCGCGCCCGGAATGACGACCTGGCGGGTCAGTTCGGTGTAGGCGTCCTTGAACTCGCCGGTCAGCCGTTCGCGCGCCGCGGCGAGATCCTTCTCCACCGAATCCGCCTTATAGGACAACAGAACCACCGCGTCTTCGCTGGCCACCCGCACCGACTCGGCACGGGCCCGCGCCAAGTCGTCGGCCGATCCGACCACCCACTTGAAATAGCCCGCTCCCAGCGCCAGCACCAGCGCGATCGCGGGCAACATGCCCCGGGCGAAGACGCGCGACCAGTTGATGCGCCGCCTCTCGGGCGCTTCCGAATCTTCCTCTACAGTCTCGTCTTCCGCCGCAGGCTCCACGTCCTCGTCGGTGGCGGTGGCCTCGATGTCGTCGCGCAGTGTCGTCATGGCACGAACACCACGTTCGACACCTTTGCGTCGTCACCGACGGACCGGACCTCGATTCGCATCCGCCATTCCCGCGGCGCCTCCTCGCCGCCGGCGGTCCGGGACTTGACCGCGACCGCGACCAGGACCTGCGCGGAGTCGCCCCGCTCGGATTCCAGGCCGGCATCGGTAACGGTGCCTTCCGATTTGGACTGCGCCGCCTTGACGACCTCGACGAACGGCTTGGACCGCTGCTCGAAGTCGTCGCGGAACGCCCCGGTGGACAGGTCGAGGATGCGTTGCACGTCGGCGTCGACCTGGGCGTAGTTGATGGTAGTGAGGTTCACCGCGCCCTGGCGCGCGACCTGAACGAACAAGTCGCGCTTGGTGTTGGCCTCGTGCTTCTCGTAGGCCCGGTAGCCCAGCCAGCCGGCCAATCCGGCCAGCGCCGCCACCACCGCGGCGGCGGCCACGAATGCCGTTGCGGCGCGCGAGAGCCGGGGGGTGGCCCGGCGCCGCCAGCGCGCGAGCCGGTTCTCGGGTTCTTGGGTGTCTTCGGCCATGTTGCTCCTTCGAATGCTTACGGCGTCGGGACTAGAAGCGATTGCCAGTTCTTGGCGCGAGGGTGCGCCAAATCGGCTTCGGTGTAACGGTGTCCGTCGGGCCCCACGTAGTCGCCGGTGGCGGGGTCGTAGGTCGCGACGGCGAGCGGCGGCGGCGCCGGTGCCGGGGGCGCGGTGCCCCGCGGCGGGGGCAGACGCGGGTCTTGTCCCGGCGGATACATCGGGACACCCTGCCCGCTGTAGGTGGCGTTGGGGTCCCCCTTCCAGTTGTAGCCATCGTTGAGCGGCACATACTCCTCGTCGCTTTCACACAGCTCGACGGTGGGCGCCCGCTTCCATGGCTTGGCCTCGCACGGAATGTTGCGCACACCACGGACATTGAACTCGGAGTCTTGCGGCACTCGGCAGAACAGGTCCGCGGCGGGACGGTCCGGCGCGTCGACGCTGGCCGGTGAGCGGCGCTGGGTCGGCGGGAGATAGCCCGTCGTGCACGGCGGCGGCAGGTTGATGTTCAGGTTGAAGTCCAACTGGGCGCCCCGGTACTCCTGCTTGGTATTGGAGCTGGGCACGACGATGGCCGCCATGGCCGCGATGCCTTGGGGGAACAGCACGAGCAGTTGTTCGATGTCGTGGCGGTACACGACGGCGATGTCACCGAGGCTGACCAGGTTGGCGAACAACACCGGCACCGCCGGCGCGACCCGGTCGAACAGGGCGCGGCCTTCCTCGAGCCCGGAAGTGCCCTGCGTCAACAGGTCTCGCAGGGCCGCGTCTTGCGCCTTGAACTGTGCCGTGATGGCCGCCGTGCGATTGGCCCAGGTGGCGATGTCGTCCGCAGTCTGCACCTGGGAGTTCAGCACCGCCGGGGACTGGTCGATCAGGGCGGCCAGCGGGTCGGCGGTGCGGCCCCCGGCGATGGCCAGCGCGGTGGACCCGTCGACGATCCGCGACAACTCCGGCCCGAGACCGCTAACCGCGCGGTTGGTCTCGTCGATCACCGTGTGCAGGTTGTCCCGCGGAATCGCCTGCAGCGCATGGTTGGTCAGGTCGAGCAGGTGCCCGATGTCGACGGGTACGTCGACGCGGCCGGCGGGGATGACGTCGCCCGAGGCCAGCGACCGCGAGTGTTCTCCTTCCTTGCCCGGCCGCGGGGTCAGCTCGATGTATTGCTCGCCGATCGCCGAGCGGCTGTGCACCGACGCCTCGACGTCGGAGGGCACCTTGACCCCGGATCTCAGGGCGAGAACCGCACGCACCCCGGTGGCGGTGACCTCGACCGACTTGACCTGGCCCACGTCGGTGCCGCGGTAGGTGACAACGGAGGTCTGGTAGAGCCCACCCGACTGCGGCAGGTCGACCGAGACGTTGTATTCGCCGATCCCGAACAGCGTGGCGGGCAGCTTCATGAAGTTGAAAGCCATTGCGCCACAAGAAAGCACGGTCACCAGCGTCAACATCGACAGCTGGATCCAGGTGCGGCGGTTCAGGCGCAGCATCAGTATCCCCCGAAGTGATACGGATAGGTCAGCGGGTTGCCCCCCGTGACCGGGCTGGGCTGCATGCCGATGGTGCGTCCCCACTGCAGTTCGAGCTGGGTGAGATTGCCCTCCCACCGGGAGCCGGTGAACAGCCCTTGGTCGATACGGCTCAAGGTGAGGTCGACCACCAGGGTGAGGTTGGCGTAGTCACCACGGAACCAGTTGCGCACGGTGGACGCCGGCCACGGGTAGGCCACCAGGCCGTCCAAGCCCCTGGTGAGCGACGGCCCGGCATCGGCCAACGACCGCAGCACCGGCGCGATGTTGCGCAGGTTGTTCACCAGGGATTCCCTGCTCTGGTGGATCGTGTCCGCCGCGAGCGCACTGAACTTGCCGAGTTGGTCGATGGCATCGGCAATCTTAGTGCGCTCCTCGGCAAGTACCGCAAGCGCTTTCGGAACGGTGTTCAACGCCTTGTCGACGACGGGGTCTTTGTCGGCGACCTGGCCCGCCAGCGAGTTGAGGTTCTCGGAGGCGGCGATGATGTCGTCGGTCTGGGCGTTGGTGCCGGCGATGAACTGGTCGAGCTGGCCGAGCAGGCTGCGCATGTCGTTCTCGCGGCCCGCGAAGGCCTTGGCGAGTGCCTGGGTGATTTCCTGCAGCTGACCTAGCCCGCCGCCGTTGAGCAGGATTGACACCGAGGCCAGGGTCTGCTCGGTGGTCGGATACGTGCTCGCGCGCGGCAGCGGGATGACCGAACCGTTTTTCAGTTCACCCACGGGCGGCTCGTCTTTGGGAGGTGCGAGTTCGATGTGCATCGAGCCCAGCAGGCTGGTCTGCCCGAGCTTCGCGGTCGAATTGGCCGGCAGCCTAACGTCGCCGTTGATCCGCATGGTGACCAGCGCGTGCCAATCCTGGAGCTCGATCTTGGTCACGTTGCCGATGTTGACGTCGTCGACGCGCACCCGGGTGTTCTCCTGAATGGTTGCCACGTCGGGCATTTGCGCCTGGATGGTGTAGGAGCCGGGCCCCCCGCCGGCGGTGCCGGGCAGGGTGAACGAATTCAGGCCCTTCCATCCGCAGCCCGACACCGCGGCGAGGCAGGCGAGGCACAGCGCCGCCACCATCGCGCGTCTCATGATGTCCCCGTCGGAAGCATCAGGTCACGCAGCACTTGCGTCGAGTCGACCGTGCCGTTCGGCGGCGGTGGCGCCTCGCCGGGCGGTGGTGCCTCGGTGGGCGCCGGCTGCTCGGCGGGTGCAGGCGGCTGGGGCGGCGCGGCATCCGGCGGCGCTTCGGGGGGCGTGTAGCCCGGCCGCAACCGGTCCTCGCTGTAGGTGATTTCGTTCGGCCGGGCCTGCGTCCCGACGAACGGGTTCAGACCGAACGGAAGGTAGTTGTAGATGCGGTTTTTGATGATCGGGTTGATGTATTGCAGGCACAGCTTCGACACGCGGTCCAGGCGCAGCCGGGAGGCCGCCTCGATCGAGCTGCAGATCCATTGCGGGATGTCGGCGAAGTTGTTGAGCGCCATGATGCCGGTCATGGCGCTCTGCGCCGGCTGATAGATGTTCAGGAAGTTCTGAAAGACGGTCGGGGCGATGTGCAGAATCTGTTTGACGTCGGCGCGGCTGTCGTTCAGCGCCGTGGTGATGGAAGCCAGCCGGTCGGACGTGACGCCAATGGCTTCCCGGTTCTCGGACAGGAAGTCGCGCAGGTCAGTCAGCGCCCCATCGAGGCCCTTCACCGCGTTCGCCACCTCGTTGGGGGTGTTCGACAGCACCGTCGTCACGCTGCCCAGGTTCTGGTTGAACGAGGCGAGCAGATCGCTGCTGGAGTGCAGCGCCGACACCAGCAGCTGCAGATTGCGCACGGTGCTGAAGATGTCGTCGGCGTGATCGCCCAGCGCCGAAATCGCCTCGGACAGCTTCAATACGGTGTCGCGGGCCGTGTCGCCCTCGCCGCGAACGTTGTCGGCGCCGGAGTTGATGAACTCGCCGAGCGAGTTCACCCCGTCCGGGGCGGTGGGCTGCAGCGCCTCGGTCAGCTTCTCCAGCTGCCTGCGGAAGTCGTCCCATTCGACGGGAACCGCGGTGCGGCTCAGGGGAATCGACGCGCCGGGGCTCAGCTTGGGGCCGCCGGAGTACGCCGGGACGAGCTGGATCGCCCGCGAGGTCACCAGCGACGGCGACAGGATCGCCGCGCGGGCATCGGCCGGGACCGCGTACTGCTTGTCCACCGAGAAGGTCACTTTGGAGCTGGCGGGCTGTGGCTCGATCCTGTCCACCACGCCCACCGCGACGCCGAGGATACGGATCTCGTCGCCGACGAACAGGCCGTTCGCCTCCGCGAAATAGGCGGTGTACGTATTCCTTTCGGCCTGCCTCAGCAACTTGGCGCCAACGAGGAACGACGCCACGACGAGCGTGGCGACCAGGCTGATGCCGGTCACCGTCTGCAGCGTACGGCGACTCATCGCTGTCTCCCCGCATCCGCGGGAGCGAGCTCTGGCGGTGGGCCCGGCGCGGGGCCCGGGGAGGGCGGTTGCGACCAGATGGGATGCGGCGCGTTCTCCGGCGGCACGGGCGGGCTGCCGGTCGGCGGGTCCACCGACTCCGACGGCAGCCCCTGGTTGGGATCCAGGAACCGGTCATACATCCGCGCGTCGATCGTCGGTCCACTTATCTGCCCGGGGATCAGGTTGGCCACGTAGGCCTTGAAAAACGGCCCCGAGCCGAGGCATTCACCGAACGACATCGCGTAGCGTTTGAACTTCGGCAGAGTCTTCTGCAGGTCTTCCTTGCGGTTGTCCAGCACCTCGAGCACCCCGTTGAGCTTGTCGAGGGCGGGCTTGAGCTGGGTCCGGTTGTCGTCGACCAGCCCCGAAATCTGGTGCGACACCGCCGTGATGTTGTTCATCAGCGCGTCGAGGGAATCCCGTTCGTCCAGCAGCGCGGCGAGCAGCGCGTTGGAATCGGCCACCAGGGTGGCGATCTGCTGGCTTCGCTTGCCGAGCACGCCGGAGACCTTGTTGGCGTTGCCCAACAGGCTGCGCAGCTGCGCGTCGCGGTGGTTGAGGGTCTCGGAGAACCGGGCGACGCCCTGCAGCGCAGGTTTGAGGTCGGCCGGGGTCTCCTTGAAGGTGTTGGCCAACGTCGTTAGCGCCGAGGACAATTGGGCCGTATCGAGCCCGCTGATCGTCGTCGTCAGGTCACCCAGCGCGTCGGGAAGGTCGTAGGGCGAGTGGGTGCGTTCCAGCGGGATGGGGCCGTTCAGCCGTCCGTCGCCGCGCGAGGTGAGCTCGAGCATCTTGCTGCCCAGCACCGTCTCGGTCTTGATCGCGGCTTCGGTTCGGTCGCCCAGCTCGATGGCTTTGCGGACGGTGAAGCCCACCCGGACCTTGGTGCCCTCCAGGCGGATGTCGGAGACCCTGCCGACTCCCATGCCCGAAACCCGGACGGTGCTACCGGTTTTGATGCCGCCCGCCTCGGAGAAGTAGGCCGCATAGTCGTTGGTGTTCTTGACGAATGGCAACTTGTCGTACTGGAAGGCCGCGACGGTCACGCACACCAGGACCGCGGTGCCGATCACGCCGATGGTGACGGGGCTCCGTCCCGCGAGCGGCTTCATCTTGGGTAGCTTCATTGCGGCGTGCACCGCCCGCTGGGCTGACCGAACAGCTTGACGAAGATGGGGTTGCCGCCCTTGCCGTTGAGCTTGAGCAACACTTCGCAGAAGTAGAAGCCGAAATAGTCGCCGTTCAGGCCCTGCCGGGACAGCACCTGGTAGATGTCGGGAAGCTGCTTGAGCAGGTTGTCGAAATAGTCACGGTCGGACATCACCTGCCCCGACATCCGGTCGGTCTCGTGTACCACGTCCTTGATCGGCTGGCGCGCCTGGACGAGCAGGTCGGCGACCGACCCGGCCGCCGCGTTGATGTAGGCCAGCCCCGTGGAGATGTCGTCCCTGCGCTGCGCCAGGCCGTTGACGAACTGCGAGAGCTTGTCCAGGCCGTCCGAGAACTCGCGATCGCGGGTGCCGAAGGTGTGCAAAACGGTGTTCAGGTTGGTGATTAGCTCGCCGATCAGTTCGCTGCGCCCAGCCAGGGTCGACGTCAGCATCGAGGTCTGCGCCAGCACCGAGGCCAGGGTGCCGCCCTGCCCCTGGAAGATGCGCAGCAACTCGCCGGACAGGGCGTTGACCTGGTCGGGATCCAGCGCCCGGAACAACGGCCGGAAGCCCCCGATCAGCGCGTCGATGTCGAGGGCGGGCGACGTTCGCGCCAGCGGAATCGTCGCGCCCGCCGGTAGGCGCCGGGGGGACCCGGGCCCGTCTTCGAGCGCGAGATAACGGTCCCCGATCAGGTTTTCGTAGCGCACGACGGCCTTGGTGCCGTCGGTGAGCCGCACGCCCTTGTCCACGGCGAACCCGACGGTGACGGTGCCGTCGCGGTGCAGCGTGAGGTCGCCGACCTTGCCGACCTCGACCCCGGCAATACGCACGAAGTTGCCGGACTTCAGGCCGGATATGTTCGTGAAGACGGCCTGGTAGCCGGTGCGGTCCTCGAAGCGCAGCTGGCCGAACACGGCGATCAAAGTAAACGTGAACACCAGGCAGACCGCCGTGAACAGGGCAACGCGCGCGAGGATGGCGGACATCTTCCGTCGTCTCATGGCGGTGGCCGCCCCCCGCGATACCAGTAGTGGGGCGCTTCGGGCGGGTTCTTGGTGGTCGGGAACCAGTTGGCCCACCACGGATTTCCGGCCGCCACATTGGTGCGGATCTCGTCGGGCGCGGCGCCCCAACCCGTGTCGGTGACGAGCGCGCGCACCGGGAAGTTCGCGCTCGGGTCGGGCAGCGAACCGCAACTGGGCTTGCCGCCGGGACCGCCCGTGGCGTTGACCTTGGGGAGGTGTCTTGGGTAGCGGTACGGGTCGTCACCGAACAGCAGCGCGGAGTCGAGGATGACCGAATAGCCGTTGCCACCCAACGCGTCCCGGCCGCCGTGGTCCACATACCATTGCGCACCCTGGAACAGGCACGTGAAGGTCGGTGAGTACTTGTTCAGCAGGGCAGTGGTCGGATCGACCAGGTTGAAAGACCGGACGATGTTGGCCTCGCTTCTGCCGATGACGTTGATGCCTGTCTGGCTGAAACCAGCCGCCGACAACAGCAGCGAATCGAGTGACCGCTGGTTTTCGGTCAGGGTGGTGCTGCTGGTTGTCGCCGAGTCGAGGATCGACAGAATATCCTGCGCCGCAGTGGAATAGGCGGCCGTCGTCTTGCCGAACAGCCGCCAGTCGGTGTGGATGGTGTCCATCCGCGGGTTGACGGTCAGCAACAGGTTGTTCGCGTCGGTGATCGCCTCCCCGATCCGTTCACCCTTGCCGCGCACCGACTCCGCGAACGCCGACAGGATCGCGTTCAGCTTGGCGGGATCCAGGGCCTTGACCACGGCTTGGAGATTCTCGAACACCGTGTTGACTTCCACGGTGACGTTCCGGGAGCGCAGCACCGCGCCGGGCTTGAGCGGTGTGGCGCTGGCGTGGTCGGGCACGATCAGGTCGACGTATTTGGACCCAAACGCGGTGGTCGATTTGATCTCCGCCTCGAGGTTGCTCGGCAGGTATTTGAACGGACCCGGTTGCATCTTCAATTGCAGCTGGGCGGCTTTCACGTCGGTGCCGATCGATGCCACCTGTCCGACCTGCACCCCGCGCAGCTTGACCTTGGCGCCCGGTTCCATCACCAGGCCCGCGCGGTCGGACACCAGCGTGAGCGGGATGAACTCCTGGAACTTGCCGGAGAACGACGCCGCGGTCAGCACAACCAATATCCCGACGACGACGAACAGCGTCGGCGCCCACCAGATCGGGTCGATCCTGCTGCTGCGGACCCTATTTCGCGCGCGAGAGCCATCGTCTCGGTGATTGCTCATGCCGTCATCCCGACAGGTTGAAGTTGCCGGATTGCCCGTAGACGGACAACGAAATCATCAGGCAGACAAAGGCGGTGACGATCATCGACGACCGCACCGAACGACCGACGGCCTCCCCCACGCCGGCGGGACCGCCCGTCGCGGTGAAACCATAGTAGGTGTGCACGACCATCACACCCGTGGCCATCGTCAGCGCGGCCAGGAACGACCAGAACAGGTCGGTGGGCCGCAGGAACGTGGAGAAGTAGTGCTCGTACACGCCGCGCGACTGCCCGTAGATGTAGATGGTGCCGAACTTGGCGGCGATGAACGACATCAGCACGGCGACCGCGTACAGCGGAATGACCACGAGGACACCGGCGATGATCCGTGTCGACGACAGATAGGTGATCGCGCGGATGCCCATCACTTCCAGCGCGTCGATCTCCTCGTTGATGCGCATCGCGCCGAGCTGGGCGGTCGTGCCCGCGCCGATGGTGGCCGCCAGGGCCACACCGGCCGTGCACGGCGCGATCATGCGCACGTTGAAGAACGCCGAGAGGAATCCGGTCAGCGCCTCGACACCGATGTTGGACAACGTGTCGTAGCCCTGCACCGCGACGAGGGCACCGGTGGTCAGCGTCAGGAACCCGATGATGCCCACGGTCCCGCCGATCACCGCCAGCGCGCCCGTGCCCATGCCCATCTCCGCGATCAGCCGCAGCACTTCGCCGGGGTAGCGCCGCACCGCCTCGGCCGTGGCGGCCAACGACCTGCCGTAGAACTCGGTCTGTTCACCCAGCCTCCGGGTGGTGGCGACCAGCCTGGGCCCGAGGGCGGCCAGCCATCCGGGCTCGCGCGCGGCGTCGGTCACTTGGCGGTCACCTTCACGCCGAGGGCGGTGATCACGATGTTGATGAAGAACAACGCCATGAACGAGAACACGACGGTCTCGTTGACCGCGTTGCCGACACCGGTCGGGCCGCCGCCCACCGAGAGGCCCTTGTAGCAGGCGATCAGGCCCGCCGAGAGCCCGAACAGGGTCGCCTTGATGAGCGAGATCACCACCTGCGGCAGGCCGGTGACGAGTGTCATCCCGGCGATGAACGCACCCGGGGTGACGTGCTGGACGAAGACCACGAAGATGTAGCTGCCCGTCAACCCGGTGACCGCAACCACCGAGTAGAGCAGCAACGCGACGAAGGTGGCGGCGATGATGCGCGGAACCACAAGCGCCTGAACCGGATTGACGCCGATCACCTTCATCGCGTCGATCTCCTCGCGGATGGTGCGCGCGCCCAGGTCGGCGCACATCGCGGTCGATCCGGCGCCGGCGACGGCCATGGCGGTGACGACGGGCCCGACCTGGGTCACCGACGCCAGCGCGGCACCCGCGCCCGAGAGGTCCCCCGCGCCGATCTC
The DNA here is from genome assembly GCF_001672815.1 of Mycobacterium sp. E796. Classification (GTDB taxonomy): domain Bacteria; phylum Actinomycetota; class Actinomycetes; order Mycobacteriales; family Mycobacteriaceae; genus Mycobacterium. The sequence continues at coordinate 24,733 of NZ_LZKK01000262.1, read as the reverse complement.
GACGAGCAGGATGTTGAGGACGAACACGATGAGGACCGTGTACGGAATCGACAGCATGATCGTCGGGAAAATCGAAACCCGCGCCACGAACCAGATCTGTTCGAAAAGCTCACGCCACGCCCACGGCCCCCGTACCGCGGCAACCAATGCCTCGAGGCTAAGCAGAAAGAACTGACCCAGCGCGTTCATGGGCCGTGCGATGGCGGTGCCGTTCATGGGGTTCGTTCATGCCCCCCGCGTCGTCCAGGCATCCATACGGCTCATGCAGCCCCCGTTTAGGTGAAAGAAGCGAAAAACTTCTGATTAGCGTCACCGCAAAGGATTAGCGGTGCGCAGCGCGCAATCCGGCCACTTCGCCTGGCTGCGCACACAAAACACTTCGGAAGCCTAAAGCCGCCCCTGAAGATGTCGCAGGGTTGAAATCAACAAGAAGAAATCTGGCGAACCTCAGCCGGCGCCCGCGCCGCCCTCGGCAATCCGGCGCACCGCGCTGAGGAAGACGTCGATTTCCTCGAAGGTGTTGTAGAACGCAAACGACGGGCGGACGGTGGCCTCCAGGCCGAGGCGGCGCAGGATCGGCTGCGCGCAGTGATGGCCGGCGCGCACCGCGATGCCCTCGGCGTTGAGCGCCTTGCCCACCTCGAGCGGGTCGTGTCCGGCCAGCACGAACGACAGCACGCTGGCCTTTTCGGTCGCGGTGCCGACCAGGCGGACGCCCGGGATGTCGGCCAGCCGCGGGGTCGCGTAGTCCAGCAGGGCCCGTTCGTGGGCGGCGATGCGCTCAACGCCCAACCGTTGCACGTAACGCAGCGCCTCGCCGAGGCCGACGGCGTCGGCGATGTTGCCGGTGCCGGCCTCGAACTTGCTGGGCGGTCCCTGATACAGCGAGCGTTCCAGCGTCACGTCGGCGATCATGTTGCCGCCGCCCTGCCACGGCGGTGTTTCGGCCAAGGCTTCCTCGGTCCCGTAGAGCACGCCGATTCCGGTGGGGCCGTAGATCTTGTGGCCGGAGAACACGAAGAAATCGACGCCCAGCTCGGCGACGTTGACCGGCAGGTGCTGGATGGACTGGGCCCCGTCGATCAGCACCCGCGCGCCGTAGCGGTGGCCCAGCTCGACGATCTGCTCGACCGGTGTCACCGTGCCCAGCGCGTTGGACACCTGGGTTGCGGCCACCAGCTTTGTCTTTGGCCCAAGCAAATCCTCGAATTCCGACATCAGCAAATTGCCGGCGTCATCGACCGGCGCCACTTTCAGAATCGCGCCGGTCTGTTGCGAAAGCAGTTGCCACGGGACGATATTGGCGTGATGCTCTAAATGAGTAATGACGATCTCGTCGCCGGGCAGCAAATGCTTTCCGCCCCAGGCATAGGCCACCAGGTTGATGGCTTCGGTGGTGCCTCGCACGAAGATGATCTCTTCGTCGTTCGCGGCGCCGATGAATCGCCGGACGGTGTTGCGTGCTTCCTCGTAGGCGTCGGTCGCGCGGGCCGCCAACTCGTGCGCCGCGCGGTGAATGTTGGAGTTCTCGTGGGCGTAGAAGTGCGACAGGCGATCGATCACCGCCTGCGGCTTCTGGGTGGTTGCCGCGTTGTCGAACCAGATCAGCGGCTTGCCGTTGACGGTCTCCCGCAGGATGGGAAAGTCGGCGCGCACCGCGTTGACGTCGAACACCTCATGCTCGTCGGGCAAGCGGGGCACGGGATCCGTCTTGGTCAGGAAGTGATACAGGTGCTCGTCGCCGCCGGGCGCAATCGGTGGCGCGTCGAACCAGCCGAGGTCGGGCACCGGCGGCGCGTCGGGCAGCCACGAGGAGGTCGGGGGCGCGGAACCGCGGGGGGCCACCGGAGCGGACGGCACCGCCCCGGCGACCACCCCGGGCACCGTGGGCACGATGCCCTCGCTGGGCACCGCGAACGCGGCGAAGTCGACGACGCCGGGTGGCACGTAGGGATCGGCGACGCTCGCGGCCGTCTCCCCGGCCGACGGCGCCGCCGTCACATCGGGCACGTTGCCGCGGGGAGCGACCGGCACCGTCTGTGGCGGGCTTTCGGGCTCGGGCGATGTCGGCGCGGGGACGTATATGTCGGTGAAGCCGACGACGGGGACCGGCGGCAGGTAGGGGTCCGACGTGCCGGCGGCGGCCTGTCCGGCCGAGGTGGCGGCGGTGGTGTCCGGCACCCCGCCGCGCGGGGCCACGGGCGCCGTCTGCGGCGGGCTGTCTGGCCCGGGCCGGATGCTGGCCGCGTACAACTGGGTGGCCAGCGCCGCGAGTTCGGCGGCTCCGATCGGCAACTCGCTTTCGGCGTCTACCGCTCGGTACTCACTTGTACTCATGGAACTGGTCCACGGCCACGTCGTCGAGGACAGCGAGCGCGTCGTCGGTGAGGACGGCCAGCGAGTTGTACAGGGTGACCAGGTACGTAGCGATGGCCGACTGGTTGATCCCGGTGAACCGCACCGACAGGCCCGGCGCCTGCTCGCCGACCAGGCCGGGCTGGAACAGGCCGACCACGCCCTGGCGCTCCTCGCCGGTGCGCACCAGGATGAACTTGGTCTTGCCGTCTTCCACCGGCACCTTGTCCGACGGGATCAGCGGGATGCCGCGCCAGGTGATGAACTGCGCCCCGAACAGGCTCACCACCGGCGGCGGCACGCCGCGGTAGGTGGCCTCGCGGCCGAACGCCGCGACACCGAGCGGGTGGGTGAGGAAGAAGCTGGGCGTCTTCCACACCTTCGTGATGAGCGCGTCGAGGTCGTCGGGCGTCGGCGCCCCGCCGAGCGTCTGGATCGTCTGCTCCGGCGTCGCCTGGGCCAGCAGACCGTACTCGGGGCTGTTGACCAGCTCGAACTCCTGGCGCTCCTTGATCGTTTCGATGGTCAGCCGCAACTGCTGGGCGATCTGGTCGTGCGGGCTGGAGTACAGGTCGGAGACCCGGGTGTGGATGTCGACCAGAGTCGAGATCGAGCGCAGCGTGTATTCGCGCGGGCTGGTCTCGTAGTCGACGTAGGTCTCGGGCAGCGGTTCCTCGGTGCCGGCGCCCTCTTCGGCCTTGATCGCGACGCTCTCGGGGTTGACGACCCGGTTCACCCGGTAGAGGCCGGCTTCCACGGGCACCCAGCTGAGCAGGTGCAACAGCCAGCGCGGCGTGATGGTCGAGAGCTGCGGAACGGTCTTCGTCGCGTTGGCAAGCTGCCGGGCGGCGAGATCGCCTAGTGCCTGGGATTCGTTCTGAGCCCCCTGAGCCGTCGTCATCGCGCTCCTTCCGCTCGGTCGAACGCTGCTGCGAGTGCGGCAGCTTCATGATCGCCCACCGTCAGCAGTGGCGCGCGCCGAGCGTAGGCGGGCACGGAGGTGATACAGAAGGTTTACACCGCGGCTGAGTCAAATCAAGGAAACGAGCCCGAAATCTGACAGCGATGTTTGCGGGCCCTATAGTGGGGGCCATGCAACAGGCCGTTCAGCTGCGCTTCGTACCTTCGCGCTGCCTCGCCGCGGACTGTTGTTGTCGCTGTTGTTGATTTCCTGACGCCCTGACGACGCTGTAGAAATCCTCGCGCTCTCCCCGCAACGGGCAGGACCCGCGGTCCGCCCCGCGGCCTTGATGCGCGCCAGCCGAACCCTTTCAGGAAGATCAACCACCCATGAACGTTTTATCCCTGCCCAACCGCGCCCTGGCGCGGGTCGCGACCCGCCGGCGCGTGCATATCCGGCCGGCGGCCGATGTCGCCCGCATGACGCGCTACCGCGGCGGCACCTACTCCCACACCGTGGACAGGATCGTGTTCGCCGACGGCAGCTGGGCGCGCACCGACCTGATCCGGCTGCATCCCAACCTGCTGGCCTACTCGCTCGACTTCACCGGCATCGCACCGCATCTGCCGTCGAGCTACCGCCTGGGCACCTGGTCCGCCCTGCCCCACCTGCGGACCCGCCGCTGCGAGGCCGCGGTCGAATGGATCCTGCGACACTCCTTTCCGGCGAGCCACATCGCCGAGCTGAGCCAACGGTTGCGGGCCGCCGGTTACCCGCTGGGGCGTGCCAACCTCAGCGAACACGAGGCCATCGCGGCCACCCAGGCCGCGATATGGCACTTCACCAACGGCCTGGCGTTGGACACCCGGCCGCTCAACGAGCCCGTCGCCGTGGACCGCGCTCCCGGGCCGGTGATCACCTTCGAATTCGACGGGGAACCACAGCTGGGCGGGTACTCGATATGGACGGCGTCCGACACCACCATCGGTGTGAAACTGCAGAAGTCCGCCAATGGCGTTGACTGGCAGGATGTTTCGGGTTCACAGCTGACCGCCCATGCCGGCGAGAGGCGACACCGGCGCACCCTCGGCGTCGGCAGCACGCTGTCGGCCAGCAGCCACAGCGGCGGTGGGCGCGGTTACCGCTACTACCGGCTCGTCGCAACGACCGACACCGCCGGCGCGACGATCGGCGATGTCCGGTTCTGGCTGACCGGCGCCCGTCACTACCGCAATGCCGATCGGGTCGTGCGTCTCTACAATTACCTGCTCACGGGGGCGAGCGCCGCCTTGCGCAACTCCGAAGAGCCGCGACTGGTCGACACCCATGCAACCGCCGAATCCGAACTCATAGGACCATTCCAGGTGCGAATCCCGTTGAGCCTCAGCGCGCCCGGCGGACACGCGCTGGTCGACGCCGACGGTTCGGGCATCGACGAGATCGTCCAGCCGGGAACGGACTTCTATGTGCGTCCCGCACCGGGCACATCGGCGATGACGTTGACCGCAACGAGACCGCACGACCTCACCGGGCGGGTACTCACCGGCGAGGCATTTGCGGGGGCGTCGCAGCGATTCACCCCGGTTGCGCTTATCGTGCCAATAGACGTTGCAATCGAATTCGACATCACCTGGCAAGCCGACGAGCCCTGTACCGACATCGCGTAAGGAAGTTTCATGAGCATCGCCGAGGACGTCACACAGCTGATCGGTAACACGCCGCTGGTGCGGCTGCGCCGGGTCACCGAGGGCGCCGTCGCCGACGTCGTCGCCAAGCTGGAATCCTTCAACCCGGCAAACAGCGTGAAGGACCGCATCGGGGTCGCCATGCTGGACGCGGCCGAGAAGGCCGGCCTGATCAAGCCCGACACCATCATCCTCGAGCCGACGAGCGGGAACACCGGCATCGCGCTGGCAATGGTTTGCGCGGCACGCGGCTACCGGTGTGTGCTGACCATGCCCGACACCATGAGCGTCGAGCGGCGCATGCTGCTGCGCGCCTACGGCGCCGAGCTGATCCTGACCCCCGGCGCCGAGGGCATGCCCGGCGCCATCGCCAAGGCCGAGGAGCTGGCCAAGACCGACCAGCGGTATTTCGTGCCGCAGCAGTTCGAGAACCCGGCGAACCCGGCGATCCACCGCGCGACGACCGCCGAGGAGGTGTGGCGCGACACCGACGGCAAGGTGGACTTTTTCGTGGCCGGCGTCGGCACCGGCGGCACCATCACCGGTGTCGCACAGGTCATCAAGGAACGCAAGCCGTCGGCCCAGTTCGTCGCGGTGGAGCCGGCCGCGTCCCCGGTGCTGTCCGGCGGGCAGAAAGGGCCTCACCCGATCCAGGGCATCGGCGCCGGATTCGTCCCGCCCGTCCTCGACATGGATCTGGTCGACGAGGTCATCGCCGTCGGCAATGAGGACTCGCTGACCATGGCCCGGCGGCTCGCCCGCGAGGAGGGACTGCTGTCCGGCATCTCATCCGGCGCGGCGGTGGTGGCCGCGTTGCAGGTGGCCCGCCGGCCCGAGAACGCCGGCAAGCTCGTGGTGGTCGTGCTGCCCAGCTTCGGCGAACGCTATCTGAGCACGGCGCTGTTCGCCGACTTGGCGGACTGACCATGCTCGCAGCCATGCGGCGAGACATCCGGGCGGCCAAGGAGCGCGACCCCGCCAAGCCCACCACGCTGGAGGTCGTCTTCGCCTACCCGGGCGTTCATGCGATCTGGGGCCACCGGGTCAGCCATTGGCTGTGGAATCGCGGCGCCAGGGTGGCCGCGCGGACGTTGTCCGAACTCACCCGCATCTTCACCGGCGTCGACATCCACCCCGGCGCCGTCCTCGGCGCCGGCCTGTTCATCGACCACGCGACCGGCGTAGTGATCGGGGAGACGGCCGAGGTGGGAGAAGACGTCATGCTGTATCACGGCGTCACCCTTGGAGGCAGTGGCGCGGAGACCGGAAAACGACACCCGACGGTCGGTGACCGAGTCATCATCGGCGCCGGAGCCAAGGTCCTCGGCGCGATCAAGGTCGGTGACGACAGCCGGATCGGCGCCAACGCCGTGGTGGTCAAGCCGGTGCCGTCGGGCTCCGTCGTCATCGGGGTTCCCGGGCAGGTCATCAGCCGCCACGGGCGGAGCACCCCCGACGACTCGAAGATGCCCGACCTGGTGGGGGTCAGCCTGCAGTCCCTGCTCACCAGGGTTTCCAAGCTCGAGGCCCTGAACGACGGCCCGCAGAATGGCCGGGTGATCCGCCCGCCCGAGGCCGGTGTGTGGCACGGCGAGGACTTCCAAATCTGAGGGCGATTGCAGCGCATCGTGCGGTGCGCAAGGTTTAAATCCGTTGTGAGCCAATCACATATGTCACACCGGCGCCCGTTGCCCATAGCCTATAGTGGTCTCATGTTACGGGCCTCGACGCGCTGTTGTTGCCGTTGATTCGCTGACGTTCGCGCCCCCTTTTGGGCGAGACGTGGCTTTGCCCAATTCTTTTCACAGAGATTGCCGCTATTGCATTGCGTGGCAGAACTTTTCAGGAGGTGTTCGACAGATGACCGAAACCCTTGCGGGCCAACGGCATATCGATGAAGGCCGTCACCAGGCCAGCCGGGCGCTCGATACGGCGGTGGGGATACTCGTCGGGTGGCGTAGGTGCAGCACCTATGCCGCGTTTCGGGAATTGCTCAGCGCGAGCGAACGGCACGAGGTACCGCTGTTCAAGCTCGCCTCGGCCCTGGTGACCCTGGCCAGCGGAGGCGTCGAAAGCGAGACGGCGGTCGACGCGGCCCGGTTGGCCGCGGAACGGGAATGGGGCCTGAACTACTTGCTGTGACCGGCGGGGTCGTTGGGGTGCGGGCTCAGCGGCGTCACCTCGTCGGTGCGCCAGATGCGCAGGGGCATCGACGCGAGCACCCGCTCGAGTTCCTCCGCGTCGGTCGCGGCGAACAGGCCGAGAGTGCGCCATTCGCCCGGTTGCAGCGGCGGGCGCCACAGCCGCAGCAGGTGCCCCTGTTCGGCCAGTTCGCGCGAATGCGCGGCCTCCCTGGCCCGCACGTCGTCGACGGTCTCCGGAGGCGTGCCGTCCGGGACGTGGGTGGTCATGGTGACCAGGAATTCCATGAGCCCTCCTGAGAGGCACTGGAAAGCATCGGGTTCCATGGCCGACGTGGCGGCCAGAGCGTGCGCGACTGAGACTAACCTGGCTCCCCCGGGTGGACTCGAACCACCAACCCTTCGGTTAACAGCCGAATGCTCTGCCAATTGAGCTACAGGGGATTAAACCGATCGCCGGACGACTCTAGCGTACTGGCCCGACCGCGCCCAACTAGATAGGAGGTGTCGATCCGCTGCGCCCGGCTACGCCGCGCTTGCGATCGCCACGGGCCGCAGGTGTCCTTCACGGCCCTGGTGGCGACCCGCCCCGCGCGCCTACCGCCGAAAGTGAGGCAGGATGGAACCATCGATCGTCGGGAGGAACGCTTTGATCCGGTATGTCGTAGTGCTTGGACTGGGTTATGTGCTGGGCTCGAAGGCCGGACGCCGCCGATACGAGCAGCTCGTCGGCACGTATCGCGCGCTGACCAGCAGCCCCGTGGCCAAGTCGATGATCGAGGGTGGCCGCCGCAAGATCGCGAACCGAATCTCGCCCGACGCCGGCTTCGTCACCCTGACCGAGATCGACGACGAGACGGCCGTGGTCCAGCGCGACATCGAGCGACCGGCGGATCCGGCCCTCACACCGTCAGATCGTCGCCGCTAGCCTGCTCCAGCAGGCTGCGCCGATAGGCCTCCATGGCGACCAGGTCGCCGAACAGCGCGTGATACTCGTCGCCCTGCTCGATGGGTGACATGCGCTGCAGTTTGGACTTCACCTCGGCGATCTGCCGGCCCATCCAGACCTCCTGCAGGCGGGCGAGCACACCCCCGATGTAGCGCGGCAGCTTCTCGTCGTCGACCTGGACGGCCTCCACCCCCAGCTCGCTGATCAGGCCGGCCGTCAGGTTCGAGGTGGTCTGCGCTCGCACCGCCTCGAGCCACTCCGCCCCGGTTACGCCGGTCGATGTTCCGCCCGCGGCCTCGATGGCCGCCCGAACGGCCGCGTAGCCGGGGTGCGTGAAGCTCTCCACGGTCAGGGTGTCGAACACCGGACCAGCCAGCGCCGGGTACTGCAACGCCGACTTGAGGGCCTCGCGCTGGGCCCACAGGATCGGGTCGCGCGGGTCGGGACGGGCGGCGCGCGACTCCTTGGGCAAGGTAGGGGCCGGCGCGGCGGGCTGGCGCTCGGCCCGGCGGGGAGCCTCGGAGGTGGGGCCGCCGCGAGCCGGGGACTTGGATCGCTTGGCCTCGCCGCGGACCCGCTCGATGACCTGCGCGACGTCGTCCCAGCCGACCCAGCCGGCGAGCTGGCGGGCGTACTCGTCGCGCAGCGTGGGGTCCTTGATCTGGCTGACCATGGGCACGCAGCGGCGCAGCGCGGCGACCCGGCCCTCGGCGCTGTCGAGGTCCATCTCGGCGATCGTGGTGCGAATCGCGAACTCGAACAGCGGGGTTCGCCGCGCCACCAGGTCGCGCAGCGCGACGTCGCCGGATTTGAGCCGCAGGTCGCACGGGTCCATGCCGTCCGGCGCGACGGCGACGAAGGACTGCCCGGCCAGGTTCTGCTCGCCGCCGAACGCCTTCAGCGCGGCGGCACGGCCGGCCGCGTCGCCGTCGAAGACGTAGATCAATTCCCCGCGAAAGAAGCTGTCGTCCATCATCAATCGGCGCAGCATGGCCAGGTGCTCGTCGCCGAACGCGGTGCCGCAGGAGGCGACGGCGGTGGTGACACCGGCCAGGTGCATCGCCATCACGTCGGTGTAGCCCTCGACGACGACGGCCTGGTGCCCCTTGGCGATGTCGCGCTTGGCCAGGTCGATGCCGAACATCACCGACGACTTCTTGTACAGCGCCGTCTCGGGGGTGTTGATGTACTTGGCTTCCATCGGGTCGTCGTCGAACAGGCGGCGGGCCCCGAAGCCGATCACCTCACCGGCGGCGGTGCGGATGGGCCACAGCAGCCGCCGGTGGAAGCGATCCATCGGGCCGCGGCGCCCCTCTCGCGACAGCCCGGCCGCCTCCAGTTCCTTGAACTCGAAGCCCTTGCGCTGCAGGTGTTTTGTCAGCGAGTCCCAGCCCGACGGGGCGAAGCCGCAGCCGAAGTGGCGTGCCGCCGCGGCGTCGAAATTCCGCTCCGTCAGGTACTGGCGGCCCGGCGCCGCCTCGTCGGATTCCAGGGCCGCCGCGTAGAACTCGGCGGCCGCCGCGTTGGCCGCGACCAGCCTGCTGCGGCTGCCGCGGTCGCGCTGCACGTTGGTGGCCGCGGCGCCGGTGTAGGTGATGGTGTGGCCGACCCGGTCGGCGAGCAGCTCGACGGCCTCGACGAAGCTGACGTGTTCGATCTTCTGGACGAACGCGTACACGTCGCCGCCCTCGCCGCAGCCGAAGCAGTGGAAGTGGCCGTGGTTCGGGCGGACGTGGAACGACGGCGACTTCTCGTTGTGGAACGGGCACAGGCCCTTGAGCGAGTCGGCGCCGGCGCGCTTGAGCTGGACGTAGTCGCCCACAACGTCTTCGATGCGTGCCCGTTCGCGGATGGCGGCGATATCGCGATCAGAGATCCGGCCGGCCATCGGCCCAGTCTAAAACGCCGGAGGAGATCAGCTCGCCGGCCCGATGACGCCGCACGCGATCCGCTCCATCGCCTGGTCGCCGACGCCGTGGATCATCAGCGCGGTCTTGTCCCCGGCCAGCAACTGGTCCCGGGTGAACGCATCGCTGGTGGTTACCAGGTACGCGGACCCGTCCTGGCGCACCTCCAGCATGGTCAGGTCGCCGCTCTCGGGCATCCCGGTGTGCCCGGGCGCCTGGAAGTGGCCGCCGGCGGACAGGAAGTTCCCGGGCGGGCCGCCGTTCGGGGCAACGGAGTTGGGCTCACACTTGCCGACCGCGTGGATGTGCATGTCGTGGAGGCCGGGCGCGAGGATCCCGCCGGCAACCGTCTTGACGGTGATGGTGGCGTAGCCGTTGCTGAAGTCGAAGGTCGCCGTGGCCACGTCCTTGCCGTCGGCCGTCTTCAGTTGCGCCGTCAGCGATCCGGCGGCGGGCGCCGGTCCCGACGTCGACGACGCCGGAGCACCGCTTTGGACCGGAGGCGTGGTGCCCGTCTGGCTGGTCGCGTGCTGGGGCGAACTGCAGGCGTTCAGGGCCACGACGGGAAGCGACAGCAAGGCGACGGCAACGGCGCTGAGTTTAGTCATGCCGGTAACGCTATCCGGTCGCCTGACGGGCGTCGATCCGCTCCAGCCGACCCTCGGTATAGGAGGCGACCTGGTCGACGACGACCCGAAGCCGGGCGCGATCGTCGGCCGCGGTGTTGAACGCCGCGGCGAACATGGGGTCGAGCGTGCCGGGTGCCCCGGAGTACAGCCAGTGCGCCACGCGATGGATGCGTTCGCGCTGCCGGGCCTGGGTTTCCAGGTGCCGGGGGTCAGACATGATGAACTGCAGCGCCAGGATTTTCAGCAGGGCGACCTCGGCGCGCACCAGGTCGGGCACCCGCAGGTCGGCCCGGTAGCGCACCAGCGGGCCCGGGCCGGCGGCCGCACGCGTCGTCGCAATCGCGGCCGAGGCGAATCGGCCCACCAGTTCACTGGTCAATCGCTTGAGCGCCACCGCCGCCGCCAGCGTCGCGTCGTACTTGCCGACCGCGGCGACGACCGGCAGACCCGACAGCCGGCGCGCGGCGGCCATGAAGTCCTCGGCGCTCACCCGGGAGAATTCGCTCTCCCCCAGCTTGGCCAGCGCGGCCGCCTCGTCCTCGTCGGCCAGCACGCGCAGGTCGATGCGCTGGGAGACGACGCCGTCCTCCACGTCGTGCACCGAATACGCGACGTCGTCGGCCCAGTCCATCACCTGGGCCTCCAGGCACGTCCGATTCGCCGGCGCCCCCTGGCGGACCCAGTCCGCGGGCTCGCGGTCCTCGTCATAGAAGCCGAACTTGCGTGCAGGCGCGTCACCGCGGAACCACGGATACTTGGTGACCGCGTCCAGCGACGCCCGGGTCAGGTTCAGGCCCGCGCTATTGCCTTGCGCGTCAAGTACTTTCGGCTCAAGGCTGGTCAGTATCCGGAAATTCTGGGCGTTGCCCTCGAAGCCGCCGTGCTCCGCGGCGAACTCGTCGAGCGCGCGTTCGCCGTTGTGCCCGTAGGGCGGATGGCCGATGTCGTGGGCCAGGCCGGCCAGCTCGACCAGGTCGAGGTCGCAGCCCAGTCCTACCGCCATCCCCCGCCCGATCTGGGCCACCTCCAGCGAGTGGGTCAACCGAGTACGGGGGGTGTCACCTTCGCGCGGCCCGACCACCTGCGTCTTGTCGGCGAGGCGGCGCAGCGCGGCGCTATGCAGCACCCGGGCGCGGTCCCGGGCGAAGTCGGTGCGGTGCTGGCCTTCCGTACCCGGCAGACCCGCCGTCTTCGCCGCTTCGCGCACCCGACGCTGACGGTCGAAGTCGTCGTAGGGGTCGTGCTGATGCGTACTCACCGCAGGACAGTCTGCCAGGGAACGCGGGCTAGATTGACCTATGCGCTTCGCACGCCTGCTCGGCGTGATCCTGACGGTCCTCACGGGTCTCGGCGCCGGGCTGCTGCTGGCGCCGACGGCGGGCGCGCAACCGCCGTTTCGGCTGCCGGACCAGGTCACCGACAACGCGAACGCGCTCTCGGATTCCGGGCGCGCCGCGGTGACGTCGGCCACCGACAAGCTCTACGCCGATCAGCACATCCGGTTGTGGGTGGTCTACGTCGACGACTTCTCCGGGGAAAGCGCCGAGAGCTGGGCGAGGCGCACCCGAACCGTCAGCGACTTGGGCGACTACGACGCGCTGCTGGCCGTCGCCACCACCGGCCGGTCATACGCGTTCTTCGTCCCGTCGGCGATCACGAGCGTCAAGGCGGGTCAGGTTGATCAACTGCGGCGCACCAAGATCGAGCCCGCGCTGCACAACGGCGACTGGGCCGGGGCCGCGGTCGCGGCGGCCGACGGGCTCGACACGCCGCCGTCATCGTCGGGTCGCCTTTTCCTGCTGGTCGCGTTGAGTGTCGTTGTCGTCGCCGTGGTGGTCCTGCTGGTGGTGATGCGCTACCGCCGCGAGCGGCGGCGCGCGGCCGAGTTGGCCGCGGCGCGGCGCGTCGATCCCACCGATGCCAACGCGCTCGCCGCGGTGCCATTGGCGGCGCTCGACGACCTGTCGCGCTCGCTGGTGGTGGAGGTCGACAATGCGGTGCGCACCAGCGCCAACGAGTTGACGCTGGCGATCGACGAGTTCGGTGACGAGCGGACCCAACCGTTTAGCCAGGCGGTGAATAACGCCAAAGCCACTCTGGCGCAAGCGTTTACGGTCCGTCAGCAGCTTGACGACAGCGTGCCCGAGACGCCCGCGCAGCGCCGCGAGATGCTGACCCGGGTGATCGTCTCGGCGGCGCACGCCAACCGTGAACTCGAATCACAGCGGCAGGCGTTCGAAGAGCTGCGGGTTTTGGTGGTCAACGCGCCGTCGCGGTTGGACGCGCTGACCCAGCAGTACGTGGAGCTCACCGCCCGCATCGCTCCCGCCGAGCAGCGGCTCGCCGAGCTTCGCAAGGAATTCGACGCGGCGGCCTTGACTTCGGTCTCGGGCAATATCGCAAGCACCAACGGAAGGCTGACCTTCGCGGACCGCAACATCGGCTCCGCCCGCGAGCTGGCCGGGATCCCGGGCGGTCAGCAGGCCGCGTTGGTCGACGCGATCCATGCCGCCGAGGCGGCGCTCGGACAGGCCCGCGCGCTGCTGGACGCGATCGACAACGCGGCCAAGGACATCCGGCACGCAGTGGCCGCTTTGCCCTCGCTCATCGACGAGATCCAGTCGGGCGTCAAGCGCGCCGACGAGCGGCTGCAGAAGGCGCGGGGCGCCGGGGCGGGCCGCGCCGGCGAACTCACCGCCGCGCGCGACGAGGCCGCCGCGGCCGTCATGGGAGCCCGCGGCGCCGGCGCCGCGGATCCTCTCGGCACGTTCGCCAGGCTGACGAAGGCCGACGCCGCCCTGAATCGGGTACTGGACGCCGTCGCCCAGGAGGAGGCGGCCGCCGAGCGGCTCGAGCGTTCGTTCGAGCAGGCCGTCTTCACGGCGCAGGCGCGGGTGCGCGCCGTTTCCGAGTACATCGACACCCGCCGGGGCAGCATCGGAGCCGAGGCACGGACCCGGCTCGCCGAGGCCAACCGGCACCTGCAGGCCGCACAGGAGAAAAGGACGACGAACGTGTCCGAGGCGATTGCCCACGCCAACGCGGCATCGACGCTGGCCGCCAACGCCCAGGCGCTGGCGAACGCGGACGTCCAGCAGGCCCAGCGTTTCTATGCCCGTCGCGGCAGCAGCGATACCGGCGCCATGATCGGCGGGATCATCATCGGCGACCTGCTCAGCGGGGCCATGCGCGGTGGGTTCGGCGGCTGGAGCCCCACTTCGTTCGGTGGCGGCCCGAGCGCCTCGGGCTCATCGGGCGGCGGCCTCATGGGTGGCGGCGGGCGGTTCTGAGACACAGCGGACAAAGAACGGGGCCGCACACCGATCGGTGTGCGGCCCCGCTTTGAAGCGGCGAATCAGGCCCAGCTGGACCCGACGGCGCTGTCCGTGCTGGACATGTTGCTGCCCGCCGTCTGCACCTTCTGGCCGTGAGCGTTAGCCTGCTCGTAGATCACCTGGAAGTTGCGACCCAACTGGGTGATGAACTCCTGGCACGCCACCGAACCGGCGCCACCCCAGAAGTCACCAGCAGCCAGCACATCGCGAACGATGGCCTGGTGCTCGGCCTCCAACGACGCGGCCTGGGCGCGAATCGTCGCACCATGGGCATCCACATCGCCAAACTGGTAATTGATGGTCATGTTTTCCTCCTGAAATAAAAGTGTGGGGGCTAGCTGCCGAGGATCTGCTGAGAGGCCTGCTCTTGCTGCTCGTAGTTGTTCGCGTCGCGGATCAGCCCGTCACGCACCCCGTGCAGCATGTTCACGATGTTGCGGAACGCCTGATTCATCTGACCCATGGTGTCGTAGGACGTCGCCTGCGCCTGGCCACTCCAGCCGGCACCGGCGATGTTCATCGACGACGCCCACATCTTGCGGGCCTCGTCCTCAACGGTCTGCGCGTGGACCTCAAACCGGCCCGCCATCGCCCGCATCTCATGCGGGTCAGTCATAAAGCGTGTTGCCATGTTGCCTTTTCTCCTTCTGGATGAATTTCTTGCCTTGTGATACTGGTCGGCCGTCGTAACTGGCTGCTACGCGGCATTAAAGCCGATGGCGGGAAACTCCCTGTCTCTCAGCCGGCTGCTGGAGAAGTCGGTATCACGCCGGTAGTCCGCGGCAAGTTGAAGCTAGGTTCCGCCTCGCCCTGCCACTCGCTCCATTCGGCCCATTCGTTCCACTCGTCCATGCCCTCTGCGGTGGCCTCCGGGTTCAGCCCGTCGGTCGCCTTGTTGCCGGCATCGGCGCCCTCTTCCGGCTCCGGTGCCCAATGGTCATAGTCATCCGGCGGCACGGCTACACCCCACTTCAGGGGAACCGATAGGCCGCCGAGCATGCCGGACTCACCACGCTTCGCCGCTACCGCATCGTCCGGCAGCGGCGAACCAAGAGGCAATAGCACGCTGCCCCCTTCCACAGCCGTCTCCGTACATTCGAACCCGGTGGTGAAAAACCATCACCGAGTACTTCGCATCGTAAGTCAATCCGAAGCACAATGCCCGTGTTTGATGGATTTCGCTCCTTTTAGAACAGGTGCGCGAACACCGGTCGGCCGATGGCTGGGCCGCGAGCGGAGCTGGCCGCCGCCATCGCCCCCCACCGGCCGCTTTCCCTTCGACTCGAGGCAAAACCGGAAGCCCTTGCCACACAACACCTTCCGGCCCGGCCAGCGCCGACGGCGAGCGGGCCGCCAAGAGGTTTGACGGCTTGACCGTCGATCCCAAAATCGCGTTGGGACGCACGGCGGCCGTTTTGGTGGGCCATGGCGGAAAAAGGATCAGTTCGCCGCCGGTAAACATGCCGAAGGCGCGGGCAACACCCATTTCCCCGGATGTCGCCCGCGCCCTTGGTTGGCTGATTTAGGACTATCCGACGCCGGTACGCGGTACCACGCTGGGCCGCTGCTGGACCACATGCGTCGGGCTGGCCCCTCCGCGGCCCAACATCCCGCCGGGCATGCCTCCGCCGGCACCCATGCCGCCCATCGGCATCGGCATCATCGGCATGCCGCCGCCCATGGGCGCTCCGGCTGCCGCGGCGGCCGCGCCGGGCGTCTCGCCCAGGCCGGACATGGCCGCGCTGACCATCCGCGCCGGCGCCGACCCCTGCCAGTTCGGGGGCACCGACATGGCCCCGACCAGCCGTGCCTTGCCCAGACCGGCGTCGGCGCCACCGAGGCCGCCGATGCCACCGCCGAGTCCCTTGCCCAGGCCCGCCGGAGTGGCGCTGCTGACAAACTTCGCCGGATCGACGGCCGCACCCGTCGCGCCGGCCAGCGACGCCGCGTTCGTGCCGCTCATTCCCGCTTGGGCCGCCATCATGATCGGCGACATCATCATGCTCACCGGCATCATTCCGACCTGGGCGACCGTCGACAGCGATGAAATCGGCAGCGAAGAAGCCAGCGCCGACGCCTGCGTCGCCGCCGACCCGGCCACCGCCCCCACCGATGCCAGCGGGGTGGCGATCGCGGACCCCAGGCTGGCGCCCTGCGAAGCCAAGCCGGTCAGCGGCGCAGACAGCAGGCCCGTCAGGCCCGCGAGGTTCAGCGGGGGCGTGCTGAATGCCGGCAACGCCGCGGCCACGCCCAGCGCGCCGCCGTGGTAGCCCACCATGGCCGCCACGTCCTGGGCCCACATCTCCATGTACTCGAACTCGGTCATGAAGATCGCCGGGGTGTTCTGGCCCAAGATGTTCGTCGCGATCAGCGCCATGAGTTGGGCGCGGTTCGCGGCGATCGCCGGCGTTGGCACCGTCGCGGCCAACGCGGTCTCAAACGCCGAGGCCGCCGTCCGGGCCTGAAGGGCCGCGGTCTCCGCCTGCGCTGCGGCCGCGCTCAGCCAACCCACGTAAGGCGTGGCCGCCGCGGCCATGGACATCGAGGCCGGCCCCGCCCACGCCCCGTCGGTCAACCCGGTGACGACGTTTTGAAACGACGACGCCGCGCCCGCCAGGTCCGTCGCCAACGAGTCCCAGGCCGACGCCGCCATGAACAAGGGCCCCGACCCCGCACCGGCGAACATCAGCGCCGAGTTGATTTCCGGGGGAAAGAACGTAAATGCAGGAACCATCACAACCCCTCCGGCCGCATCGACGGCACAGTCCAACGATCGACGGACACCATTCCTTGATAGTAGGGCCATCGCCCATCAAAAGTCCGGGGTTTTATCAAACCGTCAAGACCGTCGTGACCGCGAGTTCGCGGCGGGGACCGTTCTGCGTAACCCGTCGCGGCGTACCGGTGTGATGGAACGCCTCGGGCGCGGGTAACACGGGCCGTGTCACCCGCGCCCTTGGAGGCCGATCAGGCCCAGCTGGACCCGACGGCGCTGTCCGTGCTGGACATGTTGCTGCCCGCCGTCTGCACCTTCTGGCCGTGAGCATTGGCCTGCTCGTAGATCACCTGGAAGTTGCGACCCAACTGGGTGATGAACTCCTGGCAAGCCACCGAACCGGCGCCACCCCAGAAGTCACCAGCAGCCAGCACATCGCGAACGATGGCCTGGTGCTCGGCCTCCAACGACGCGGCCTGGGCGCGAATCGTCGCACCATGGGCATCCACATCGCCAAACTGGTAATTAATCGTCATGTTTTCCTCCTGAAATAAAAGTGTGGGGGCTAACTGCCCAGAATCTGCTGCGAAGCCTGCTCTTGCTGCTCGTAGTTATTGGCGTCGCGGATCAGCCCGTCGCGAACGCTCTGCAGCATGTTCACAATGTTGTGAAACGCCTGGTTCATCTGTCCCATCGTGTTGTAGGACGTCGCCTCCGCTGCCCCACTCCAACTGGCGCCGGAAATGTTCTGCGACGAGGCCCACATCCGACGCGCCTCATCCGAAACCGTCTGCGCATGCACGTCGAAACGGCCTGCCATCGCCCGCATTGCGTGCGGGTCGGTCATAAATCGCGTAGCCACCACACTGCTCCTTTCATCAACAAATGTTTCGGTCAAGCGCCGCTGCGGCGCCCAACGTCCAAACCCCGCCTATCACCCCCGCCCTATCCGACTCCGACGCGCGGCACCACGCTGGGTCGCGCCTGCACGACATTGGGGCTGGCCCCGCCGCGGCCCATCATCCCGCCGGGCATGCCGCCGCCGGCGCCCATGCCGCCCATCGGCATCGGCATGAACGGCATGCCGCCGCCCATCGGCGTCGCGGCCGCGGCCGCGGCGGGCGCCTCTCCGCCCAGCCCCGACATCGCCGCGCTGACCATCCGCGCCGGCGTCGACCCCTGCCACGTCGGCGGCACCGACATCGCCCCGACCAGCCGCGACTTACCCAATTCCGCGGCGGCGCCGCCCAGGCCCGCGCCGCCGAGGCCCCCGCCGCCCAGGCCCTTCATGGCGGGAGCGGCTTCGCTGACGAACTTCGTCGCGTCTGCGCCGGCCGCGCTGGTCGCCCCGGCCAGGGCCGCCGAATTCGCGCCCATGCCCGCTTGGGCCGCCATCATGATCGGCGACATCATGGTGCTAATCGGCATCATTGCGACCTGGGCGAGCGTCGACAGCGACGAAATCGGCGCCCCGGTAACCAACGCCGACACCCCCGACACCGTGGAATCGACCACGTCGATCACCGGCGCCAACCCGGTAGCGAGCCCCGCCCCCGCCGAGGAGGCCAGTCCGGCAACCTGCGACGCCACCCCGGCCACCGGAGATGCCACCAACGCCACCAGGCCCGCCAGGTCGACGGGCGGCAGGCTGAACGACGGTAACGCCGCGGCCACGCCCAACGCCCCGCCGTGATAACTCAGCATCGCGGCGACGTCCTGGGCCCACATCTCCAGGTACTCGAACTCGGTCATCGCGATCGCTGGGGTGTTCTGGCCCAGGGTGTTCGCCGCGACCAGCGCCATGAATTGCTGACGGTTGGCCGTCACCGCCGCGGGGGGTACCGTCGCCGCCAACGCCGACTCGAATGCCGTCGCCGCCACGCGGGCCTGGCCCGCCGCGGCCGCGGCCTGCGCCGCCGCTGAACTCAACCACCCCACGTACGGCGCGGCGGCCGCCGCCATCGCGGCCGACGACGGACCCGTCCACGGCCCGCCGGTCAATCCGGTGACCACCGAGTTGAACGACGACGCGGCTCCCCACAGGTCCGATGCCAGCGCGTCCCAGGCCGATGCCGCCGAGAACAACGGCCCCGAACCCGCCCCCCTGGATATCCGCGCCGAATTGATCTCCGGCGGTAGCCAGGAAAAGTCGAGGACCATCACGACCCCCCTACATCCAGCCGCGGCAAGCGCCTCGGCGCTGCCCGGAAATCAACACAGCCCACTGCCGGATCGTAAGACAAAAATCGCCGAATTACAGCATCTTTTTTCTAAACTTGAATCGATCGAAAAGACAGACTTGACCGAGTCAACTACGCAAACTTGATTCAATCCGAAAACGGCCCGTCAGCTGCCGCGTAGCAGCGCCGTTCGGCTAGCCGCCCCTCGGGCGGTCGGACGCGCCGCATGAATTGCGATGACAAATTCCGGAACCGGACCAATTTGAATTTTTCGCATTTTCTCATCAATAGCCGCGATAAATTGCGACCGGGCTCAAACGGGTTTATTCCCGCCTAGCAGCCCTTGAGGCGCGCGGCCAGGTAATCGGCTACGGCGCCGATGGCCACCCGGTCCTGGGTCATCTTGTCGCGCTCGCGCACGGTGACGGCGTCGTCGGAGAGCGAGTCGAAATCCACGGTCACGCAGAACGGCGTGCCCACCTCGTCCTGGCGCCGGTAGCGGCGCCCGATCGCGCCGGCGTCGTCGAATTCGATGTTCCAGTTCTTGCGCAATTCGGCAGCCAGGTCGCGGGCCTTGGGGCTCAGGTCGGCGTGTCGCGACAGCGGGAGCACCGCGGCCTTGATCGGCGCCAGCCGCGGGTCGAGCCGAAGCACCGTGCGTTTGTCCATGCCACCCTTGGCGTTGGGGGCCTCGTCCTCGGTGTAGGAGTCGATCAAAAACGCCATGAACGACCGCGTCAGGCCGGCCGCCGGTTCGATGACGTAGGGCGTGTACCGGGTGTCGTTAATCTGGTCGTAGAACGACAGGTCGACGCCGGAATGCTTTGCGTGCGTCGACAAGTCGAAGTCGGTCCGGTTGGCGACGCCTTCCAGCTCGCCCCACGGGTTGCCGGCGAAACCGAATTTGTACTCGATGTCGACCGTGCGGTCCGAGTAGTGCGACAACTTCTCCTTGGGGTGCTCGTACAGTCGCAGGTTCTCCGGATCGATGCCGAGGTCGACGTACCAGTCGCGGCGCGTGTCGATCCAATACTGGTGCCATTCCTTGGCGGTCGACGGCTCGACGAAGAATTCCATCTCCATCTGTTCGAACTCGCGGGTGCGGAAGATGAAGTTGCCCGGCGTGATCTCGTTGCGGAAGCTCTTGCCGATCTGCCCGATGCCGAACGGCGGCTTGCGGCGGGCCGTCGTCACCACGTTGGCGAAGTTGACGAAGATGCCCTGCGCGGTTTCGGGCCGCAAATAGTGCAGTCCCTCCTCGGTTTCGATGGGCCCGAGATAGGTCTTGAGCATCATGTTGAACTCGCGCGGCTCGGTCCATTGGCCCTTGGTGCCGCAGTCGGGGCAGACGATCTCGGTCATCGCCACGGAATCGGGGTCGTCGATCCCCTTCTTCGCCGCGTAGGCCTCCTGCAGGTGGTCCTGGCGGTGCCGGTGGTGGCAGTTCATGCACTCGACCAGCGGGTCATGGAAAACCTCGACATGGCCGGAGGCCACCCAGACCTGGCGCGGAAGGATGATCGACGAATCGATGCCGACCACGTCGTCGCGGCCGGTGACCACCGCGCGCCACCACTGGCGCTTGATGTTCTCCTTGAGCTCCACGCCCAGCGGACCGTAGTCCCACGCCGATTTGGTGCCGCCGTAGATCTCACCCGAGGGAAAGACGAAGCCCCGCCGTTTGGCCAGGTTGACAACTGTGTCGATGACGGACGCCACGGGGCAGTGCACTCCCTCTCGAAGATCCGGGCAGACGGGTGGGCGGCGAACGCCGCCCGCAAAACATCAGCCATGGTATCGACCGCCGCCCCGGTCTTTGACATGCGTCATCATGCATGTGACAGTGGAAGGCGGCCGACCGTGACTCCGGCGCGCCCCTTCCAAAAGACCCGGCACTTCTAGAGGTGATGACTCTCGGATGACGATGTCCTCCTCTGTGCCCCTTCCTCAGTCCGGCCCGGTGCAGACCGCCGCGGCCGACGATGCACGCCCCGACCTCGGCGGAATGCCTCACCAGCACGGCGGCGCCGCTGCTGAGCATGGGAGATTCCCCGAATATCCCATGCCGCCGTCGCGCGAGATTCTCGACGCCGCCGGCGAGCTATTGCGCGCGCTGGCCGCACCCGTGCGGATCGCCATCGTGCTGCAGTTGCGCGAATCGCAGCGCTGCGTGCACGAACTGGTCGACGCCCTCGGCGTGCCACAGCCGCTGGTCAGCCAGCATCTGAAGATCCTCAAGGCGGCCGGCGTGGTCGCCGGGGAGCGATCCGGCCGCGAGGTGCTCTACCGGCTCGCCGACCATCACCTGGCGCACATCGTCGTCGACGCGGTCGCCCACGCGAGTGAGGACAAGCCATGACCCCCACCAGCGTGCGCGCCACCCGCCAGCGCGCGGCGATTTCCACGTTGCTGGAGACGCTCGACGAGTTCCGTTCCGCCCAGGAACTGCACGACGAGCTGCGCCGGCGCGGCGAGAACATCGGTCTGACCACCGTGTATCGCACGCTGCAATCGATGGCCGCGGCCGGATTGGTCGACACGCTGCGCAACGACACGGGCGAGTCGGTATACCGCAGGTGCTCGGAGCACCATCACCACCATCTGGTGTGCCGCCACTGCGGCGCCACCATCGAGGTAGGCGACCACGAGGTCGAGGAATGGGCGGCGCAAGTGGCCGCCAAGCATGGCTTTTCCGACGTCAGCCACACCATCGAAATCTTCGGAACGTGCTCGGAATGCGGGTCCTAAGCTGAACCGCCCCGGCGCGGACGTCGTGTTTCGTCTGACCGGAAAAAAGTTCTGAAAAAAGCGTCCGATGCGCGACCGTTGCGTGCTCCTACCCATGAGTGGCCCACGGGCCGAGGCAACCAGAACTCAAGGGAAGCGAGAACACGATGCGGAAGCAACCCGCCCCCCACCTGCGGCCGGTGCGCGACGTCGAGGGCCCGTCACTGCAGTTTCGCACCATCCACGGCTACCGCCGCGCCTTCCGGATCGCCGGTTCCGGGCCGGCCCTGCTGCTGATCCACGGCGTCGGCGACAAATCCGAGTCCTGGGGGCCGGTGCACGCCAAGCTCGCGCAGCGCTTCACCGTGATCGCGCCGGACCTGCTGGGCCACGGCGAATCCGACAAGCCGCGCGCCGATTACTCGCTGGCGGCCTTCGCCAACGGGATGCGTGACCTGCTCGCCGTACTGGGCATCGAGCGGGTCACCGTCGTCGGGCATTCGTTCGGCGGTGGCGTGGCGATGCAGTTCGCCTATCAGTACCCGCATCTGGTCGAGCGCCTCGTGCTGGTCAGTGCCGGTGGCGTCGAGTCGGACGTCAGCTTCGCGCTGCGGTTGGCCGCGATGCCGTTGGGCAGCGAGGCGCTGGCGATGGTGCGCGTGCCGGGCGCGCTGCCCGCGATGCGGGTTCTTGGGCGCACGATTCAGGCCCTGCTCGGTTCCACCAAGTTCGGTCGCGACGCCGTCGACACCGTGCGGCTGCTCGAGGGCTTCAAGGACCCCAGCGCGTTGGCGGCGTTCGCGCGCACCCTGCGGTCGGTGGTGGACGGGCGCGGCCAATACGTCACCATGCTGGATCGCAGCTACTTGGTGCAATCCATTCCGGTGCAAATCATTTGGGGCGAGGACGACGTCGTGATCCCGGTGAGCCACGCCCGGACGGCCCACGCGGCGATCGCTGGGTCGCGCCTCGCGATCTTCGAGAAGTCCGGGCACGTGCCGCATCACGACCACCCGGATCGCTTCGTCGAGGTCGTCGAACGATTCATCGACTCGACCCGGCCCGCCGATCACGACCCGAACCTCATGCACTCGCTGCTGCGCACCGGCGCGCGCCAGGACCTCGCTTCGGCGGCCGTCGCGCCGGCCGAATCCGCGGTGTCCTAGCCCGTCACCGAGCGCCGAATCTCGGCGCCGGTGTCGAGCACCAGCAGGATCAGCGTCCGCAGGGCGTCGTCGGTGAGCCCGCCGCCGGGAAAGTTGTAGCGCAGCATGACGTCGCCGGTTTTGGACGCGCCCTTGCCGGAGTTGCGTTGCACCGCCTTGTCGTTGACCTTTTCGACCAGCGTCACGCTGCCGAAGTTGCTGTCGCGCGCCTGTTTGGCGATCTGCTCGCCGACCTTCTTGGTCAGCGGCAGGTCCCAGGCCAAGATCTGGGTCAGCGAGACCAGGTCCAGGTCCTCGGCGATGTTCACCACCCGCAACGACGCCAGGGTGCCGTTGTGGCGCAACGTGAGTGCGCCATCCGGTTCCTCGTCGACGGGAAGGACGTCGCGCAGTATCGACGCCAGACGCTCCTGCAGTGACGGCATCAGGCGCTCCCGAATCTTCTATTGCGCTCGGCGTATTCCTCGCAGGCCGCCCACAGGTCGCGGCGGTCGTAGTCGGGCCACAGCTTGTCGGAAAAGATGTACTCGGCGTACGCCGCCTGCCAGAGCATGAAATTGCTGGACCGCTGCTCCCCCGACGTCCGAAGGAAGAGGTCGACGTCGGGGATGTCGGGGCGCTGCAGGTGGCGCGAGATCGTCGCCTCGCTGATGCGTTCGGGGTTGAGCCTGCCGGCCTGCGCCAACCGCGCGATATCCTTTGCAGCTTCGGCGATTTCGGCGCGGCCGCCGTAGTTCACACAGTAATTCACGGTGATGACGTCGTTGCCGACCGTCATGGCCTCGGCGATCGCCAGTTCATTGATGACGCTGCGCCACAGGCGGGGCCGTGAACCCACCCACCGGATCCGGACCCCGATCGTGTTGAGGTTGACGCGGCGCATCCGCACCACGTCGCGGTTGAACCCCATCAGGAAGCGCACCTCCTCGGGCGACCGCTTCCAGTTCTCGGTCGAAAAGGCGTACAGGCTGAGCCATTTGATGCCGATTTCGATTGCGCCGCAGACGATGTCGATCACGACGGCCTCGCCCGCCCGATGGCCGTCGGTGCGGCTCAGCCCGCGTTGGGTAGCCCAGCGACCGTTACCGTCCATCACGATCGCGACGTGATTGGGCAGTCGGTCCGCCGGAATCCGTGGCGCGGCCGCCTTGGAAATGTGCTGCGGTGGACGGCGCGGGCCACCGCCGGCGGACGGCGGCAGCTCCGGGAAGACGACCGGCCAGGTCGACTTGTCGGGAAAGACCGGGTAATCGTCGGGCGCGGGGGGCAGTTGCGGGAAGTCGGTCGACTTCGGCTTGCGCTCAACCACAGGCCATATCCTGCCCGAACAGCGCTGCGCGCCGTTCGGCGATCGTGCGGTCGGCCTGGTACGCCCGCTCCACCAGCGGCAACGTTTTGAGCTGACGCTCCAGATGCCACTGCAGGTGCGCGGCCACCAATCCGCTGACGTGGCTACGGTGCGATTGCGGCGACGCCTCGGCGGCCTCCCAATCGCCGTCGTGCAGCGCGGTCATCAAATCCAGCACACCCGGCGGCGGGGTGGTCGAACCGGCCGGTCGGCAGTGCGGGCAGACGCTGCCTCCGGCGGCGATATGAAACGCCCGGTGCGGACCGGGCGTGGCGCACCGGGCGCACTCGGTGAGCGCCGGCGCCCATCCGGCGATGCCCATGGCGCGCAGCAGGTAGGCGTCCAGCAGCAGGTCGCGAGGCCGGCGGCCGTCGGCGACCGCCCGCAGCGCGCTCACCGTGAGCCGGTGCAGGGCCGGGGCCGGGGCCCGCTCCTCACCGGCGAGGCGCTCGGCGGTTTCCAGCATCGCGCACCCGCAGGTGTACCGGCCGTAGTCGTTGACGATGTCGGTGGCGAACGCATCGATGGCGACGACCTGGGTGACGATGTCCAGGTTGCGCCCGGGGTGCAGTTGCGCGTCGATATGAGCAAACGGCTCAAGTCGCGCGCCGAATTTGCTGCGGGTGCGGCGAACGCCCTTGGCCACCGCGCGAACCAGTCCGTGATCGCGGGTCAGCAGGGTGACGATCCGGTC
>NZ_LZKK01000261.1 GCF_001672815.1 Mycobacterium sp. E796 | reverse complement strand
GCGTCGGAAATCTCGCCCACGGTGGCCTTGGCCCGGGCGGCGTCGATGGCGAGCGCCAACAGGTTGTTGCCCAGGCCGTCTTCGCCCGCGCGACCCTGCGCGGCCGCCGCGCGGGACAGCTCCGCGAGCGCGGCGTCGACCGCAGCCTGGTCCCGGCCGGCCCGCAGCTCGCGCAGTTTCGCCAGCTGCTCGGCCCGAACCCGACTGTTCTCGACCTTGAGCACCTCGATTTCCTGGTCCTCGTCGACCTGGTACTTGTTGACCCCGATCACGGGCTGCTGGCCCGAGTCGATGCGCGCCTGGGTGCGCGCGGCCGCCTCCTCGATGCGCATCTTGGGGATGCCGTCGTCGATGGCCTGGGCCATGCCGCCGTGCTCGGCGATCTCGGCCATGTGGCCGCGGGCCGCTTGCGCGAGCCGATGAGTGAGCCACTCCACGTAATAGGAGCCGCCCCACGGGTCGATCGGCCTGGTGGTGCCCGACTCCTGCGCCAGCAGCAGCTGGGTGTTGCGCGCGATGCGTGCCGAGAAGTCGGTGGGCAGCGCGAGCGCCTCGTCCAGCGCGTTGGTGTGCAGCGACTGCGTGTGGCCCTGGGTGGCGGCCATGGCCTCGATGCAGGTGCGCGCGACGTTGTTGAAGGCGTCCTGGGCGGTCAGCGACCAGCCCGAAGTCTGCGAATGCGTGCGCAGGGAAAGGGATTTCGGGTTCTTGGCGCCGAACCCGGCGACGAGTTCGCTCCACAGCAGCCGCCCGGCGCGCAGCTTGGCGACCTCCATGAAGAAGTTCATGCCGATGCCCCAGAAGAACGACAGCCGGGGCGCGAATTTGTCGATGTCCAGCCCGGCGTCCAGGCCCGCCTTGATGTAGTCGACGCCGTCGGCCAGGGTGTACGCAAGCTCCAAATCCGCTGTGGCACCGGCCTCTTGGATGTGATAACCGGAGATCGAGATGGAGTTGAACTTGGGCATCTTGGCGCTGGTGTAGGCGAAGATGTCGGAGATGATGCGCATCGACGGCTTGGGCGGATAGATGTAGGTGTTGCGCACCATGAACTCTTTGAGGATGTCGTTCTGGATGGTGCCGGCCAGCTTCTCCGGCGGCACCCCCTGCTCCTCGGCGGCCACCACGTACAGCGCCAGGATCGGCAGCACGGCGCCGTTCATGGTCATCGACACCGACACCGCCGACAGGTCGATGCCGTCGAACAGCTGCCGCATGTCGAGGATGGAATCGATTGCCACACCGGCCATTCCGACGTCGCCCTGCACCCGGGGATGGTCGGAGTCGTAGCCGCGGTGGGTGGCCAGGTCGAAGGCCACCGAGAGACCCTTCTGGCCGGCGGCGAGGTTGCGACGGTAGAAGGCGTTGGAATCCGCCGCCGTGGAGAAACCCGCGTATTGGCGAATCGTCCAGGGCTGGTTGACGTACATCGTCGGGTACGGGCCGCGCACGAAGGGGGGCTCGCCCGGGAAGCTGTTCAGCGGATAGCCCTCGGCCGCCGCGGCGGCGCGGTCGGCGGCGACGTACACCGGTTTGACGTCGATGCCTTCGGGGGTGTGCCAATCCGCGGCATCGTACTTTTGCACGGCGGCCTCGGTGGCCGGCGGCACTTTGCGATCACCGTGCAGCGGGACCCCGGCGAAGCTACCGATCGCGGGTGTTGTCATCGTCATGGCGCTACGCTCCCAACCGGGTGAGCAGGTTCGACATGGCTTGCACCGCATTGATTTTCGCGGTCAGGTACTCGTCCGGGCGATGTGCGGCGTCGTCCAGCTCGCCCAGCGCCTTCTCCGGGCCCGCCAGGTAAACCCTCGCCGCGCCCGCCTTCCGGGCCGCCTCGACGACGCCCGACGCCTCGTCGTGATAGCGCTTGTCGGTGCCGCAGATAATCGCCACCGGCGAATCCGCGCCGGCCACCGCGGCCCCGACCCCGGCGGCGTCGACCGGGCCCGGGTCGATCGCCTCGATGCCGCCCGACGCCAGCAGGTTGGCCGCGAACGTCGTCCGAATGTTGTGCTCGGCCAACGGGCCGAGCGGCAGCAGCAGCGCCTTGGGGCGCGAACCGGTGCGCGCCAGGAAGGCGTCGGAACGGTCCCGCAGCGCCTCGAACTCCGCCGCGTAGCGTCGGACGCCGGATGGCGAATCCTCTTGCGGCTCAGCCTGCGTCAGGGGTGGTTCCTCGAGGTTCGGGTATTCGTTGACACCGGTGATCGCGGTGCGGCGATGCGCGATATCGTCGGCGCGCCACGCGGCGACCTCGGCGATCTGCTCGGCGATGTAGTCGCGGGCAGCGGCGAACCCGCCGCGCTCCTCTGTCGCCTGGAACTGCTGCCACGCCCGTTGCGCCAGCTGCTCAGTGAGGTCCTCGACGTACCAGGACCCGCCGGCCGGATCCAACACCCGCCCGACGTGTGACTCCTCCAGCAGCAGCAGCTGCGCGTTGCGCGCGATGCGGCGTGCGAAGCCGGCGCCCACACCGGGAAAACCGCCGGGAATGGCCACGTCGAACGGCAACACCAGCACGGTGTCGGCGCCGCCGACGCCCGCGCCGAACGCGGCCACCGTGCCGCGCAGCATGTTCACCCACGGGTCGCGCTGGGCCATCATCGGCAGCGACGTCTGCGCGTGCACAAGCGCCGCACCGGCGTCCGGCTCGCCGACCACCTCGGCAACGCGCGCCCACAGCTGGCGCGCGGCCCGGAACTTGGCGATGGTCGTGAACTGGTCGTCGTCGGCGGCCAGCCGGAAGCTGATCTGGCGCAACGCCTGGCCGACCGGAACCCCGGCCTCGGTGAGCAAACGCAGGTAGGCCACCCCGGCCGCGACGCTGCCGGCCAGCTCCCAGCTCGCGTTGGCGCCCAGGTTGTGGAAGGCGGGACCGTCGACGGTGACCGCTCGCACGCCGTGGATCCGGGCCACCCGCCTCGCCACCGCCAGCACTTGTTCGGTCGACGGGGATTCCCGGCCGCTCAGCGAGGCGGTCAGCGGGTCCGCGCCGAGGTCGATCGACAGGGCACCGCGCTTGTCGTCGTCCACCCGGTCGACCAACGCCAGCAGGGCGTCGCTGGCCTCGGCGTAGTCGGCGCCCGCGTCGAGGAGCACCGGAACCAGGTCCAGGTACACGCCCGACAGCAGCTGCCCGATCTCGCCGGCCGACACCGCCGACTTTCCTATCCGGAGCAGCAGCGCGCTGACCCCGTCGGTGAGGGCGGCCAGCACCGCGGCGTTGGGGTCAGCGCAGCCCGGCGCGGGGAACGCCTCAGCGACCTTCCAACCGGCGTCGAAGTCGCGCGCTCCGTCGCCACCGCGCACGTAGGGCCATTCGCCGGGCAGCGCCGGTTCGGGCAGCTCGTCGAGGGCGGTGTAGAGCGCCCGAACCGCGATCCCGTCGTAAGTCGGGCTTTCCAGCAGCCGTTCGGGCTCGTCGCCCAGTTGCTCGGGATCCTTGCGCGAGCTCTTCGACAGCACACCCGCGACCGCAGTGCGCCAACGCCCGCGAACCTGTTCCAGTCCGACGCGCTCGGGTACATCAATGGACACCGATTGCTCCCTTTTTCCCTGCAAATGGGGCTCCGCCACTTGCTAACGAGGCTAATTGATGGGGCCTCCCCGCAAAAAACCGCGCGCGCCGGCGGTCGGGGCACCTCGGCCGAGTGCGGCGAGGAAACGCCCGCCTTCTGAAAGGACTTATCCTCCGGTGCCCCGTAACCTTGACAGCCGTGACGGCTCCCGCCACCTGCAAAATCACCCAGCGAATCCGCGACGCCGGCCGCGCCGTGGGCGCGAGGGCGCGTCAGCTGTCCGGGCCCCGGACGGTCGCGACAGTGGTCGGTATCACAGTCCTGATCGTGGTGGCCAGCTGGCTTCCCCTGCCGACGCCGGTGCAGATGCGGGATTGGGCCGAGTCGGTCGGACCCTGGTTCCCGTTGGCGTTCCTCGCGGCGCACATCGTGGTCACCGTGGTGCCGGTGCCGCGCACCGCGTTCACCCTGGCCGCCGGGCTGCTGTTCGGCCCCCCGCTGGGGATCGCCATCGCGGTGACCGCCAGCACCGCGAGCGCGGTGATCGCGATGCTGCTGGTGCGCGCGGCCGGGTGGCAGCTCAACCGCCTGGTTCGCCACCGCGCGATCGACACGGTCGACGAGCGCCTGCGCGAACGCGGCTGGCTCGCGGTCTTGTCGCTGAGGTTGATCCCCGCCGTCCCGTTTTCGGCGATCAACTACGCCGCCGGCGCGTCGGCGGTGCGGGCGGTGCCGTACACGTTGGCAACGCTGGCGGGTTTGCTGCCCGGCACCGCGGCCGTGGTGATCCTCGGCGACGCCCTCGCCAGCCACCCCAGCCCGCTGCTGTTCCTGGTGTCGCTGTGCACCGGCGCCTTGGGGCTGACCGGGCTGATCGTCGAGATCCGCCAGTTCCGGCACCACCACCGCCAGAAGGCGCCGGCCGCCACGCCGTCCCCCGAACCGGCCGTCGTCCGCTGACGTCGCCTCCGGATTTCTGAACCGAACCTGAAGATATGCGCCCTAAGGGCCGCTCTTCAGGTTGATTTCAGATCGGCTTCCTAACGTCGCCGGCATCACCCGAGCAACGAGGAGGCACTTTGACCAGCGAGGAATCGACTCACACCACGCAGCCCGCAACTCCACCTTCGGTCCTGCAGCGGCACCCCTTGGGCGTCGCCGTCGGCAGCGGGGTGGTCGGGCTCGTCGTCGGCGCGTTCGGGGCCGCCACCCTGATCGGCCTCTGGGCCCCCGCGCCCCCGCCGCCGGACGCGACCGCCACCGAGCTGGTGCATCCGTTGCCTGACGGCGGTCGCGTGATCCTGGTGGCGGACACGACGCAGACCACCCAGGTGACCCGGGAGCTGCGCCAGTTGATGATCGGCGCGGGTGTGGCGACGCTGGTGGTGGCGGCGCTGCTGCTGATCGCGGTCAGCCGGGTCGCGCTGCGGCCACTGGACCGGCTCACCGCGCTGGCCA
>NZ_LZKK01000260.1 GCF_001672815.1 Mycobacterium sp. E796 | reverse complement strand
GGACCCCGCCGCCGCCGGAGCCGCACGTCGGCGCGACGCCGAAGGAACCGGCCGTCGGGTTTACCCGCGCCGGCGCTTTATGGTCATTCCTGATCGTCGGCTTCCTGATCCTGATCCTGCTGTTGATCTTCATAGCCCAGAACACGGATTCGGCGCGGTTTACGTTCTTGACTTGGCATTGGAGCCTGCCGCTGGGCGTCGCCTTTTTGCTGGGCGCCGTGGTGGGCGGCCTGATCACCGTGGCCGTCGGCACCGCGCGGATTCTCCAGCTGCGCCGCGTGGCCAAGAAACACCACGCGGCCGCTCAGAACTTCTAGCGCCGGCTTTCGGTGTGAATCGAGGGCGTTCCGTGTGAGCCGACGGCGGAAAAATCGCCGAAATCCCGCCCTGGACACACACCGAAAACCGTCAGCGCACACTCAGCCGGGCAGCTTGGCCAGCTCCGCCAGCCCGCGGGAGATCAGCGGCGCGACCACCTCGGGCGTGTGCTCGGATTCTTTTCCGCTGGCCAGGTCCGACATGCGTCGGCGGAAGTCGATGCCGGCGGCGATGATGGCGAGCTTGAAGTAAGCCAGCGCCATGTAGAACTCCCAATGCGCCAACGGCAACCCGGCCACCAGCGAGTAGCGGTCGGCCAGCTCGTCGGCTGTAGGCAACAGCGGCGAGGTCCAGGCCGCCTGCGCGTTGACGATCAGGTCCAGCGCCGGATCGCGGTAGACGCACATCAGGGCGGCGTCGGACAGCGGGTCGCCCAGCGTCGAGAGCTCCCAGTCCACCACCGCGCGCACCTTCGTCGGGTCGTCGGAGTCCAGGATGGTGTTGTCGATCCGGTAGTCGCCGTGCACGATCGAGGTCCGGCTCTGCTGCGGAATGGATTGGCGCAGGCCGGAATGCAGCCGTTCGACGTCGGCGTCGCGGTGGTCGTCGGGCAGCCGCACCAGCTCCCATTGCGAACCCCAGCGTCGCACCTGACGCTCGAGGTAACCGCTGGGCTTGCCAAAGTCGGCCAGTCCCACGGCGTTCGGGTCGACGCTGTGCAGATCGACGAGGACCCGGATCAACGAGTCGACGCAGGCGTCGATGACGGTGTGACTGAACGCTTCGAGCTGCGCGCGCCGGCGCACCACCTGCCCGGCAACGAATTCGACGATCTGAAATGGAGCGCCCAGCACCGAGTCGTCCTCACACAGCGCGATCGCGCGGGCCACCGGAACCGGCGTGTCCTGCAGCGCGGCGACGACCTTGAATTCGCGGGCCATGTCGTGGGCCGACGGCGTTAGCCCGTGCAGCGGCGGGCGGCGAACCAGCCAGCTGGTCGCGTCGTCGTACACCCGGAACGTCAGATTCGAGCGGCCACCGGAGATGAACTCGGCCCGAAGTTCGCCGTCGCGGCCTATCCCGAGCGAACGCAGGTACCGGTCCAGCGAGTCCAGGTCGAGCCCGTCGAGTCGGTCAACTGAAGTCACTCGAACTTGTTTACCACCGCTGATGTCGGTCAACTTCACCACCACCGATTTGCCCGACTCTCCCCCTTCGCCGCTACGCGGCTGGGGGTTCCCCCACCTCAGGCCGTTCCACGGCCTGCATCGTCGCCGGGCAGCCGCTGGTTTCGCGGCAACAGATCCCACACATGCTCGACGGTGTTGACCCCCGCCACCGTCGCCTGACCCGTCCGCGAGAACAGCAGCCGGGTCACCGACGCGTAGTCGACGGGGAAGGACAACAGCCGCGTCGTGCCCAGGATTTCGTGCAGCAGCACGTTGATCACTCCGCCATGGCTGAACACCGCGACGGTGTCCTCGGGTTCGGCGGCGGCGACGAGGTCGTCGACCCCCGCGCGGACGCGCGCACGAAACGCGTCCTCGTCCACCGCGCTGGGCAGATGCCCCTCGGCCAGGCGGGCCCATTCCTCCGGTCGTTCGGCTTTGATCTGCTCGACCGGGATGTAGACGGGAAGGTCGCGGTCGTATTCGGCGAATCGGTCGTCGATTTCGACTCGGAGCCGGCGCGCGGCCGCGACGGGTTCGGCGGTCTGAATGGCGCGCCGCTGCGGGCTGCTCACCACCCGCGCGATGGGAAACCGGGCGAGCGCGTCGGGCAGGCGATCGACCTGCGCCCACCCCTGCTCCGACAGGTCCGGGTCGGAACCCTCACCGTGTTCGCTGCGCAGCGGTAGCGCATGCCGGACCAAGAGCACTTGCATGTTTGTTCCCGTCGTCGGATGGTGGGCAGCGCCCAGTTTCTCATCGCGCCCCGCGACACCGATCCCGAGGAGGAGAGATGACCCAGCCGCAGATGGATTGGGACGCCGCCTACCGGCAGGAAACACCGCCGCCGTGGAGTATCGGCCGGCCGCAACCCGAGCTGGCGGCGCTGATCGACGAGGGCAAGATCCGCAGCGATGTCCTGGACTCCGGCTGCGGCCACGCCGCCCTGTCGCTCGCCCTCGCCGCGCGCGGGTACACGGTCGTCGGCCTGGACGCCAGTGCGGCTGCGGTCGAGGCGGCAGCCGCCGCGGCCGCCGAACGAGGCCTGGCGACAGCGACTTTCGCGCAGGCCGACGTCACCAAGTTCCGGGGCTACGACGGTCGCTTCTCCACCATCCTCGACAGCGGACTGTTCCACGCGCTGCCGCCCGAGAGCCGCCAGGACTACCTGCAGTCGATCTTCCGGGCCGCCGCGCCGGGGGCGGCGCTGTACATCCTGGCGTTCGCCGCGGGGGCCCTGGGCCCTCAGAGCGCCGACCGGCCCGGCCCACGCGGCTTCACCGAGATCGAGCTGCACGACGCCGTCGCAAAGCTCTGGCAAGTCGACGACCTCCGCCCCGCCAGGCTCTACGGCAACGCCGGCGCGCTCGCGATTTCCGTTGATCCGTTGCCGGACGTCGGATTCGACGACGACGGCCACTTCATCGCGCCCGGCTTCCTGCTGAGCGCGCACAAGCCCGGATAACGGTCGAGGGCTTTGCGCACCGTGCGGAGAATAGCATTCTCCGCACGGAGAGCGGGGTGTGCAGCCTATGGCGAGTGTCAGCGAAACCCAACTGGACCCGGGCGTCCTTGCCCGTTGGCTCGATGCGAGCGGCGCACCCGGCGCCGGAGAGCAACCGGTGCTGAACCAGCTCAAGGGCGGTTCCCAGAACACCCTGTACCTGATCGAACGCGGCGGCGAACGCATGGTGCTGCGGATGCCGGGCGCGCGCGCCGACGCGGCCCGCATCGACGGACTGCTCCGCGAGATCCGGCTGGTCCGCGCGCTGTCGGGCACCGACGTGCCACACGCGGCGCTGATCGCCGCCGACGACACCGGCACCGTGCTGGGCATGCCGTTCTACGTGATGCAGGCGATCGACGGGTGGAGCCCGATGGACGGCGGGTGGCAGGCGCCGTTCGACACCGACCTGGAGGCCCGGCGCGGGCTGGCGTTCCAACTTGTCGAGGGCGCCGCCAAGCTCGGCCGGGTGGATTGGCGCGAGCAAGGCCTCGAGGGCTTCGGGCGCCCGGACGGCTTCCACGAACGACAGGTCGATCGCTGGCTGACGTTCCTCGACGCCTACAAGGTGCGCGAGCTGCCCGGGCTGCACGAGGCCGCCGACTGGTTGCGCAACCACCGGCCCGACCACTACAAGCCCGGCATCATGCACGGCGACTACCAGTTCGCCAACGTGATGTTCGCGCACGGCGCGCCCGCGCGGTTGGCCGCGATCGTGGACTGGGAGATGACGACGGTCGGTGACCCGCTGCTCGATCTCGCCTGGGCGCTGCTGGGCTACGACGGCGAAGAGCCCAGCACCGACGGGTTCTATCTGGACATGCGCGGCATGCCGACGCGCAGCGAATTGCTCGAGCACTACGAGAAGATCAGCGGGCTGTCCACCGAGAACATCGACTATTACCTGGTGCTGGCCAACTGGAAGCTCGGCATCGTGCTGGAGAAGACCTATGCGGCGGGGGTCAAGACCGGAAAGGTCGACCCGAACATCCAGGACACCTTCGGGGCGATGATCCCGCGGCTCATCGCCACCGCGGCCGAGCTGGCCGGGGCGCGCTGAAATGGGCTATGCGGAGCAGCTTTTCGACCTCACCGACCGGGTGGTGCTGATCACCGGCGGCAGCCGCGGGCTGGGACGCGAGATGGCGTTCGCCGTCGCCCACTGCGGCGCCGACGTGGTGATCGCCAGCCGCAACATGGACAACTGCGTGTCGACGGCCAAGGAGATCGAGGCCGAGACCGGCCGCTCCGCGATGCCCTACCAGGTACACGTCGGGCGGTGGGACCAACTCGACGGCCTGGTCGAGGCCACTTACGAACGGTTCGGCAGGGTCGACACGTTGATCAACAACGCGGGCATGTCGCCCTTGTACGACAAGCTGACCGACGTCACCGAGAAGCTCTTCGACGCGGTGCTCAACCTGAACCTCAAGGGGCCCTTCCGGTTATCGGCGTTGGTGGGCGAGCGGATGGTCGCGGCCGGGCGCGGATCGATCATCAACGTGAGCACGGCCGGTTCGCTGCGGCCGGCCCCCGACATCGTCCCGTACGCCTCGGCCAAGGCGGGCCTGAATGCCATGACCGAGGCGCTGGCAAAGGCGTTCGGACCGGATGTCCGGGTCAACACGCTGATGGCCGGGCCGTTCCTGACCGACGTCAGCAAGGCCTGGAACCTCGAGAGGGCCAAAGGCAAGCCGTTCGGGCACCTGGCGTTGCAGCGCGCCGGCGACCCTCGCGAAATCGTCGGCGCCGCACTGTTTCTGGCGTCCGACGCCTCCAGTTTCACCACCGGCTCGATCCTGCGCGCCGACGGCGGAATTCCGTAGCAGACGTGGCGATCGCAAGCGCGGCGCAGCCGGGCGCCGCGGGTCGCCACCAAATGAACGAATAGGAGCATTCGAATGTCCTGGGACTTCTCCACCGAACCGGAGTTCGAAAAGAAGCTGACCTGGATCCGCGAGTTCGTGCGCGAGGAGGTTGAGCCCCTCGAGGTGCTATTCGGAGGCTGTGAGTTCCTGCCGCTCAACGACGAGCGGCGCCGGATCGTCGATCCGCTCAAGCAGCAGGTCCGCGACAACGGCCTGTGGGCGCCGCATTTGGGGCCGGAGCTCGGCGGGCAGGGGTTCGGCGCGGTCAAGCTGACGCTGATCAACGAGATCCTCGGGCGCAGCCCGTGGGCGCCGATCGTGTTCGGAACCCAGGCGCCCGACACCGGCAACGCGGAGATCATCGCCCGCTTCGGAACCCAGGACCAGAAGGACCGCTATCTGTCCGGGCTGCTGTCCGGGGAGATCTTTTCCTGCTTCTCGATGACCGAACCGCAGGGCGGCGCGGACCCGCGCGTCTTCACCACCCGGGCGGTCCGCGACGGGGACGACTGGATCATCACCGGGCGAAAGTACTTCTCCTCCAACGCGTCCGTCGCGTCGTTCTTCATCGTCGTGGCGATCACGGACCCCGACGTGCCCGTCCACCAGGGCGCCTCAACGTTCCTCATCCCGGCCGGCACCCCCGGCCTGAACGTGGAGGCCACCCACCACCTCGTCGGCGCCGATCCCCACGAGCCGGGGCATTCCCTGGTCCACTACGACGGGGTGCGGGTGCCTTCGGAGGCGCTGCTCGGCGAACCCGGTCAGGGCTTCCTGATCCTGCAGACCCGCCTGGCCGGCGGCCGGCTGCACCACGCGATGCGCTCGATCGGGATGGCGCAGCGAGCCGTCGAGATGATGTCGCGGCGCGCGAAAAGCCGCTTCACCCAGGGCAGCTCGCTGGCCGACAAGCAGTTGGTGCAGGAGTTCGTCGCCGACTCATACACGGAGCTGATCCCGTTCCGGCTGACCGTGCTGCACGCTGCCTGGCTGATCGACAACGGCGACGAGCGCGCCGCCCGCGCCGAGATCGCCGCCTGCAAGATCCTGGCGTCGCAGGTGTTGAAATCGATTGCGCTGCGGGCGATTCAGGTCCATGGTGCCCTCGGGCTCACCGACCAGCTGCCACTGGTCAACGTGCTGCTCGGCGGCATCGCGCTCGGCCTGGCCGACGGTCCGACCGAGGCGCACAAGGTCAACCTGGCGCGGATGCTGCTCAAGGGCTACGACGCCGAAGAGGGCGACTGGCCGAGCGAGATGCTGGACGTACGACTCGAGGCCGCGCGCGCCAAATACGGTGAGCTCGTTGGCCAGTAGCAGGGTCACCGCGGCGGTCGAGCGCGCCCTGGACGACCGCCAGCGTGAGGCGACCGAGGAGGTCGAGCGGATCCTGGCCGCGGCGGTGCGGGTGATGGAACGCGTCGCGCCCGAAGAGCCACGGGTAAGCGACATCGTCGCCGAGGCCGGCTCGTCGAACAAGGCGTTCTACCGGTATTTCGCCGGCAAGGACGAGCTCATCCTGGCGGTCATGGAACGCGGCGTGGCCATCGTCGAGTCCTACCTGCAGCACCAGATGGCCAAGGAATCCATGCCGGAAGACCAGGTTGCGCGCTGGATCGAGGGCACGCTGGCCCAGGTGGCCGACCCGCACCTGATCAGCATGAGCCGCGCGGCGGCCGGGCAGATGTCGGCGCCCAATTGGCGAGTGGCCGACACGGAAATGCTGCGGCCGCTACGGGATCTTCTCATCGAGCCCATCGAGACGCTGGGCAGCACCGACGTCGACCGCGACGTCGAGGCGGTGTTCTCCTGCACCGCCGCGACCATGCGTCGATACGTGGGATCCGGCGACCGCCCCCAGCCCGACGACATCGCACACCTGGTGGGCTTCTGCCTGCGCGGCCTGGGGATCGGGTAATGCGCGCCGTCGTCTGCCGGTCGTATGGCACACCGGAGGACCTGGTCTTCGACGACCTCCCCGATCCGGTCCCCGGACCCGGCCAGCTGGTGGTTCGGGTGCACGCCGCGGCGGTCAACTTCCCCGACGTGCTGTTGATCGCGGGCAAGTATCAGGTGAAGATTCCGGTTCCGTTCGTCCCGGGCAGTGAGCTGGCCGGTGAGGTGGTGGCGGTCGGCGAGGGCAGCCCGTTTCGCTTGGGGCAGCGGGTCTCCGCGACCACCCCGACCGGCGCGTTCGCCGAGCGGGCGCTGCTCGATTCGAGAGCGGCCGCGCTCATACCCGACGGCGCCGACTTCGCGGCGGCCGCGGCGTTCGGTGTCACCTATCGCACCGCTTATCACGCGCTGCGGTCGATTGCCGAAGTAGCACAGGGTGATTGGGTGGTGGTGCTGGGCGCCGCCGGTGGTGTGGGGCTGGCGGCCGTCGACCTGGCGGTCGCGATGGGCGCCCGCGTGCTGGCCGCCGCCTCGAGTCCCGAAAAACTCGAGCTGTGCCGGCGGCGCGGCGCCGAGGCCACCGTCGACTACGACCACGAGGACCTCAAAACGCGCATCCGCGAGCTCACAGGCGACTCCGCCCGGGTGGTCCTGGACCCCGTCGGCGGTCCGTACTCGGAGCCCGCGCTGCGCGGCCTGGCCCGCGGCGGCAGCTTCATCACCCTCGGCTACGCGTCGGGCACCATCCCGTCCATCCCGCTGAACCTGGTCCTGCTCAAGGGAATCACGATCCGCGGCATGGAGATCCGCACTTTCATGGGCGACCGGCCCGACGACGCCGCGCGCGACATGCGCGAGCTGGAGCAGATGTTCGCCGCCGGCACGATCCGGCCCTACATCGGCGCCCGCTTCCCACTTTCCGAGGCCCCGGCCGCGCTGCGACATGTTGCCGAGCGAAAGGTGCTCGGCAAGGTGGTCATCGACGTGGCACCTTAGTAGCGCGAGCAGACGCAAAAGCACCCAATTCAGCGCCATTTGAGGGGCTTTTGCTGGGGGCACCTCCCGCTTGCGGGGGACTGCTCGCGGTATCGATTACGGCGTGACGATGTTGAAAGCCGGGTCGGGCTCGTCGAGCGCGCCGAGGAAGGCCTGCAGCGCCGACTGGTCACCAGAAACGTCCAGACCGGGCGAGGCGAAGTCGCCCATCGCCGCCGCCAGCAGGCGAAACTTGCTGTCGGCGTTCACCGTAACCGTCGCCGTCGCCGGGTCGGGCGCCACTCGGCGGTGCACGAGCACCCCGTTGCGCAGGCTGAGCCGGTAGTTGGCGGCCGCGTCGGCGAACGCGATGTCGACGGCGATGTCAAGGTCCCAGCTGCGCGGTCCGTTGACCCGGATGGCGAGGCTGTCGAAGATCTGCTCGGGTGTCAGCTGAGAAAGCATTGTGGGAGAAGCGACTTGGGCCGCGGTGCCGAAGTTGCCCTCGCGCAGTTCGACGGCCCCACTCAGGAAGAAGTTGCGCCACGTGGCGTTCTCGGCACCGTAGGCCAGCTGTTCCAACACATCGGAGTACAGCGAGCGGGCGGCCGCGTGCCCGCTGTCGGTGAAGACGGCATGATCGAGCAGCGTTGCCGCCCAACGGAAGTCACCGACATCGAACGCCGCCTGGGCGAGCTCGACGACCCGGTCGATGCCGCCCATCGCGTCGACGTAGCGAGGGGAGATCGCCTCCGGCGGATGGGGCCACAGCCGCGCCGGGTTGCCGTCGAACCAACCCATGTAGCGCTGGTAGACCGCCTTGACGTTGTGGCTGACCGAGCCGTAGTACCCGTGGGTGTGCCATGCGCGCTCCAGCGCGGGCGGCATTTGAAACGCCTCGGCGATCTCGGCGCCGGTGTGCCCCTGGTTGAGCAGGCGCAGCGTCTGGTCGTGCAGGTAGGCGTACAGATCGCGTTGCAGCGAAAGGAATTCGACGATGTCCGCCCGGCCCCAGGTGGGCCAGTGGTGGGAGGCGAACACCACGTCGGCGCGATCGGCGAACGCGTCGATGGCCTCGGTCAGGTAGCCCGACCAGGCGTGCGGGTCGCGCACCAGCGCGCCGCGCAGGGTCAGCAGGTTGTGCAGGTTGTGGGTGGCGTTCTCGGCCATGCACAGCGCGCGGAACCGCGGGAAGTAGAAGTGCATTTCGGCCGGCGCCTCGGTGCCGGGCGCCATCTGGAACTCGATCTCCACACCGTCGATGGTGTGCTTCTCGCCGGTCTCCCGGATGTCGACGGTAGGGACGATGATGCCGATCTCGCCGGTGGACGCGGCCTGACCCAGGCCGCAACCGACGTGGGCCTGCGGTCCGCGCGCCAGCATGGAGCCGTACATGTAGGTCGCGCGCCGCGTCATCGCCGGGCCGGCATAGACGTTCTCCTGGACAGCGTGCGCGGTGAAGCCCTCCGGGGCCAGCACCGCCACCGCGCCGCTGTCCACGTCGGCCTGCGTGGTGACGCCGAGAACGCCGCCGAAGTGATCGACGTGGCTGTGGGTGTAGATCACCGCGACGACGGGACGGTCTCCGCCGCGGTGGGTGCGATACAGGTTTAGCGCCGCCGCCGCGACCTCGGTGGATATCAGCGGGTCGATGACGATGACGCCGGTGTCGCCCTCGACGAAGGTGACGTTCGAGATGTCAAGGCCGCGGACCTGGTAGATGCCCGGGACCACCTCGTACAGCCCCTGCTTGGCGGCCAACGTCGATTGGCGCCAAAGGCTCGGATGCACGGACGTCGGCGCGTCACCGGTGAGGAAGGAGTAAGCGTCGTTGTCCCAAACCACGCGCCCGTCGGCCGCTGTGATGACGCACGGGGACAGGGCCGCGATGAAGCCGCGATCGGCGCTCTCGAAGTCCCTCGTGTCGTCGAATGGCAGAGCATGGTCGCGATGGGCCGACTCGATGACGGCGGCGGGGGGTTTGTGATCCACGGCAACACAGTGCCATTAATGCGTCCTTTGGTGGAAGGACGTGTGCAGAGCTGGTGGGTTAACCGATGCGAAACAATTTCGCCGTACCTCTTTCCTGCGGCACGGCAAACTTGCATACTGCCTTGACGGTTCTCAATGCCGAGGACCGCA
The DNA here is from genome assembly GCF_001672815.1 of Mycobacterium sp. E796. Taxonomy (GTDB): domain Bacteria; phylum Actinomycetota; class Actinomycetes; order Mycobacteriales; family Mycobacteriaceae; genus Mycobacterium. The sequence goes on along the minus strand of NZ_LZKK01000260.1, from coordinate 71,984 downwards.
ACAATCGGGCAAAGGAGAACAGGTGAAGCGTGGACTGACTGTCGCGGTAGCCGGAGCGGCGATTCTGGCCGCCGGCATTTCCGGGTGTTCGAGCAACAAGTCGAGCACGAGCGGTAGTGCGAACGGCACGTCCGTCGCGGTTGCCACCCCCGGAAGCGGCGCGGCAGCGCCGACGGTGACCATCGATGGCAAGAACCAGAACGTGACCGGGTCCGTCGTGTGCACGACGGTCGGCGGCAATACGACCATCGCGGTCGGTGGTGCGGCGACCGGTATCTCCGTCGTGCTCGCAGGTGACAATACGGTGAAGTCCGTCGGGCTCGGCAATGTCAACGGTGTGACCCTCGCGTACGCGCAGGGTTCCGGCCAGGGCAACGCCTCGGCGACCAAGAACGGCAACAGCTACAAGGTCACCGGCACCGCCACCGGGGTCGACATGGCCAACCCGACGCAGCCGGTGAACAAGCCGTTCGAAATCGACGTGACTTGCTCTTAGCCCGGTGACGATGCGGGCCGGAATGGCCCGCTGAGGAGGCGGGCAATCGGTCCTAGCCCGGTGACGATGCGGCGCGGCACGCGCCGCTGAGGAGGCGGGCAATCGGTCCTAGCCCGGTGACGATGCGGGCCGGAATGGCCCGCTGAGGAGGCGGGCAATCCAGCCTCAGCTGATTGATGCGGGCGGTTGCCACCCGTTGAGTGGCAACCGCACCGTGAACTCGGTGTGACCGGGTGCGCTGTCAACCGTGATCGTCCCGTGGTGCGCCTTGACCACCGCGGAGACGATCGCCAACCCGAGCCCGGTGCTGCCGCCTTTGCGCGAGCGCGAGGAATCACCGCGGGCGAACCGCTCGAAGACCTCGGACTGCAGCCCCGCCGGAATGCCGGGGCCGTTGTCGATGACCGACAGCACGGTCTGCGTCGGCTCGGTGCTCAACCGGGTCGTCACGACGGTGCCGGGCGCGGTGTGGACCCGGGCATTGGCCAGCAGGTTGGTCAGCACCTGCTGCAGCCGCGCCGCGTCACCGGTGACGACCACCGGCTCCTCCGGCAGGTCCAGCTCCCACTGGTGATCCGGCCCGGCGACGTGCGCGTCGCTGACGGCGTCGACCGCCAGCCGCGACAGATCCACCGGTTGGCGTTCCAGCGGCCGGCCGGAGTCGAGGCGGGCGAGCAACAGCAGGTCCTCGACGAGGCGCGTGATCCGCTCGGTCTCGGATGCCACCCGGCTCATCGCGTGCGCGACGGCCTCGCGGTCGTCACCCATGCGCTGGGTGAGCTCGGTGTAGCCGCGGATCGCGGCCAGCGGCGTGCGCAGTTCGTGGCTGGCGTCGGCGACGAACTGGCGTACCCGGGTCTCGCTGGCCTGCCGGGCCGACAGCGCCGCCGCGATGTGGTCGAGCATCCGGTTCAGCGCCGACCCGAGCTGGCCCACCTCGGTGGACGGATTCGCGTCGGACTCCGCCACCCGCACCGGCAACTCGACCTCGCCGCGGTCCAACGGCAGTTCGACGACCTCGCTCGCGGTTTGCGCGACCCGACGCAGCGGGGCCAGCGCCCTCCGGATGATCACGACGCCGGCACTGGTCGCGGCAACCAGCGCGATCACCGTGACGATCCCGAGGATGACCAGCATCCGGATCATGGTGGCGTCGATGTTCGACATCGACAGGCCGGTGACGATCACGTCCCCGCCACTGCGGCTCGGGGCGGCGACGACGCGGTACCGGCCGAGTCCGTCCAGTTCGAGCGTCACCGGCTTGCGGCTGCCGGCGATGTGTTCAAGTTGCGTCTGCGCCGCCTGGGTCAACGCGGCCCGCGCGCCGTCGCTGGTCAGGTATCCGGCGTCGACGATCTTGCCGTCGGTGATGACCGCGGCGACCATGCCCGCGGGCTGGCCCGGGGCATCGAGGAACCGCGGGCCGGGACCCGGTCTGGGATAGAAGTGCGACTCGTGGCGCCAGCCCGGGCGTTTCGGTTCGGGGTACATCAGCGCGGAGCGGTACGAGGTCCCCGCGAGTTGCCCGTCGAGCTGCGCGACCAGGTGGTGCAGCAACGCCAGTTCGGTCGCCGCGGTGATGCCGATGCAGACGACGGCGAGCACGACGATCTGGCCGACCAGCAGCCGGAGCCGAAGTGACCAGACCCGCCGCGTCCTAGCGGGCCGGCTTGAGGACATAGCCCGCGCCGCGCAGCGTGTGGATCATGGGTTCACGACCGTTGTCGATCTTCTTGCGCAGGTAGGAAATGTAGAGCTCGACGATGTTCGACCGCCCGCCGAAGTCGTAACTCCACACCCGGTCCAGGATTTGGGCCTTGCTCAGCACCCGCTTGGAGTTGCGCATCATGAACCGCAGCAGCTCGAATTCGGTGGAGGTCAACGAGATTGGTTCGCCCGCGCGGGTCACCTCGTGACTGTCCTCATCCAGCACCAGGTCCCCGACCACCAGCTGCGCCCCGCTGTCCACGGTCGTCACCCCGGTACGACGAAGCAGCGCCCGGAGCCGCAGCACGACCTCTTCGATGCTGAAGGGCTTGGTCACATAGTCGTCGCCGCCGGCGGTCAGACCCGCGATGCGGTCCTCGACGGCGTCCTTGGCCGTGAGCAACAACACCGGCAGTTGCGGATTGTCCTCGCGCAGCTTGTGCAGCACGTCCAGCCCGCTCATGTCGGGCAGCATCACATCGAGTACGACTACGTCGGGACGCTGGGCCCTGGCCGCTGCGATAGCCGATGCGCCGTCGCCCGCGGTGGAAATGGTCCAGCCCTCGTATCGCAGCGCCATGGAGACCATTTCCGCCAGCACCGCTTCGTCGTCAACGACGAGGACATTGATCGGGTTGCCGTCCGCGCGGCACATGACAACCCGCTCTACCGAGGCCCGGGACTGCGTCACGAGTTCCAGTATCCGCACCGGGCTGAGGCAACGCTATGGCGTTCCTTTGCGTCACCTGTGAAAAGATCGCGTGACTGTCGGGCAGTCACGCGATCCGATTTCACGGGGGTGCCTAGTACCAATACCGCCTGCCGGCGACCGGCCGGCCGACGGAGCCCATGATCCACAGCACCGCGCCGATAACGAGCACGACGATGCCGATCTCCCACAACAGCGGGAGGCTAAACACAAACCCGAGAATGAGTAGCACTACGCCGAGGATGATCATGACAACTTCCTTTTTGTGAGGGGTCTACGTTGTTTCGTGGCCGTTTCTAGACCACTGCTAGACCACTGGGCATTGAACTGGGCTGCGGGACATGGCAATCCTTGACTTTGGGATTGACGCCCGCGTAATTCAGGGGACCGGCGATAACCGTCAACGCAATGTTTCCCGCGGTGACACAATTTGTTGCGCCGCCCTTGAAGTAGTCGCGCTGAAAAGCCGCGAAGACTCCGATGAGTAACCAGATCAGGACAATCCCGCCGATCACTCCGCGACCACCCATGGTGACCTCCATTGTGTTCGAGAAAAAATCTCGTGGACCTAGCGTTACCCGTTGGACTTGCGTCTAAACGTGGTCCACGACGACGCCTTAACGCTTCCGTTATCAGGAACGCTCCGCGAGCCAGGCCTCCGCGCGTCGCCTGGAGGCGCGGGATAGCCACGCGTCCTGAATCAGCTCCGCGAGTTCGGTCCTGGTGATATCGGCCAGCCGGCTGGCCCGCACCAGCACCGAGGGATGCCCGTCGAAATGGCTTGTGGTGAAGAACGGCGACGCGGGGTCCTGGACGAGCGCGAGCTTGTCGCTTTCCGACTCCACCCACAGCATGATCACGTCGTCGTAGCGCTCACCGGTGTCCGGATCCGTCGCGTCGGGCTGTGGAGTGCGGAAGAACACGAACGACTTTCCGCCGACCTGATAGATGGGGTTGCCCTTCGGGCCCTCCAAGCGCTTAACGTGTGGCATCGACGCGGCGATCCGATGCACGTCGCTGACCCGGGCCGGCCGCTCAGCCATAACCGCGAGATTACCGCGGTCGGTAGCATGGCGAGTGGGGTTGCGGTGAAGGGGGATTGAGATGGGTCGCTCTCGGCTGAGCTCTCGAGGCGATGCGCCGTGACCGACACCCTGTTCGCCGACGTCTCCGAATTCCAAGTGCCCGTGGACGATTCCTATCCGTACCCGGTGCTTTCCATCCGGGTGTGCGACGGCACCTATCGAGATCACAACTTCGCGGTGAATTACGCATGGATGCGCGCGGCCTTGGACAGCGGGCGCCTGACCTTCGGGATCGTTTACACCTATGTGCGGCCGAACTGGTTGGACAACGCCAACACCGTGCGCTCGACGATCGGTGCCGCGGGCGGACTGCACCCGCGGGTCGCGCTGATGCTCGACGTCGAAGCCGGCGGCAACCCACCCGGAGACGGCTCGAGCTGGATCAACAGCCTGTACTGGAACCTGGCCGACTACGCCGGGTCCCCGGCGCGAATCATCGGGTACGCCAACGCATACGACTTCGACAACATGTGGCGCACGCGGCCCGCGGGCCTACGCGTCATCGCGGCCGCCTACGGGTCCGACCCGAACCTTCCGGGTCAAGTCGCGCACCAGTACACCGACGGCACGGGCTACAGCCCCAACCTGCCGCAGGGGTGCCCACCGTTCGGCAGTTGCGACATGAACTCCGCCGACGGGCTGACACCGCAAGAATTCGCCGCCGCATGCGGCATCAGTACGAACGGAGGATGGCTGATGGCACTCACCGACGACGAACAAGCCGAACTGCTGAGCAAGGTCCGCGACATCTGGGACCAGCTGCGAGGGCCCGGCGGCGCGGGCTGGCCGCAACTCGGTCAGAACAGCGAGGGCCAGGACCTGACACCGGTCGACGCGCTCGCGGCGATCAAGCGCGACGTGGAAAGTTCGGCGGGCCTGCAGGCTTCGAAATAGCCTTCGCCTCGCCGCACGGCCGCTTACGAGTAACCCGGGGCCCTATCCCACGGAGAGTCGTTCCCATTCAAGGGTGCGAACCGACCAGGAGGGTTACCACCGTTATGCGCCAGCCTCATCGCTCGCTCGCCGCGCTGCCGGCCGTCGCCGCGACGGCTGCGGCTGTCGCGTTGGCCTCCGGCTGCTCCCACTCCGATTCGGCGGCTCAGCGCCAACCGTCGGTCGCCGTCGGTTCGGAAGCCACCACGAGTCAGCCCTTGCCGGGTGCCGGCGAGGAAGTCCTATTCGAGCGCAATATCAAACCGCTCTTCCGGGCGGACGACCGAGACTCGATGAAGTGGGCGTTCGACCTGTGGTCCTACAACGACGTCAAGTCGCACGCGGCGGCTATCGTCCAACGCCTTCGCGACGGTTCGATGCCGTGCGACGGGGCCTGGCCGGCCCAGAAGGTCGACGTCTTTCAGCGCTGGATCGACTCCGGCATGTCCCCCTAGCAGTTCACCACTGAAAGTGGTTGACTCTCAACGAGATCGCGGTCAGCCCGCTCGCCGCTGCGCCGACACGTAGAGAGTGGGCGGCATAGCGCTCGCCCCGTCCTGCGGAATGGTGCGGCCGTAGCGGGCCATCAGCTCAGCGAAGGTCGCGGTGGACACGTCCCAGCCGTGCTCGCGCAGCCAGCCGTCGACGGGCGTGCGCTCCTCCGGGTACCAGAGGTCGTCAAAGTCGGTGATCTCGGCGTCGACCAGCCTGGCCGCCGCGGCCCGCATCCGCTGCATGTCCTCGCGCTGTCGACGAACGAGCTCGGGGTCGGTGAAGCCCTCGCCGGGGACGTTGGAGGCGAGCCAACTACCCCGCGCGCTGAGCGCATGTATGCGCTCGAACAGCAGGTCCTGGGCCTGCGCCGGCAGATAACGGACGAGGCCCTCGGCCGACCACACCGCCGGGCGTGACGCGTCGAACCCGGCTTCCTGCAACGCGTTTGGCCAATCCTGACGCAGATCGATCGCCACGTTCACCAGCCGCGCGTTCGGCTGAGCGCCGTGCTCGCGCAACGTGTTGGACTTGAACTCCAGCACCTTGGGCTGGTCGAGCTCGTACACGACGGTGCCGTCGGGCCAGGGCAGCCGCCAGGTGCGCGCGTCCAGGCCGGCAGCCAGGATCACCACCTGGCGAACGCCCGCGTCGGCCGCGCCCATGAAGAATTCGTCGAAAAACGCTGTGCGCGTGGCCATGAAGTCGATCATCAGCTGAATCCGCGACCGAACCTCCGGTTCGAGCTCGACCGCCTTGGCGAGCCGGTCGGGGTCGGCGTAGATGCTCCACATCCCCTCGCCCGCCGCGTCGACGAACACCCGCGCAAACGGGTCGTTGATGAGGGGATTCTCGCTCTCGGTCTCGGCGGCACGCGCCGCCGCGACGCCCAGCGCGGTGGCTCCCACGCTTTGGGTGATGTCCCAGGAATCGTTGTCGGTACGCGGCATCGCGGTTTCCCTTCCCAGCCTCAAGTTCGTTAGTTGCCCACACTATTGTTCCAGGGCTCTGGCCCCGCCGGCATCCCACCGCCAGTGACCTACGCTTCATCCCATGACCCGTACGCCGCAGGAGATATTTGCCCACCACGGGCAGGCGCTCGGCGCAGGCGACCTGGACGGAATCGTCGCCGACTACACAGAGGATTCAGTGGTCATCACCCCGGCAGGCGTCGCGCGCGGCCGGGACGCGATTCGCGGGGTCTTCGCCAAATTGCTCGACGACCTGCCCGACGCGGCATGGGATCTCAAGAACCAGATCTTCGAGGGCAACGTGCTGTTCCTGGAGTGGGCGGCCGATTCACCGCTCAACCGGGTCGACGACGGCGTCGATACATTCGTGTTTCGCGACGGCATGATCTGGACGCAGACCGTTCGCTACACCCCGCGGCCCAAGGGTTGAAAGTGGAGCCCACCAACGTCGGGGCCCTCGATGCCGTAGCGGAATGGATGTCCGAGCAGGGGCTCGGTGAGGGCCCGCTGGAGGACGTCACCACCGTCACCGGCGGCACCCAGAACGTTATGCTGCGATTCACCCGGGCCGGGCGCCCCTACGTGTTGCGGCGCGGACCGCGGCATCTGCGCCCGCGGAGCAACAGCGTGATCCTGCGCGAGACGAAAGTCCTTGCCGCGCTCGCCGGTTCCGATGTGCCGCACCCGCACCTGATCGCCACCTGCGACGACACCAGCGTGCTCGGCGACGCGGTCTTCTACCTGATGGAGCCGGTCGACGGATTCAACGCCGGCGAGGGGCTACCGCCGTTACACGCGGGCGACGCCAGCGTGCGGTTCGGGATGGGCCTGTCGATGGCCGACGCGCTGGCGAGGCTCGGCGCCGTCGATCACGTGGCCGTCGGGCTTGCCGACTTCGGCAAGCCGGAGGGCTTCCTGGAGCGGCAGGTGCCGCGTTGGCTTTCCGAGCTGGACTCCTACAGCGAGTACGACGGGTACCCCGGACCCGACATCCCGGGGATCAAGGAAGTCTCCGCCTGGCTGGAGCGCCGGCGACCGACGACCTGGACCCCCGGCATCATGCACGGCGACTACCACGCCGCCAACGTGATGTTTTCCCGCACCGGACCCGAGGTGGTCGCGATCGTCGACTGGGAGATGTGCACGATCGGTGACCCGCTGCTGGACCTGGGCTGGCTGCTGGCGACCTGGCGCCAGCCCGACGGTTCCAGCGTGTTCAGTCACGCCCTGGGCGGCCAGGACGGGCTGGCCAGTACCGACGACCTGTTCCAGCGGTACGCCGCCAACACCACCCGCGACCTGTCGAACATCACCTGGTACACCGTGCTGGCCTGCTTCAAGCTCGGCATCGTGATCGAGGGGACGCTGGCCCGGGCCTGCGCCGGAAAGGCCGAAAAAGCGGTCGGCGACCAGCTACACGCCGCCACGGTGCACCTGTTCGAGCGGGCGCTGACGCTTATCGGCGACGAATCCTGACCCACTAACATCTCCCTTCGTGCCGCCCTACCCCGAGAACCCCGACTTCTACTCCGAGCCGACCCAGGCCGCCTACGGCGGTTATTACGACGAACCGTCCCCAGAGCCGCCCGAGCCGCCGACTCCCTGGTATCGCCGCCCGGCAGCGCTGGTCGCCGCCGGCGCTCTCGGGGTGATCGTGCTCGGCCTGGCGGCGTACGCGGTGGTCAAGCTGGTGGCCGGTTCGCCGTCCCCGGCCCCGACCACCACCACGACGACACCGGCTCCCACCACCACCGCTTCGGCGGCAACCACCACGACGGAGCCGCCGCACCACCACGGCGGCGGCGGTGGCGCGCCGACCCAGACCGTCACCGAGACCGCCCCGCCGGCGAATACGGACACGGGAACCCCGAGCACCGACACTCCGACGACGACGGTTCCGCCGAGCACGGTCACCGTTTCCCCGAGCACGGAAACCAGCACGGTGACCCAGACCGTGACCATCCCGCCCCGCCGGCCGTTCCAACCACGCCCATAATCCAGCTTCCCGCCTCGACGGTGATCGGGTTGTTGGCCGTCGCCCTTGTTCTCCCCCGAGAACAAGGGCGAGGACATCCCCGATGGGTATCAGCTCAGCTGGCACCAGTACGTCTTCCACATCTGCATGTGGTGGGTTGGCAGGACCACTTTCGCGAGATCATCGCCTCCACCTAGATCCCGCGGACGACTCTCGACTACGCCGGGTCCTGGGACGACTGGTCGCCGGTGTAGTGGCCAAAGTCGCTCGCCGGCAAGCAGTGACAGACTGCTTACATGCAAACGAGCATCGGCCTGGTGCGCACCGCTTCCGCGCACGACGCGGCCGCCTGCGTCGCGATCTACCGTCCGTATGTGCTGGAGACGGCGATCAGCTGGGAGCTCGAAGTCCCGAGCGAAGCCGAGATGTCGGCGCGGATCACCGCCGCCCGCGAGACCCACGAGTGGCTCGTCCTCGAACGCGACGATCGGGTTGTCGGATTCGCCTTCGGGCACACGCTCAATCGCCTGCCCTCCTACCGGTGGACGGCCGAGACCGGACTCTATGTCCATCCGGACCACCACCGCGCCGGCGCCGGCCGCGCGCTCTACACCCGGCTACTGCGCCGGCTCACGGAACGTGGCTACCGGCAGGCCCTCGCCGGCATCACCCAACCCAACGAGGCCAGCAACCGTTTCCATCGATCCTTCGGATTCGAAGAGGCCGGGCTATACCGGCGCGTCGAATGGAAACACGGCCGCTGGCACGACGTCGCGTGGATGCAGCTCGATCTGGCCGGTTCGGCCGACACGGAAGCGCCGCCCGGCCCGATCGTCTGAGCCGGGGGCGCCTTTACCGAATGAAAAAAGTTAGGGGCTAGCGACCGCCGGCGCCGCCGCCGAGGCGGCCACCCGCGCCACCGCCCACGCGGCCACCCGCGCCACCGCCCACGCGGCCACCCGCGCCACCGCCGAGGCGTCCACCGGCACCACCCCCGACACGTCCACCGGCGCCGCCACCCACGAAGCCGCCGCCACCACCACCGATTCGCGCAATCCCGTTAGTCATGTGCGAAAGGTAGCGCCGAAACCGCGCACCCACAAGGAACTGAGTCTTAACGATTCAAATCGTTTCGGGAAGGTGAGCGCACCCCGCGTCCGCGCCCCCACTCCGCGGGATGCCGACGGAAGTGGGGTAGCGCACTACGCATGTGTTCGGCGTGACCCCGCGTAATAGTTCTGACACCGCATCGGTGCAACCGAAACGAGCAAATTGTTCGATGGTGTCTCGGTCCGCTCGACGGACCACGAGGTGGACGCCTTAGCGGTCGCGCCGTTTGCTTTTCAAATTCCAAGGAGAAACTGATGGCAAGCCAGACCCACATCGTCCGCAAGCGACTCGCCGAGACCGTCGTGCCAACTCGGCGCCTGGGACGACACATCGAACACGACCCGCGGTCGCGTGACTTCCCGGCCGAGAGGGCGCAGGCCATAGTCTCGGTCGACCATCGTGCGACCGGCTTGCCACTCGACCAGGGCCAGATCGGCTCCTGCACCGCAAATGCATTGTGCGGGGCGCTAAATTCCGCGCCCGACTACACCGGCGCTAAGTCCTACACCGAATCCGATGCGGTCATGCTCTACGAATTGGAAACCAAACTCGAGGGCCAGCCGTATCCGCCCAACGACCCCGGCGGCTCGGGGCTCATGGTGTGCAAGGCCGCCCAACAGCTTGGCTGGATCTCCTCGTACCGGCACGCATTTGGGCTTCAACACGCTTTGACGGCGCTAGTGATCCAGCCGGTGATCACCGGCTTCAACTGGTATACCAGCTTCGACGAGCCCGACCCGGACACCGGCCTGGTCACGATCACTGACGATGCCATCGTGCGCGGCGGCCACGAGGTGGTGGTCGACGGCATCGACGCCGACAACCAATTGATCTGGTTATGGAATAGCTGGGGGACCAACTTCGGTCGCAGCGGACGGTTCTGCATGTCGTTTGGCACCTGGGAACAACTACTCGCCGAGAGCGGCGACGTTACTGTCCCGGTCACTGCTTCCCAGACGCCCGCGACATCGCACAAAACCCGGCAAGAACGGGGCAACCAGTGACGCTCAGTCTGATGCCCCAGACCTTTGATCCCGGTTACGTCGGCGAGCCGTTTCTGACCCTCTGCGATCAGGCACCGGCGGCACCGGTGTATCCCTACGACGCATTCCGCGTCGAATGGGGCCCGATCTTCCATCGGGGCCGCCTCGACGGTACGGCGCGTCTCCTCTGCATCGGCCAGGATCCGGCCCAGCACGAGGCGGTGGTCCGCCGGATCCTGGTCGGCACGGCGGGACATCGCGTCCAGGGCTTTCTGGCGAAGCTCGGCCTCGATCGAAGCTATGTGATGGTCAATACCTTCCTCTACAGCGTCTACGGTCAGAGCGGGGGTAACCAGCATGTCAGCGACCCGCCAATCGTCCAGTACCGCAACCGGTGGCTCTCCGCGCTGCTGGCCCCGGGGACGGTCGAGGCGGTCGTGGCGTTCGGCTCCCTCGCGGATCAAGCCTGGCGTGACTTTCTTCAGGATCCCGCCAATGCGGCCTACAAGGCACTCGCGTATCAGCATGTGCCCCACCCGACTTCGCCGGAGGGCACGGGCGGGACGCCGGCACAGATCGCCGCCGCGACCACGGCCATGCTGGTCCAATGGAACGCGGCGCTGCAGATTCTCCGCAGCGCCGTAACCGAGCCCGACGCGGCACGCCAGTTCGTTCCCTATGGCGCCACATTCCTTCCGGCCGAACTGCCGCCCATTCCGGCATTCGACCTGCCGGCGGGAACGCCGGCCTGGATGCAGGGCGATAGCGGATGGGCGACGCGTACCGGCACGACGGCGGCGCTGAAGCGGCGCACCATCACCGTCGAGGTCCCCGACGGCATCGTCCCGGCCACCCCTTAAGGCGACCCTCCCGGAGGGAGTAGACCCATGAAATTCGTCCTGCACGGCTCTGTGGTCACGATGAACGCCGCCTTCGATACCTGGCCGAACGGTGCGGTCTACATCGACGGCAACCAGATCGTTTCGGCCGGCGACCGTGGCGCCGCGGCGCCCCCGGGGTTCGCCGGAGCCCCGGTCGTCGAGACGGGCGGGTTCATTTTCCCGGGGCTGATCGAGCTGCACAATCACCTGAGCTACGACGCCTTGCCGATGTGGCAGGTTCCGAAGCTCTACACGAACCGCGGCCAATGGCAGAGCGACACGGACTATGTCCGCTCGGTGTCGGCCCCGATGACGACAATCGCGAATTCCAAGGACCCGCACCTGCTTGCGGCGGTCGCGCGCTACGCCGAAACCAAGTGCCTCCTAGGAGGTGTGACGACCAGCGAGGGCATCTCGCTCAAGTCCGAACAGCTGCAGGCGTACTACCACGGCACCCTACGGGCGGTCGACGATCCCAACGACGCCGCGTTTCATCGAGCCACGACGCACATTCCCGACGTGGAAGCGTCGCAATGGTCGCAATTCAAGAAGGAGGTCGACAAAGCCTCCTGTCTGCTGCTCCACCTGAGCGAAGGCCTGGACGACGAAGCGCGCAACGCCTTCCTCGCGCTGAACAATGGCACGCAATGGGCGATCGGTCCCGCACTGGCCGGCATCCATTGCGCCGCGCTCAAACCAGAGGACTTCGCCGTGCTGGCCCAGAACCATGGGTCGATGGTGTGGTCGCCTTTGAGCAACCTTCTGCTCTACGGCGGCACCGCCAACGTCAAGTCCGCCCGCGCCGCCGGAGTGCCCGTCGCCCTCGGTTCGGACTGGTCGCCCTCGGGCAGCAAGAACCTGCTGAACGAGCTCAAGGTTGCCAAGATCGTCAATGAGATCGATCAGATAGGGCTCTCCGACCGCGACATTGTCGCGATGGCGACGAGCACACCGGCGGCGATCGTGAAGTGGGGCGCACTGATCGGCAGCATCGAGCCGTCCAAGCGCGCCGACGTCACCGTGATTGCGGCGGCGCCCTCGGCCGATCCTTATGCGGCCTTGATCGGCGCCAACGAAACCGACGTCGTGCTGGTGCTGGTCGACGGGAGCCCGGTCATCGGAACCAAGGCCCTCATGTCCGGCTTAGGCGTCGCCGGCGAGGCCTTGGCGCTCGGGACCGATACGCGCGTGGTCAACTACGGGGCGGCTGATCCGAATGTCCCGCCCATCACTTTTGCCGACGCCCGGGCCGCCCTGACCGACGCGCTGCAGCGGTTGCCGACGCTGCTCGCGGACGAAAAGCGCGGGCAGGGTGTCGGCGGGCGAAGCCTGACGGCCGCCGCGGAACCCGAGATGCGCCTGGCACTCGATGAGGAGCACTTGAGCGGGTTTGCCCTCCGTCCCAGCCTGCCCCTTGCCGGGCAGCAGACGGGGCCGGACGCGCGGTTGCCGGCGTTGGCGGCAGCGCCACTTCCGCCCAAGTCGCTCAGCCTCGACCCCGTGTGCGTGGCGGTTGACGCCGCGTACGGCGAAGGCCTGCAAGGCCAGCTGAATCTGCCCGCTGAGGTCAAGCAGGCTCTAAAGGCCTACTACTGACCGCCGCGGCACAGCGCTGAATTGTGACTGAATGTGAAGGCCGGGCGTCGCTTTCACCGGCATCCGATGCGGAAATGAGCGCGCCCGAAGGGATTCGAACCCCTAACCTTCTGATCCGTAGTCAGATGCTCTATCCGTTGAGCTACGGGCGCCTGTCTTCAGTTGTCTCGCCCCCGAAAGGACGTGGCGGAGGCGAGAGGATTTGAACCTCCGGTCCCCTTTGAGGGGGACAACTCATTAGCAGTGAGCCCCATTCGGCCGCTCTGGCACGCCTCCATCGGACTTCCTGAGGGTACCCGAACCCTTACAGCCGTCCCTGAACCGCCGGAGGCATAGCGTACACAGCGCCGACATATGCTGTCGAAGTGACCGCCCGCCTGCGACCCGAGCTGGCGGGGCTTCCCGTCTACGTCCCCGGCAAGACGGTGCCGGGTTCGATCAAACTGGCCAGCAACGAAACGGTGCACGGGCCGCTGCCCAGCGTCCGCGCGGCGATCGAACGGGCCACCGACACGATCCACCGCTACCCGGACAGCGCGAACCTGCAACTCAAGGCGGCGCTGGCCAAGCACCTCAGCTCGGCGAGCTCCGCGGACTTCGCGCCGGAGCAGGTCGCGGTGAGCTGCGGTTCGGTCAGTCTGTGCCAGCAGGTCATCCAGATCACTTCCGCCGCGGGCGACGAGGTGGTGATGGGGTGGCACAGCTTCGAGCTGTACCCGCCCATGGTTCAGGTGGCCGGCGCCACCGCCGTCAAGGTGCCGTTGACCGACCACACGCACGACCTGTACGCGATGCTCGCCGCGGTCACCGAGCGCACCCGGCTGATCTTCGTGTGCAACCCCAACAATCCGACCTCGACGGTCGTCGACCCGGATGCGCTGGCCCGTTTCGTCGAGGCCGTGCCGCCGCACATCCTGATCGCCATCGACGAGGCTTACGTCGAGTACATCCGCGACGGCATGCTGCCCGACAGCCTGCAGCTGGCCCGCACCCGCAGCAATGTCGTTGTGCTGCGCACGTTTTCGAAGGCGTACGGGCTGGCGGGCCTACGCGTGGGCTACGCGGTCGGGCATCCCGACCTGATCACCGCGCTGGACCAGGTCTACGTGCCGTTCGCGGTGACGAGCATCTCGCAGGCCGCCGCCATCGCCTCGCTGGACGCCGCCGACGAGCTGCTTGCCCGCACCGACGCCGTGGTCGCCGAGCGCGCCCGCGTCAGCGCCGGCCTGCGCGACGCCGGGTTCGCCCTGCCGCCGTCGCAGGCCAACTTCGTCTGGCTGCCCTTGGGAACACGGACACAGGACTTCGTCGCGCGAGCGGCCGAGGCGCGCATCGTGGTCCGCCCGTTCGCGCCGGACGGGGTGCGGGTCACCATCGGGGCGCCGGAGGAAAACGACGCGCTGCTGCGGTTTGCCCGCGACTGGATCAAGGAGAACCAATGAGCCTGGCCCGCAAGAAGTTCACCGACTTCAAGGAACGCGCCGGCGACATCGCCGATGCCGAGCTCGACGACTTCTGGGCGACGCTGCAGCCGGCAGCCATCGACGAGATGATGGGCGAGTGGAAGGGCGGCGAGTTCGTCACCGGCCACAAGATGAACGGCCAGTTGGAAAAGGCCGGCTGGTACGGCAAGACCTTCAAGTCGGCCGGCGACGTGCAGCCGCTGGTGTGCCTGGACGCCGACGGGAACAAGTTCTCGAACAAGGAGATGGGCAAGGGCGAGGCCAGCCTGTGGCTGGAGGAGTTCCGCGGCGAAGTCACCGCGACGATGGTCTATGACGGCCAGCCCGTCCACGACCACTTCAAGAAGATCGACGACGACGCGGTGATGGGCATCATGAACGGCAAGGGCGTGCTGGACGCCGGCCGCTACTACTACTTCTACCTCGAGCGGGTGTAGATCCCGCCCGTTGACTGTATGCATTGGTGGCTATGGATCGCCCCACATCGGGCGCGAGGGCTTTGAGGCCCATTAGTGTGCGCTCACGGCTTTTCGTGTGAGCCTAGAGCGGGAATCCGGGCCGAATCGCGCTACCAGTACACACGGAACGCCCTGGGTACACACTCAGTGAGCTACGCGGCCGGGTCTCGGCCCGTGAACGCGATCAGCTGCTCGAGGGCGCCGGCGTCGGCCGGCACGTCGACGGGCTCGTCGAACCCGCCGCGGCCGCGTTGCTCCGGGCGGATGATCTGGTGCGCCAGCCCCAGCACGTATTCGGCCAACGGCTCCGGGGCGTCGATATCGTGTCCCACGGCCTTGGCGTAATCCCAGGCGTGAACCAGGAATTCGAGCGACAGGATGCCGCAGGCCCCCCGGGCCGGCATCTCGCCCTTGCCGAACGGCACGGTGCCGTCCAGCCCGTGGCGATGCCAGGCATCCAGGGCCGGCCGCGCGGCTGCCACGACCTGCCGCTCCACCGAATCGCTGGCGTCGCGCTCCGGAAGTTCCGCACCCACCATGCCGCCGAGCCCCTTGATCGAGTTCAGCAAGTGCTCCGTTAGCCGTGTCACGTCGAACTCGCGGCACGGCGTCTGCCGGGTCAGGTCGTCGCTCGCGATGGGATGCAGGACACGCTGCAAGACCGCCAGCGTGCGCTCGGCGCTGCGCAGCTCGTCGGTGGGTGGCGAATCAGGGCCAGGTCGCAAGTCAGCATCCATATTTGCCACGCTACGGTCTCGATATGGGCGAGACATACGAATCCGTCACCATCGAGACCAAAGACAACGTCGCACAGGTGACGCTGATCGGCCCCGGCAAGGGCAACGCCATGGGCCCGGCGTTCTGGTCGGAGATGCCCGAGGTGTTCGCGGCGCTGGACGCCGACCCCGACGTGCGGGCCATCGTAATCACCGGATCGGGCAAGAACTTCAGCTACGGCCTGGACGTGCCCGCGATGGGCGGTTCGTTCGCCCCGCTGTTGTCGGGCGACGCGCTCGCCGGCCCCCGCGCCGTCTTCCACCGCGAGGTCAAGCGCATGCAGGGCGCGATCAGCGCCGTCGCCGACTGCCGCACCCCCACCATCGCGTCGGTGCACGGCTGGTGCATCGGCGGCGGGGTCGACCTGATCTCCGCGGTCGACATCCGCTACGCCAGCGCCGACGCCAAGTTCTCGGTCCGGGAGGTCAAGCTCGCGATTGTGGCCGACGTCGGCAGCCTCGCCAGGCTGCCGCTGATCCTCAACGACGGGCACCTGCGCGAGCTCGCGTTGACCGGCAAGGACATCGACGCGGCCCGGGCCGAGAAGATCGGCCTGGTCAACGACGTGTACGACGACGCCGACGCCACGCTGGCGGCCGCCCACGCCACCGCGGCCGAGATCGCCGCCAACCCGCCGCTGACCGTCCACGGCGTCAAGGACGTCCTCGACCAGCAGCGCATTGCCGCCGTCTCGGACAGCCTGCGCTACGTCGCCGCCTGGAACGCCGCCTTCCTGCCGTCCAAGGACTTGACCGAAGGCATCGCCGCGACGTTCGAGAAGCGTCCGCCGCGGTTCACCGGGGAGTAGCGTGCCCTTGGCTACTCTCGCTGGGGTGACCACCACCGACGGAAGAATCCGCGTCCCGGCCGACCTGGACTCCGTGACGGCCATCGGCGCAGAGGATCACTCCGAGATCGACAGCGCGGCGGTCGAACGGATCTGGCGGGCCGCGCGGCACTGGTATGAGGCCGGCCTGCATCCGGCGATCCAGGTGTGCATCCGCCAGCACGGGCGCGTCGTGCTCAACCGCGCGATCGGCCACGGCTGGGGCAACGCGCCCACCGACCCACCCGACGCCGAGAAGGTCCCCGTCACCACGGACACACCCTTCTGCGTGTACTCGGCGGCCAAGGGCATCACCGCGACCGTCGTGCACATGCTCGTCGAGCGGGGCGTCTTCTCGCTGGACGACCGGGTCTGCGAATACCTGCCCACCTTCACCAGCCACGGCAAGGACCGCATCACGATCCGGCACGTGATGACCCACAGCGCGGGCCTGCCCTTCCCCACCGGGCCCAGGCCGGACATCAAGCGCGCCGACGACCACGAATACGCGCAGCAGAAACTCGGCGAGCTGCGGCCCCTCTACCGCCCCGGGCTGGTGCACATGTACCACGCGCTGACGTGGGGTCCGCTGATGCGCGAGATCATCTACGCGGCCACCGGCAAGGAGATTCGCGAAATCCTCGCCGCGGAGATCCTCGACCCGCTGGGTTTCCGGTGGACCAACTTCGGCGTCGCCAAGCAAGACGTCCCGCTGGTCGCACCCAGTCACCCCACCGGCCGCACCCTGCCGCCGGTGATCGCCCAGATCTTCCGCAAGGCGATCGGCGGAACCGTGCACGAGATCATCCCGTACACGAACAGCCCGATGTTCCTCACCACGATCGTCCCGTCGTCCAACACCATTTCGACCGCCGACGAGCTGTCCCGGTTCGCCGAAATCTGGCGCCGCGGAGGCGAACTCGACGGTGTGCGGGTGATGAGCCCGGAGACGATGCGGGGCGCGGCGGCCGAATGCCGGCGCTTGCGACCGGATTTCGCGATCGGCCTGATGCCGGCCCGCTGGGGCACCGGCTTCATCCTGGGAACCAAGCGGTTCGGACCGTTCGGCCGCGGCGCGACGGCGGCGTTCGGTCACCTCGGTCTGACGAACATCGCCGTCTGGGCCGACCCGGAGCGCGACATGGCCGCCGGCGTGATCAGCAGCGGCAAGCCCGGCCGCGACCCGGAAGCCCGCCGATATACCGCACTGATGGACACCATCGCCGCGGAGATTCGCACCGGTTGAGGCCGCGCGGCGGTGGAAACACTGCCACGCATGGCTACATATCGAGTGCTCAACCCGAAGGGCGACGTCGTCGCGACCGAGGACATCGAAAGCGCCGACAAGGCGCACGCGTGGTTCGCCGACAACAAGGTCGAGGGCAACGAACTCGGCTGGCGCATGGAGGTCGAGCGCGACGGCGAATGGCACTTCTTCGACGACAGCGAGGGTGATCGAAGCTACTAGTTTTGCCTGCCGACGGGCGGGGCAACCAACTACGCATGCAATCTGAACGCTTCCGCAAGCTGCTGGACGCACCGGGGCCGTTCGCCTCGGTCTACTTCGAGGACTCGCACGACACCCACGACGCCGAGGCCCAGCTCGAGCTCAAGTGGCGGGCGGCGCGCGAGGAGCTCGAGCAGAAGGGCGCCGCCCAACCGGTGATCGACGAGATCGAAACCGCCGTCATGGACCTGCGGCCGCCGATCGGCCGTAGCGGGCGCGCGGTGGTCGCCAGCGCCGACGGCGTGGTGATCAACGAGCATCTGGCGCGGCCCACTGCGACGACCGTCGTCCGTGTGTCCGAATTGCCTTATCTGGTACCGATTCTCGAGCAGAGCTTCGATCACCCCGACTACGTGCTGGTGGTCGTCGACCACAGCGGTGCCGACATCACCACCCAGCTCGGCGGCACGCTGCATTCGGAAACCGTCGACGGCGGTGGCCACCCCGTGCACAAGGCCGCCGGCGCCGAGACCGCGGGTTACGGCGACCCGCAGTTGCGCACCGAAGAGGCCGCCCGCAAGAACATGCGCGCGGTCGCCGACCGCGTCGCCGAACTCGTCGACGACAAGGGCATCGACGTGATCTTCGTCGTCGGCGAGGTGCGGTCGCGCTCGGACCTGCTCGCTGCGTTGCCGGAACGGTTGCGCGACCGGGCGGTCCCGCTCGAGGTCGGGGCGCGGCACAGCGGTCACGACTTCGGCGAGATCGAGCAGGCCATCGAGGACGAATTCGTCAACCGCCAGTTGCGCACGATCGACGCCGCCGCGCAGCGCTTCAACGCCGAGATCGGCCGCGAATCCGGCCTGGCCGCCGAGGGATTGGGCCCGGTGTGCTCCGCGCTGCGCCAGGGCGCGGTCGAGACTCTGATCATCGGCGAAATCGGGGACGCCACCGTGGTCGCCGACGAAGGCCTGACGACGGTCGCCCCCGACGAGAACGTGCTGTCCGAACAGGGCGCCGCACCCGACAAAACGTTGCGCGCCGACGAGGCGCTGCCCATGTTCGCGGTTTCGGTCGGGGCGTCGCTGGTGCGCACCGACGAACGGATCACCCCGGCCGACGGCGTCGGCGCCGTGCTGCGCTACGCGCCGACCCTGCACTGACCGGCGGTGGCGGAGGGATTTGAACCCCCGGACGGTTTTAGCCGTCTCTCGCTTTCAAGGCGAGTGCATTAGGCCGCTCTGCCACGCCACCGCCCATAAGGGTAACGGGGACTAGTAACGTCGCCTCCATGCGCGCGATTGTCGCCGAATCCCCCGACCAACTGTCCTGGCAAGAGGTGCCCGATGTCACCGCCGGCCCGGGCGAGGTGCTGATCAAGGTCGCCGCGGCCGGCGTCAACCGCGCCGACGTGCTGCAGGCCGCCGGCAAGTATCCGCCTCCGCCGGGGGCCAGCGAGATCATCGGCATGGAGGTGTCCGGCGTCGTCGCCGACGCCGGCTCGGGTGTGACGGAATGGCCCGTCGGACAACAGGTTTGCGCGCTGCTCGCGGGCGGCGGCTACGCCGAATACGTCGCCGTCCCCGCCGGGCAGGTGATGCCGCTCCCCGACGGGGTGGACCTGGTCGACGCCGCGGGGTTGCCGGAGGTCGCGTGCACGGTGTGGTCGAACCTGGTGATGGTCGCCCACCTGGGCAAGGGGCAGCTGCTGCTGATGCACGGCGGAGCCAGCGGTATCGGCAGCCACGCGATCCAGGTCGCGCGGGCGCTGGGGGCGCGGGTGGCCATCACGGCCGGGTCGGCGGAGAAGCTGGAGTTCTGCCGGCAGCTGGGCGCCGAGATCACCATCAACTATCGCGACGAGGACTTCGTCGCGCGGCTGCAGGAAAACGGCGGTGCTGACGTGATTTTCGACATCATGGGCGCCGCGTACCTGGACCGCAATATCGACGCGCTGGCCACCGACGGCCAGCTGGTCATCATCGGCATGCAGGGCGGGATCAAGGGCGAGCTCAACATCGGCAAGCTGCTGGCCAAGCGGGCGCGGGTGATCGGCACCACGCTGCGGGCCCGGCCGGTGACCGGCCCGAACAGCAAGACCGAGATCGTGCAGGCCGTGACGGCCTCGGTGTGGCCGATGATCGCCGAGGGCAGGGTCCGGCCGATCATCGGCGCGCGCATGCCCATCCAGCAGGCCGCCGAGGCGCACCAGCAGCTGGTGGCGGGCAAGATCACCGGAAAGATCGTGCTGACCGTCTAGGCCTGTTCGCGAACCCAACCTGGCTGCGAATTCTGGCCCGGATTTTCGCAGTGTGGTTCGGCTCGCGGCCTAAATGAGTCAGCCCAGCGACGCGAGCGCCCGCACCAGCTGGTCGACCTCGGCCGTCGTCGAGTAATGCGCCAGGCCGACGGTGACGGCGCCACCCACGTCGTTGACGCCCAGCACATCCAGCGCGCGGGAGCTCTCGTTGGTGACGGCGAGAATCCCGTTGTCCGCCAAGCGTTGCACCACCCGCTCGGCGGGGACGTCCTGCACCGCGAAGCTGACCACCGGGATCTGCGCCTCGGGGCGGCCGATCACCATCACCAGCGGCAGCGACCGCAAGGACACCATGAGGTAGTCGAAGACCCGGTTCAGATACGCGGCGGCCGACTGCGTCGAAACCGACAGGCGTTCGCGCCGGCTGCCGCGGGCCGACTCGTCGAGCGACGCGAGGTACTCGATGCTGGCGACCAACCCGGCCAGCAGGCCGAATTGATGCGCGCCGACCTCGAGGCGCGCCGGGCCGACGGCCTGGGGATCGGACGAGACGGCGCTGAACGAGTTGATCAGCGCCGGATCGCGAAGGACCATCGCACCGATCGGGGGACCGCCCCACGCCAGGGCGTTGACTGCGACGACGTCGGCGTCGGTCTCCTTGACGTCGAGCAGTCGGTACGGCGCCGCGGCGGAATGGTCGACGACAACCAGCCCGCCCACTTCGTGCACCAGCTTGGTCATCGCCCGCAGATCGGTGACCGTGCCCAGCGTCGCCGACGCCGACGCGACGGCGACCAGCCGCGTCGACTTCCCGATCAGGCTCTCCCACTGCCAGGTCGGCAGCTCACCGGTCTCGATGTCGATCTCGGCCCATTTCACCTTGGCGCCGTAGCGGTGTGCCGCGCGCAGCCAGGGCGCGATGTTGGCCTCGTCGTCGAGTCGGCTGACGATCACCTCGTAGCCCAGGCCGGCCCGTGACGACGACGCCTCGGCCAACGACGACAGCAGGATGGCGCGATCGGCGCCGAGCACGACGCCCGCCGGGTCCGCGTTGAACAGGTCGGCGACGGCAGCGCGCGCGGCCTCCAGCACGGCGGCGCTGCGCCGCGCCGACGGGTGCGCCCCGACCATGGTGGCGGCGGACCGGCGGAAGGCCGTCGACACCGTCGTCGCCACGGAGTCCGGGATGAGCATGCCGACCGGCGCGTCGAAGTGCACCCACCCGTCACCCAACGACGGATGCAGTCCGCGCACCCGGGCGACGTCGTAAGCCATGACAGCCACCTTAAGGCTTCCGCAATTTCGCGAAAATTGTGACGGTAGCGGGTGCCCCCTCGGCGATCCAAGCCGGATGGTGGCTTGGCGAGCCGAGTCACCCGGGCAGCCATACTAGTCCAGTGGGCCTGTGGACCGGAACGCTGATCGCACTGTTCTTGCTGATCGCGCCGGGTGTGATAGTCGCGCGCATCACACAGCTGACGTGGCCGGTGGCCATCGCGGTGGGTCCTGCGCTGACGTACGGCGTTGTGGCGCTGGCAATTATCCCGCTCGGTGCGCTCGGCGTCCCGTGGAACGGATGGACTGCGCTCGCCGCGCTGGCGGTGGTGTGCGTGGTGGCGACGGGTTTGCAGTTGGCGCTCGCCCGTTATCGCGATCCCGAGGCCGAGGCTCGCGGGGTCAGCCGCTGGCCCGCGGTGACGGTGGCCGCCGGTGTGCTGTTGGGCGCGGCGCTGATCATGTGGGCCGGCTATCGCGGCCTCACGCACTGGCAGTCCATCCCGAGCACCTGGGACGCCGTCTGGCACGCCAACGAGGTGCGCTTCATGCTCGACACCGGTCAGGCGTCCTCGACCCACATGGGCGAACTCCGCAACGTCGAGACCCATCAACCGCTCTACTACCCATCGGTGTTCCACGCGCTGACCGCCGTCTACTGTCAGCTCACCGGCGCGGCGCCCACCACCGGCTACACCCTGAATTCGTTGGCCGCGTCGGTCTGGCTGTTTCCCTCCAGCGCCGCCACCCTCACCTGGTTCCTGCTGCGCCCCATCAGCAGCCAGTGGCGCGCCGCGAGCGTGTCCGCCACCGCCGCCGCGCTGTCGGCGTCGTTCACGTCGGTGCCCTACGTCGAGTTCGGCGTCGCGGCGATGCCCAACCTGGCCGCGTACGGCGTCGCGATCCCGACGTTCGTGCTGATCGCCTCGACGCTGCGGCACCGCGACCGCATCCCGGCGGCCGTGCTGGCGCTGGTGGGTGTCCTCTCGGTGCACCTGACCGGGGGGTTCATCGTCATCCTCTTCCTGCTCGCCTGGTGGCTGCTGGACGCGCTGTGGCATCCGGTGCGCGGCCGCCTCACCGACGCGCTGACCCTGGCCGCCGTGGCCGTGCCCACCGCCGCGATCCTGGCTCCGCAATTCCTCGGTGTGCTGCGGCAGGCCGACATCATCGCCGGGCACGCGTTCCCCAGCTTCAAGAGCGTGAAGCAGGGGGTGATCGATGCGCTGCTGCTGCACACCCGCCACCTCAACGACTTCCCGACCCAATACAGCCTGGTGTTTTTGGCGTTCATCGGCATGGCGATCCTGCTGTACAAGAGGATCTGGTGGCCACCCGCCGTCTGGCTGGTGCTGACCGTGGCGACGATCTACTCTGGGGCGCCCTTTCGCAATCCGCTCGGCCGGGCGATCGAGGTGTTCAGCCAGTTCTTCTACAACGATCCGCGCCGGCTCTCGGCGGTGGTGACGATGCTGGCGACCCCGATGGCGGGCATCGCGTTGTTCGCGATCGTCGTGGGCTTCGTCGCCCTCGCGAAGCGGCTCACCGAGCGGTTCACCCGGCTGCCCGCCCCCGTCTGGACCGCGGCGACGGCGTTCCTGCTGGTGGCGGCCGTCCTGGTGGCCGGCCGGCAATACCTCTACCGGCACCTGGTGTTGTTCGGCGACAAGTACGACTCGGTGATCATCGACCAGCGAGACCTGATGGCGATGGCGTATCTGGCCAAGCTGCCCGGTGCCCGCAACACCCTGATCGGCAACTCCAACGTCGACGGCACCGCGTGGATGTACGCGGTGGCCGACCTGCACCCGTTGTGGACCCACTACGACTTCCCGCAGCAGACGGGTCCGGGCTACTACCGCTACATCTTCTGGATCTCGGCACGCAGGGGTGAATCCGATCCCAAGGTGGTCGAGGCGATTAAAGCGCTCAATATCAGGTACATCTTGACCAGCGCGCCCAACGTCAGAGGGTTTGCCACACCCGAAGGACTAGTGTCTCTGGATAAGTCGAAGTCGTGGACGATGATCTACGACAATGGCGGGGCTCGAATCTTCGAATGGCGCGCGGACCGCGAGGACAGCGCGCCGCCCCCATAGCCGCACAAGAGGATGGTGAACGGATTGAGTAACGGCAACGACGGCCCGGACGCCGACGGCATCGAGGTGATCGGCGGCGTCGACCCCCGGATCATGGCGCTTCACGACGCCGACAGTGACGCCGACTCCGACGAGCGCTCCCTTACCGATCTCGTCGAGCAGCCCGCCAAGGTGATGCGGATCGGCACGATGATCAAGCAGCTGCTGGAAGAGGTGCGCGCCGCACCGCTGGACGAGGCCAGCCGAAACCGGCTGCGCGACATCCACGCCACCAGCATCCGCGAGCTCGAGGACGGCCTGGCGCCGGAACTGCGTGAGGAGCTCGATCGGCTCACCCTGCCGTTCAACGAGGACGCCGCGCCGTCGGACGCCGAGTTGCGCATCGCGCAGGCGCAGCTGGTCGGGTGGCTGGAAGGGCTGTTCCACGGCATCCAGACCGCGCTGTTCGCCCAGCAGATGGCCGCCCGCGCGCAGCTGGAGCAGATGCGCCAGGGGGCGCTTCCGCCGGGTATCAGGTCGGGCCACGGCCCGGGTTCGGGCACCGGCCAATACCTGTAACCACAATGACGCTGCCGGGGCCGGGTCCGCACATCGAGACGCGCGACGCGTGGGTGGAATTTCCCATCTTCGACGCCAAATCGCGGTCGTTGAAGAAGGCGTTCCTGGGCAAGGCGGGTGGCACGATCGGTCGCAACAGTTCCAACGTCGTCGTCGTTGAGGCGTTGCGCGACATCACGATGAAGCTCGAGCTCGGCGACCGGGTCGGTCTCGTCGGCCACAACGGGGCCGGGAAATCGACTCTGCTGCGCCTACTTTCGGGCATCTACGAGCCCACCCGCGGCTGGGCGAAGGTCACCGGCCGGGTCGCGCCGGTGTTCGACCTCGGGGTGGGCATGGACCCGGAGATCTCGGGCTACGAGAACATCATCATCCGTGGCCTGTTTCTCGGGCAGACCCGAAAGCAGATGATGTCCAAGGTCGACGAGATCGCCGAGTTCACCGAGCTCGGCGACTACCTGTCGATGCCGCTGCGCACCTACTCCACCGGTATGCGGGTCCGCCTGGCGATGGGCGTGGTCACCAGCATCGACCCCGAGATCCTGCTACTGGACGAGGGCATCGGTGCGGTGGACGCCGACTTCCTGAAGAAGGCCCAGACCCGGCTGCAGCGCCTGGTGGAGCGCTCCGGAATCCTGGTGTTCGCAAGCCATTCCAATGAGTTCTTGGCCCGGCTGTGCAAGACGGCGATGTGGATCGACCACGGCGTCATCCGCATGTCGGGTGGCATCGAGGACGTGGTGCGCGCGTACGAGGGCGAGGACGCGGCCCGGCATGTGCGCGAGGTGCTGGCCGAGACTGCCGGACAGCCATGAGCGACAGCGTCTTCGCCGTCGTGGTCACCCACCGGCGCCCCGACGAGCTCGCCAAATCGCTGGACGCGCTCAGCAGCCAGACGCGGTTGCCGGATCACCTGATCGTGGTCGACAATGATTTTTCCGGCGAAGGCGCCGGGTCCGGCCATGTCCGGGATCTGGTTGCCGGCCAACCCATTTCGACGACCTACCTGGGCTCGCGCCGAAACCTCGGCGGCGCGGGCGGTTTCGCGCTGGGCATGCTGCACGCGCTGGCGCAGGGCGCCGACTGGGTGTGGCTCGCCGACGACGACGGGCGGCCCCAGGACTCGAACGTGCTGGCGACGCTGCTGGCCTGCGCCGAGAAGTACGGCCTGGCCGAGGTGTCGCCGATGGTGTGCAACATGGACGATCCGGAGCGGCTGGCGTTCCCGCTGCGCCGCGGCCTGGTATGGCGCAGGCGGACAAGCGAATTGCGCACCGAGGCCGGGCAGGATCTGCTGCGCGGGATCGCGTCGTTGTTCAACGGGGCGCTGTTCAAGGCGTCGACGCTGGAGTCGATCGGCGTGCCGGACCTGCGGCTGTTCGTGCGCGGCGACGAGGTGGAGATGCACCGCCGGCTGGTTCGCTCCGGCCTGCCGTTCGGCACCTGCCTGGACGCGGTCTATCTGCATCCGTGCGGATCGGATGAGTTCAAGCCGATCCTGGGCGGCCGGATGCACACGCAGTATCCCGACGACGCCACCAAGCGGTTCTTCACCTACCGCAACCGCGGCTACCTGATGGCGCAGCCGGGCCTGCGCAAGCTGCTGTTCCAGGAGTGGGTCCGGTTCGGCTGGTTCTTCCTGGTGACCCGCCGCGACCCCAAGGGCCTGTCTGATTGGATTCGGTTGCGCCGCTTGGGGCGTCGCGAGCGCTTCGGCAAGCCGGGAGGGACTCCATGACCTTCATTGACGCCGCCGCGCAGTCCCGGACCTTTACCCGCGCCCGCAACGACCTGGTCGACGGTTTCCGTCGGCACGAGCTGTGGCTGCACCTGGGCTGGCAGGACATCAAGCAGCGCTACCGCCGCTCGGTGCTGGGACCGTTCTGGATCACCATCGCCACCGGGACGACGGCCGTGGCGATGGGTGGCCTGTATTCGAAGCTGTTCCACCTGGACCTGGCGGTCCACCTGCCCTACGTCACGCTCGGGCTGATTATCTGGAACCTGATCAACGCCTCGATCCTGGAGGGCGCCGACGTGTTCGTCGCCAACGAGGGGCTGATCAAGCAGCTGCCCACGCCGCTTTCCGTGCACGTCTACCGGCTGGTGTGGCGGCAGATGCTGTTGTTCGCGCACAACATCGTGATCTACGTCGTCGTCGCCATCATCTTCCCCAAGCCGTGGTCGTGGGCCGACCTCTCGGTCATCCCGGCTTTGGCGCTGATCGTGCTCAATTCCATTTGGGTGTCACTGTGTTTCGGCATCCTGGCCACCCGCTACCGCGACATCGGTCCGTTGTTGTTCTCGGTCGTGCAGCTGCTGTTCTTCATGACGCCAATCATCTGGAACGACGACACGCTGCGGCAGCAGGGCGCCGGACACTGGGCGAGCATCGTCGAACTCAATCCGCTGCTGCATTACCTCGACATCGTTCGCGCGCCGCTGCTGGGCGCCCACCAGGAGCTGCGGCACTGGGTGGTGGTCCTGATCCTGACCGTCGTCGGGTGGCTGCTGGCGGCCTTCGGGATGCGGCAGTACCGCGCCCGGGTGCCCTACTGGGTTTAGCGCGGACTACGCGCTCGCCCGGACTCGGCGCATCCCTTAGCTTTTCGGCATTAGTTGTTCCATCACTTTGTCGATCGAGAAGCTGGCCGCTTTGGCCCGTGGCGGGAAGTCCTTGAAGCTTTCCAACCATTGTGCGACGAGGGCTTGGGCGGGGTAGAGCAGGAAGGTGCGCTCGGCTGCCCACTTGGCGTAGTACACGTCGCTTTCGTCGCCGCGCTCGAACGGGTCGGAGCGCAGGTCGAACGTTTTTGGCCACCGCAGATGCGAGAAAGGTTCGCGCCATACCGCCATCCCGGTGCTGCGCTGCTCGGCGAACACCACCTTCCAGCGCCTTACCCGCAACGCCAGCAAGTCGCCGTCATCGCTCCAGTAAACGAATCCCTCGCGTGGGCAGTCTTCTTGCTCACCGCTCAGGAATGGCAGCATGTTGATCCCGTCCATGTGCACCCTGAACATCCGGTCGCCAATCTGATAGCCCTT
Organism: Mycobacterium sp. E796; assembly: GCF_001672815.1. Lineage (GTDB taxonomy): Bacteria > Actinomycetota > Actinomycetes > Mycobacteriales > Mycobacteriaceae > Mycobacterium. Next base: position 44,838 of record NZ_LZKK01000260.1, on the reverse strand, counting down.
CTTCACCTTTTCGACCAGGTCCGGCTCTCCGGCAGCGGCGGCGAAAGTGGGTATGAAGTCCTGCAACGAGACGATGTCATTGATCACTCGGCCGGGCTCGATCACACCGGGCCAGCGCATCACGCACGGCATGCGCCAACCGCCTTCCCAATTGGTATCCTTCTCGCCGCGAAACGGCGTGGTGCCCCCGTCCGGCCACGACAGCACCTCCGCGCCGTTGTCGGTGGTGAACACCACGACCGTGTTGTCAGCCGCGCCCAGCTCGTCGAGCTTTGCCAGCATTTGCCCGACGTAGTCGTCCAGTTCCACCATTCCGTCGGGGTAGACGCCTAGCCCCGTCTTGCCCTCCGACTCGGGCTTCAGATGCGTGAAGACATGCATACGCGTGGTGTTCCAGTAGCAGAACCAGGGCACCTCTTCTCGCGTGTTGAGCTCAACGAAATTGATTGCGGCGGAGAGGAATTCCTCATCGACCGTCTCCATGCGCTTGCGGGTCAGCGGGCCGGTGTCCTCGATCACCTGCTTGCCGACCCTGCCGAAGCGGTCGTCGACGGTCGGGTCGTCGGTGTCGCTGGCCTTGCAGCGGAGGACGCCGCGTGGGCCGAATCGCTCCCGAAACGCCGGGTCCTTCGGATAGTCGACGTTCTCGGGTTCCTCCTCGGCGTTGAGGTGATACAGGTTGCCGAAGAACTCGTCAAAGCCATGCACCGTGGGCAGATGCTCGTTGCGATCACCAAGATGGTTCTTGCCGAACTGGCCTGTCGCATAGCCGAAATTCTTCAAAAACTGCGCGATGGTTGGGTCCTCGGCGCTCAGCCCTTCTTTGGCACCGGGCATCCCAACCTTAGTTAGTCCGGTGCGGATCGGTTGCTGGCCGGTGATGAAGGCGGCGCGTCCGGCGGTGCAGCTTTGTTGGCCGTAGAAGTCGGTGAACATCGCCCCCCCAGCGGCGATGCGGTCGATGTTCGGGGTTCGATACCCCATGATTCCGTGGTTGTAGCAGCTGACATTAAACCAACCGATGTCATCGCTCATGATGAACAAGATGTTCGGCTTATCCGTCGCAGGCATGGCGATCCTCCATTCGATCTCAGAACAGAACCCGCTGATCTGCTCCGCCTGACGGACGCTACGCCCGACCTTGATCCCCAAGGAAGTTTCTCCAAGACGACCATCTCACCGGCCAAGGAGTGTTCTGCTGACGTTTACTTCTCGTCCCGTCAGCGACCCTGCTCGGGCGAGAGGCATCAACTGGGCCCGCTTCGCCGCAGAACCGGCGCACCGAGCGCTTCGCGGCGTGCAGCGATCCGCCGCCCTTCTAGGCGCGCCAAGAATCCTCCAAGGATCCGTCGAGGCGGCGACCCGACGCTGGGCCCATGAGTTACACGGCTTTCGGCGACGACGTCTACGTCGCCACCACCATTCATCGCGCGGACACCCCGATCGGCCGGGCGGCGCGGTTCCACATGCGCAAGCTGTTCGACGAGTTCCCGTGCTGCCATCGCTCGTGGGCCAATCGGGGCAAGCGTTTCTTCCTGCACGGCTACGAGCGGGCCTTCGAAGTTGAGTTCGCTTGCGCCGAGACCGAACCCGGCACCGGCCTGGTGGTGGACGGCAGCGCGATCGCCGAAGTCCGGTCGGCACTGCAATACCAGTTCGACCACACCACCCTGATCGCACAGGACGACCCGCAGCGCGACCTGTTCGAGCTGCTGGCCGAGCGGGGCGTCGTCGACCTGCGGATCATGGATAACACCGGCATGGAGGGCTCGGCGGCCTGGGTGTTCGAGACCGCCGAACGGATCGTCGCGCTGGCGACCGGCGGCCGGGTGTGGGTATCACGGATCGAGGCGCGGGAAAGCCGCAACAACGTGGTCACCCTCACGGCAGGACCGATCCGGGCCGCAGGCTGGGCGTGACCGCGCGAAATGAGCGCCGACCAGCAAACGAGGATAGATTCACCGCACTACTGGGTATGTGTACAACAACCAAGTTTCCCTGCGCGTAAGGTGGCGGCTGCCTGGCGGTGGTGCAACACTGTAGCGCTACAGGTCAGCAAGTGACGGCAGACAGGATCGGGTCGACTGACGTGAGCAAAAAAGCCAAGTCGGCGGCGGATGAGGCGCGGGAAAACCTCGCCGCGGAGCTGGACCGCCTCAAGCAGCGGCGTGATCGCCTCGAGGTCGAGGTCAAAAACGACCGCGGCATGGTCGGCGACCACGGAGACGCGGCCGAGGCGATACAACGCGCGGACGAGCTCGTCGTGCTCGGCGACCGGATCAACGAACTGGACCGCCGCTTGCGCAGCGGACCGTCGCCCTCGGACGACTCCGAAACGCTGCCCGGCGGCACCGAGGTCACGCTGCGGTTCCCCGACGGTGAAGTCGTCACCATGCACGTGATTTCCATCGTCGAAGAGACCCCCATCGGCCGCGAGGCCGAGACGTTGACCGCCCGTAGCCCGTTGGGGCAGGCCCTGGCGGGCCGCAAAGCCGGCGACACGGTGACTTACACGACGCCGCAAGGGGAAAACCAGGTCGAGCTCATCGCGGTGAAGCTGCCCCGCTAGTCCGCTGCGGGCGGCGCCGGCCCCGATAGACTCGCCGCAATGATCCCGCCGGACCCGGAAGCCGCCCCTGCGCGCCCACACGTGGGTTTGACGACGCAGGTGATGCGCTTCGTCGCTACCGGCGGTATGGCCGCGATCGTCGACTTCGGCCTCTACCTGGTGCTCTACAAGCTGGTGGGACTGCAGGTCGACCTGTCCAAGGCGACGAGCTTCATCGTCGGCACCATCACCGCCTACCTGATCAACCGCCGATGGACGTTTCAGGCGGCGCCCAGCACCGCGCGATTCGTCGCGGTCATGGTCCTCTACGCGATCACGTTCTCGGTGCAGGTCGGCCTTAACCACCTCTGCCTGTCGCTTTTGCACTATCGCAGCTCGGCGATACCCGTCGCGTTCGTGATCGCGCAGGGCACGGCCACAGTGATCAACTTCATCGTGCAGCGAGCCGTTATCTTCCGCCTCCGCTGACTGACCTGGCCAAGAGGATTGTCCGCCTCCTCAGCGGGACGCAAGCGTCCCGCATCGTCGCCGAACCAGGCGGTACCCTCTTTGACGATGTTCACCACCAAGCGGCTCGCGGGCTGGGGGCGTACCGCGCCCTCTTTGGCGACGGTGCTTTCCACGCCGGACCCGGAGGAGATCGCGAAAGCCGTGGCCAACACGGCCGACGCCGGCGGGCGCGGTGTGATCGCCCGCGGGCTGGGCCGTTCCTACGGCGACAACGCGCAGAACGGCGGCGGCCTGGTGATCGACATGACCGAGCTGAACACCATTCACTCGATCAGCGCCGACACCAAGCTGGCCGATCTTGACGCCGGGGTCAACCTCGACCAGTTGATGAAGGCCGCGCTGCCGTTCGGCCTCTGGGTGCCGGTGCTGCCCGGCACCCGACAGGTCACCATCGGCGGCGCGATCGCCTGCGACATCCACGGCAAGAACCATCACAGCGCGGGCAGCTTCGGCAACCACGTGCGCAGCATGGACCTGCTGACCGCCGACGGCCAGATACGCCACCTCACTGGAACCGGCGAGGACTCCGAGCTGTTCTGGGCCACGGTCGGGGGCAACGGTCTGACCGGGATCATCCTGCGGGCCACCATCGAGATGACGCCGACGGAGACCGCGTATTTCATCGCCGACGGCGACGTCACCGCCAGCCTGGACGAAACGATCGCATTTCACAGCGACGGCAGCGAGGCCGACTACACCTATTCCAGCGCCTGGTTCGACGCGATCAGCGCGCCGCCGAAACTCGGTCGCGCGGCGATTTCGCGCGGCTCGCTGGCCAAGCTCGACCAGTTGCCGCCAAAGCTCCGTCGCAATCCTCTGAAATTCGATGCGCCGCAACTGCTTACGTTTCCCGACGCATTCCCGAACGGAATGGCCAACAAATACACGTTCGGGCCGATCGGCGAGTTGTGGTACCGCAAGTCCGGGACCTACCGCGGCAAGGTTCAGAACCTGACGCAGTTCTACCACCCTCTGGACATGTTCGGCGAATGGAACCGGGCGTACGGTCCTGCCGGCTTCACTCAGTACCAATTCGTGGTGCCCACCACCGCCGTGGAGGAGTTCAAGGGCATCATCCGGGACATCCAGAAGTCCGGGCACTATTCATTTCTCAATGTGTTCAAGCTGTTCGGACCGGGCAATGAGGCCCCGCTGAGCTTTCCCATTCCGGGCTGGAATGTGTGCGTCGACTTTCCCATCAAGCCGGGGCTGAACGAGTTCCTCAACGAACTCGACCGCAGAGTCCTGGAATTCGGCGGCCGGGTGTATACGGCCAAGGATTCGCGAGTGAACGCCGAAACCTTCCACGCCATGTACCCGCGCATCGACGAGTGGATCGCTTTGCGCCGCAAGGTCGATCCCCTGCGGGTGTTCGCCTCCGACATGGCCCGACGCTTGGAGTTGTTGTAGATGGTGCTCCAATGGTTCTAGATGCCGTGGGAAATCCGCAGACCATCCTGCTGCTCGGTGGCACCTCCGAGATCGGGCTGGCCATCTGCGAACGCTACCTGCAGAACGCACATGCGCGAATCGTGTTGGCGGACTTACCCGAGCATCCGCGCAAGGCTGACGCCATCGCGGCGATGACGGCGGCCGGCGCCAAGTCTGTCGAATGGATCGACTTCGACGGCACCAAGAGCGACACCCATCCGACGGTCATCGACCGGGCCTTCGCCGGAGGCGATGTGGACGTCGCAATCGTGGCATTCGGCGTACTAGGGGATGCCGAAGAGCTGTGGCAAAACCAGCGCAAGGCGGTGCTGGCCGCCGAGATCAACTACACCGCAGCCGTTTCCGTGGGTGTGCTGGTGGGCCAGAAGATGCGCGCCCAGGGCTTCGGCCAGATCATCGCAATGAGCAGCGCGGCAGGTGAGCGGGTGCGGCGGTCCAACTTCGTGTACGGCTCCACCAAGGCCGGCCTCGACGGCTTCTACCTGGGCCTCGGGGAAGCACTGCGCGAGTTCGGCGTTCGGGTTCTGGTGATCAGGCCCGGCCAGGTTCGCACGTCAACGACGATCGCGCACTGGAAGGCGACTGGCGCCAAGGAGGCCCCGCTCACCGTCGACAAGGAGTACGTCGCCAACCTCGCGGTGACCGCGGCGGCACAAGGTAAGGAATTGGTTTGGGCACCAGCAGCATTCCGTTACGTGATGATGGTGTTGCGACACGTCCCGCGGAGGATCTTCCGCAAGCTGCCAATCTGACGATGCGCAACGCGCTGGCCACCCTGGGCCAGATGGCCGCCGCGGTGGCGGCCGCCGTGATCGTGGCCGTGCCGTCGCTGATCGCGATCGCGGGCGTGCAATGGCCGGCCTTCCCGTCGTCGAACCAGCTGCACGCGCTGACCACCGTCGGGCAGGTCGGTTGCCTGGCCGGGCTCGTCGCCGTCGGCTGGCTGTGGCGGCGAGGGCGCCGCGCGCTGGCCCGGCTGGGCGGGCTCATGTTCCTGTCGGCGTTCACCGTGGTGACGCTGGGCATGCCGCTGGGTGCCACCAAGCTGTATCTATTCGGCATCTCGGTAGACCAGCAGTTCCGCACCGAATACCTCACGCGGCTCGCGGACAGCCCGGCTCTGCACGACATGACCTACCTCGGACTGCCGACGTTCTATCCGCCGGGCTGGTTCTGGATCGGCGGCCGCGTCGCGGCGCTCACCGGGACGCCGGCCTGGGAGATGTACAAGCCGTGGGCCATCACCTCGATCACCATCGCGGTCGCGGTGGCGCTGGTGCTGTGGTGGCGGATGATCCGCTTCGAGTACGCGCTGATCGTCACCACCGCCACCGCCGCGGTGACATTGGCCTACGGCTCGCCGGAGCCCTACGCCGCGATGATCACGGTGCTGTTGCCGCCCGTGCTGGTGTTGACGTGGTCGGGCTTGCGCGCCGGCGAGCGTGCGGCCGGCCGCACACTCGAGCCCGAGCGTGAAGCTAGCCGCACGATCGGCGACGCACCGGCGGCGCAAGGATGGGCCGCGGTCGTTGGCGCCGGGCTGTTCCTCGGCTGGGCGGCCACCTGGTACACGCTGCTGTTCGGGTTCAGCGCGTTCACGGTGCTCCTGATGGCGATGCTGCTGGCCGGCGCGCGCTGGCGGCGCGGCGGCTTCGGCGCCGCGCTCGACCCGCTGCGCCGGCTGGCCGTGATCGCCGCCATCGCGGCGGCCATCGCCAGCATCACCTGGCTACCGTTCCTGGTGCGCGTGGCGAGCAGCCCGGTCAGCAACAGCGGCAGCGCCTTCCACTACCTGCCGGCCGACGGCGCCGTGCTGACCTTCCCGATGCTGCAGTTCTCGCTGCTCGGGGCGGTCTGCCTGCTGGGCGCCCTGTGGCTGGTGGTGCGTGCGCGGTCGTCGATGCGGGCGGGCGCGCTGGCCATCGGCGTGCTGGCGGTCTACCTGTGGTCGCTGCTGTCGATGCTGACCACGCTGGCGCGCACCACGCTGCTGTCGTTCCGGCTGCAGCCCACCCTGACCGTGCTGCTGGTCGCGGCCGGGGCGTTCGGCTTCGTGGAGGCCGTCAACGCGCTTGCCCCACGCAGCCGCGCGATCGCCCCGGTGGCCGGCGCCCTCGGCCTGGCCGCCGCGATCGCGTTCAGCCAGGACATCCCCGACGTGCTGCGGCCGGACCTGACGATCGCCTACACGGACACCGACGGCTACGGCCAGCGCGGCGATCGCCGGCCGCCGAGTTCCGAGAAGTTCTACCCGGCCATCGACGCGGCCATCCTCAAGGTCACCGGCAAGCCGCGCGACCAGACCGTGGTCATGACCGCCGACTACAGCTTCCTGTCCTACTACCCCTACTGGGGGTACCAGGGGCTGACGTCGCATTACGCCAACCCGCTGGCGCAGTTCGACCTGCGGGCCGCGCAGATCGAGAAGTGGTCCAAGCTCAAGACCCCCGACGAGTTCATCCACGCGCTGGACACGTCGCCGTGGCCCCCGCCGACCGTGTTCCTCATGCGCCGCGGCGCGAACAGCAACTACACGTTGCGGTTGGCCCAGGACGTCTACCCGAACCAGCCCAACGTGCGCCGCTACACCGTGGACTTGCCGGCGGCCCTGTTCGCCGATCCGCGTTTCGCCGTCGACACCGTCGGCCCCTTCGTGTTGGCCGTCCGCAAGCCTGTGACGAGCGGCTGATGGCCACCGAAACCACGGCTGACTTGGCCGCACAACTACCATCAACCCCCGTGGACGACGCGGGAGGTAACCACCGGATCGCCCGGCTCGTTGCTACCGTCGCCGGTCTGCTGGGCGCCCTGCTGGCGATCGCCACCCCGGTGCTGCCGGTCAACCAGACCACCGCCCAACTGAACTGGCCGCAGAACGGCACGTTCGAGAGCGTCGATGCGCCGCTGATCGGTTACGTGGCAACCGATTTGAACGTCAGCGTGCCGTGTCAGGCCGCCGCCGGACTGGCCGGCCCGCAGAACGCCGGCAAGACGGTGCTGCTGTCGACCGTGCCCAAACAGGCGCCCAAGGCCGTCGACCGGGGACTGCTAATCCAGCGCGCCAACGACTATCTGGTGCTGGTGGTGCGCAACGTCGCGGTGGTCACGGCCCCGTTGAGCCAGGTGCTCGGCCCGGCCTGCCAGCGGCTGACGTTCACCGCACACGCCGACCGCGTCACCGCCGAGTTCGTCGGGCTGACCCAGGGGCCCAACACCGAGCATCCCGGCGCGCCGCTGCGCGGCGAGAAAAGCGGATACGACTTCCGGCCGCAGATCGTAGGTGTGTTCACCGACCTCGCCGGACCGGCGCCGCCGGGCCTGAGCTTCTCGGCCACCGTCGACACCCGCTACAGCAGCAGCCCGACCCAGCTGAAGATGGCGGCGATGATCCTCGGGGTGGTGCTGACCGCCGCCGCCCTGGTGGCGCTGCACGTCCTGGACACCGCCGACGGCACCAGGCACCGGCGCTTCCTGCCGGCCCGATGGTGGTCGATCGGCGGCCTGGACGCGCTGGTCATCGCGGTGTTGACGTGGTGGCATTTCGTCGGCGCCAACACCTCCGACGACGGCTACATCCTGACCATGGCCCGGGTGTCCGAGCACGCCGGCTACATGGCCAACTACTACCGCTGGTTGGGCACGCCCGAGGCCCCGTTCGGCTGGTACTACGACCTGCTGGCCGTGTGGGCCCATGTCAGCACCACCAGCATCTGGATGCGGCTGCCGACCCTGGCGATGGCGCTGACGTGCTGGTGGGTGATCAGCCGTGAGGTCATGCCCCGCCTGGGCCACGCCGTGAAGACCAACCGGGCCGCGGCGTGGACCGCGGCGGGGCTGTTCCTGGCGACCTGGTTGCCGCTCGACAACGGGCTTCGCCCCGAACCGATCATCGCCCTGGGCATCCTGCTCACCTGGTGCTCGGTGGAGCGCGCGGTGGCAACCAACCGGTTGCTGCCGGTGGCGATCGCCTGCATCATCGGCGCGCTGACCTTGTTCTCCGGGCCGACGGGCATCGCTTCGATCGGCGCGCTGCTGGTCGCGATCGGGCCCCTGCGCACCATCATCCACCGACGATCCACCCGGTTCGGTGCGCTACCGCTGGTGGCGCCGCTGCTGGCCGCGGCCACCGTCACCGTGATCCTGATCTTCCGCGACCAGACCCTGGCCGGCGAAATGCAGGCGACCGCGCTCAAGCGCGCGCTGGGACCCAGCCTGAGCTGGTTCGACGAACACCTCCGCTACGAGCGGCTGTTCATGGCCAGCCCCGACGGGTCGGTCGCCCGCCGTTTCGCCGTGCTCGCCCTGGTGCTGGCGCTGGCGATAACGGTCGCAATGTCGTTGCGCAAGGGCCGAATTCCCGGCACGGCGGCCGGGCCGAGCCGCCGCATCGTCGGGATCACCATCATCTCGTTCGTCGCGATGATGTTCACACCCACCAAGTGGACCCACCACTTCGGGGTGTTCGCGGGGCTGGCCGGCCCGTTGGGCGCGCTGGCCGCGGTCGCCGCGACCTCCGTGGCCATGCGATCCCGGCGTAACCGCACCGTATACGCCGCCGTGGTGGTGTTCTTGGTGGCACTGTCGTTCGCCAGCGTCAACGGCTGGTGGTACGTGTCCAATTTCGGTGTGCCGTGGTCGAATTCGTTTCCGGCATGGCATTACGCCTTCGCCACGGCCCTGCTCGGGCTGGCGCTGTTGGTGCTGCTGCTAGCGGCGTGGTTCCACTTCGTCAACCCGGACAACGGGCCGCCCAAGACCCGCCTGGGCGCACGCGTGGCCGGAATCGTCCAGTCCCCCTTGGCAATTGCGTCGTGGATCCTGGTGATCTTCGAGGTCGCATCGCTGACCCTGGCCATGACAGCCCAATACCCCGCGTGGTCGGTGGGTCGCTCCAACCTCGAGGCGCTGACCGGCAAGTCCTGCGGGCTGGCCGAGGACGTGCTGGTGGAGCCGGATCCCAACGCCGGCATGCTGACCCCCGTCGGCGCTTCGGTGGCCGACGCACTAGGGGCCGGGCTCTCGGAAGCCTTCACCCCCAACGGTATTCCGGCCGACGTACGCGCCGACCCGGTGATGGAACGCCCCGGCGACCGTAGCTTCATCAACGAGGACAGGCTGACCACCGGCGCCGAGCCCGGCACCGAGGGCGGCACCAACCCGGCACCGGGAATCAACGGGTCGGTCGCGCAGCTGCCCTACAACCTCGACCCGGCCCGCACACCGGTTCTCGGCAGCTGGCGCGCGGGCATCCAGGTCCCGGCGCACCTGCGGTCGGGCTGGTACAGGCTGCCCGCCCGCGAGCAGGCGCGCCCGCTGCTGGTGGTCAGCGCGGCGGGCCGCTTCGACCCCCGCGAGGTTCAGGTGCAGTGGGCCACCGACGACGAAGCGGCGGCCGGACACGCCGGCGGGTCGTTCCAGTTGTCGGACGTCGGCGCCTCCCCGGCCTGGCGCAATCTGCGGCTGCCGCTGTCGGCCATCCCGAGCACCGCGACCCAGATCCGCCTCGTCGCCGACGACGAAGACCTGGCGCCGCAGCACTGGATCGCACTGACGCCGCCGCGGATTCCGCAACTGCGCACGCTGCAAGACGTCGTCGGGTCCAAGGACCCCGTGTTCCTGGATTGGCTTGTCGGACTGGCCTTTCCGTGCCAGCGCCCGTTCGGCCACCAAAACGGCGTCGACGAGACGCCGAAGTGGCGCATCCTGCCCGACCGCTTCGGCGCCGAGGCCAACTCACCGGTGATGGACAACAACGGTGGCGGCCCGCTGGGCGTCACCGAGCTGCTGGTGAAGGCGACCACCATGGCGACGTATCTGAAGGACGACTGGTCGCGCGACTGGGGCTCGCTGCAACGGTTGACGCCGTACTACCCCAACGCGCAGCCAGCCCAATTGCAGCTGGGAATCGCGACACGTAGCGGCCTGTGGAACCCGGCGCCCTTGCGGAAGACTTAGCGGACTCGCCGGTGCGGTCCGTGCGGCGTAGCACGCGTGCTACGCTGTGGGCGTGGCCAAGCAGATCACCCAGCGGGAGCTGCGCAACAACAGCGGCGACATTATGCGCCAGCTGGACGGAGGCGAGTCGTTCGTCGTGACCAGGAACGGAATCCCGGTCGGCGAGCTTTCCCCGGTGCGCCGGCATCGATTCATCAGCGCCGAGGCAGCGGTCGCCGCGTTCAGGGGGGCTCCGCGGGTGGAGTTCGACCGGTTCCGAGCAGATCTCGATCGAGTCGCCGGCCAGGAGATTGCGCCGCGTGGCTGAGGCTCCTCGCACACCGCAGGGACTCATCGACACCTCGGTCGTGATCGATCTGGACCACATCGACGCAGAGCAGCTCCCGATGGAACTCGCGATCAGCGCCCTTACCATGGCTGAGCTGGCCGCCGGCCCACACGCGACGGCCGATGCTGGCGAACGAGCACGGCGTCAAGATCGCCTGCAAAGAGCCGAGGCCAGCTTCGATCCGCTCCCGTTCGATAGCGACTCGGCGAGGGCCTATGGACGGGTCTACGCCGCGATCGTCGTGACCGGGCGTAAGGCACGTGGCCCCCGAGCCGTCGATCTGTTGATCGCCGCGGCCGCCCTGGCCGCCGACCTGCCGCTCTACACGCGCAACGTCGATGACTTCCGCGGGCTCGAACACCTCTTGACCATCGTCGGCGTCTGATCCCAACGGGTTCAGCGGGCGTCGATCCATTCGAGGCTGACTGCGTTGGGCACGGTCACCGTCGATGCCGGGGTTGCTCTTTGGCCCGCCCCTCCTTGAGGGTCGATGTCACGCGATCGGTAAGTCTAAACTTACGGTTCGTGGCCACTTACCGAGCCGCCCGCGACGGTGACGCCTGGCTGGCGCTGGCCGACGGGACGCGGCGCTCCATCGTGGAACGCCTTGCCCACGGCCCGGCGGCGGTCAACGAGTTGGCCCGCGACCTGCCCGTCAGCCGGCCCGCCGTATCGCAGCACCTGAAGGTGCTCAAGTCCGCGGGCCTGGTTCGCGACCGCGCCGCCGGAACGCGTCGCGTCTACCACCTCGACCCGACCGGTCTCGAGGCGCTGCGCGCCGAGCTCGACCGGTTCTGGTCCCAGGCGCTGGCCGCCTACGCGAAAACAATCGATGAAAGCGAGGGGGAACCGTCATGACTAGAACACCCAACGTCGCCCACCACGTCGTCGTCAACGCGCCAATCGAGCGCGCGTTCGCCGTCTTTACCGAACGGTTCGGCGACTTCAAGCCGCGCGAGCACAACCTGCTCGCCGTCCCGATCGCCGAGACCGTGTTCGAGCCCCGCGTGGGCGGGCACATCTTCGACCGCGGCGTCGACGGCAGCGTCTGCCGATGGGCGCGCATCCTCGCCTACGAGCCGCCGCATCGGGTGATGTTCAGTTGGGACATCGGCCCGACCTGGCAGGTGGAGTCCGATCCGGCCAAGACCAGCGAGGTCGAGGTCCGATTCACCGCCGAGCCCGACGACCGCACGCGCGTCGAGCTCGAACACCGCCACCTCGACCGGCACGGCCCGGGTTGGGAGTCGGTCGCCGACGGCGTCGCCGGCGACGCCGGCTGGCCGCTGTACCTGGACCGCTACGGCCGCCTGCTCAGCATCGAGGCGCATCGATGACGATCACGCTGATGACCATGGCGCACGCCGAGCGCGCCGACCTCGCCGACTTCCTGTCCACCCTCGCGCCGCGGGACTGGGAGGCGCCCAGCCTGTGCACGAAGTGGACCGTGAAAGACGTTGTCGCACATGTGATCAGCTACGAGGAGCTGGGCGCCGCCGGGCTGCTGAAGCGGTTCGCCAAGGGCTGGGTCGTGCGGGCCAACCAGGTCGGCGTCGACGAGTTCTCCCGGCTGAGCCCCGAGCAGCTGCTCGAATTCCTCCGCGGCCATCTGGAACCCCGCGGCCTGACGGCGGGTTTCGGCGGAATGATCGCGCTCGTCGACGGCACCGTCCACCACCAGGACATCCGCCGCTCGCTCTGCCGGCCACGCACGATTCCCCCCGATCGGCTGCAGCGGGTGCTCGGGCTGGTGCCCGGCAACCCCCGGCTCGGGGCGGGGCGGCGGATCCGTGGCCTGCGCCTGCGCGCCTCCGACGTCGACTGGGCACACGGCGCCGGTCCCGAGGTCAGCGGCCCGGGAGAGGCGCTGCTCATGGCGATGACCGGGCGCCCCGCCGCGCTCGCGGAGCTCGGGGGTCCCGGGCGGGACACGCTGGCGCACCGGCTGGGTCGGTAGCCGACCGTCAGCCCGCGCCGACTTCGAAGGTGAACTCGTGGCCTCCGATGCGAATGCGGTCGCCGTTGGCCAGGATGGCGCTGCCGCGGATGCGCTGGCCCTGCACTTCTACCCCGTTGGTGGACCGCAGGTCGGTCATCATGAAACCGGTTCCGGTGTCGGTGATGACGGCGTGGTGGCGGCTGACGTCGTGGTCGTCGAGAACGACGTCGTTGTCGGTGAAGCGTCCGATCCGGGTGGTCGCGCCGGTCAGCGGATGAGCCCGCCCGGTCTGGTCGATCAGCCGGGCGAGGGCGGATTCCGCCAGCTGGATCCCGGCGGTCGTCGACTCCTGCTTGTAGGCGCCGCGCTTGTGGGTGGTCAGGTCGGCCCGCCGCAAACCCAGCGGCTCTTGGCGCAGGATCCGCTCGTGCAGCGCGCTCACGGTGCGGCCGGGGTCGATGCCGAGCCCCTCCGCCAGGGCCGTCTTCAGCCGTCGGTAGGCGCCGAGCGCGTCGGACTGGCGCTCGGTTACGTAGTAGGCGGTGATGAGCTGAGCCCACAGCGGTTCGCGGTAGGGATGCTCGGCGGTGAGCGCCTCCAGCTCGCCGATGACCTCACCGGCGCGCCCGCACGCGATCTCGGCCTCGGCGCGTGCGGTATGGGTGGCCACCTTTTCTTCCATCAGCGCGGTGGCGAAGGCGTCGACGAACGCGAAGTCGCGCAGGTCGTCGAGCACCGGCCCGCGCCATTCGCCCAGCGCCAGCGAGAAATGCCGGCTGGCGTCCTCGAAGCGTCCAGCCGCGGCGGCCTGGTTTCCCGCGAGCTTCGCGGCCATGAAGCGCCCCAGGTCGCAGTCGGCGTCGGCGACGCTGAGCTGGTAACCCGGCGGGGCGCTCGACAGCACCTGGTACGGGTCGGCCCCGGCGTCGCGCAGCAGCCGGCGCAGGTTCGAGATGTGGGCCTGGATGCTGGTGCGCGCCGCCGGCACCGGATCCTCGTCCCACACCGCGTTGATCAGCGAATCGACGGAAACCGGCCGGTTGCGGTTGATCAGCAGCATGGCGAGGACCGCCCGTTGCTTGGGCGCTCCCACCGACACCCGCACCCCGTGGCTGGTCATCAGCAACGGTCCCAAGACGCCAAACCCGAGACCTGTGTTCGTCATCGCGCTGCCAGCCTCCTGGGTTATCGGGGCCGTTCTTGGAACGAGAGTCTATTTCGGAGCCCGGGCGCGGCAAATTAGCACGCCGTCAAGGCGGCCCTGCGTCCGAACCGCACTAAGCAGCGTCCCTTACGATCGAGCCTCGTGCCCCCCGACCGTAATGAGCGATCGCTGCGCGTCCCGCGGTTGATCGCCGTGGTCGCGGGCCTGGCCGGTCTGCTGCTGTGCCTCGTCGTCCCGCTGCTTCCGGTGAGGCAGACGACGGCGACGGTGCTGTGGCCCCAGGGCGTGGCCGACGGGCACGTCACCCAGATCACCGCCCCGCTGGTGTCGGGGGCGCCGCGAGCGCTGGACATCTCGATCCCGTGTGCGGCCATCGCCACGCTGCCGCCCAGCGGCGGATTGGTCGTCTCGACGCTGCCGGCCGGTGGCGTGGACACCGGCAAGAACGGGCTTTTCGTGCGTGCCGACAAGGACATCGTCGTCGTGGCGTTCCGCGACACCGTGGCCGCGGTGGCCAAACGCGCGGCCGTCGCGGCCGGCGCCTGCAGCGTCCTGCACATGTGGGCCGGCGCGGGGGCGGCCGGAGCCGACTTCGTCGGCATCCCCGGCGCGTCGGGAACGCTGCCGTCGGAGAAGAAGCCTCAGGTCGGCGGCATCTTCACCGACCTGAAGGTGCAGCCGCAGCCGGGACTGTCGGCCCGCGTCGACGTCGATACCCGGTTCATCACCGCGCCCACGACGCTCAAGATGCTCGTGATGGCCGTGGGGACCCTGGCGGTCCTGACCGCCATCGCCGCGATGGCGGTGCTGGATCGCCGCGGCCGGCAATCCCGGTATCGCCCGCGGTTCCATTGGGCCCGGGTCGGGGCCGCGACCTGGCTCGCCGACGTCGGCGTGATCGGAACGCTGCTGGTCTGGCACGTCATCGGCGCGACGTCGTCGGACGACGGCTACAACCTGACCATCGCCCGGGTCGCCCCGAGGGCCGGGTACGTCGTCGACTACTACCGGTACTTCGGGACGACGGACGCGCCGTTCGACTGGTATCTCGCGGTGTTGGCCAAGCTGGCGGCGGTCAGCACCGCCGGTGTTTGGATGCGGCTGCCGGCCACGCTGGCCGGGATCGCCTGCTGGCTGATCATCGGCCACTGGGTGCTGCGGCGGCTGGGGCCCGGCCGCGGCGGATTGGCGGGCAACCGGGTGGCGGTATTGACCGCGGGTGCGGTCTTCCTGGCCGCCTGGCTGCCGTTCAACAACGGCCTGCGACCGGAGCCGATCATCGCGCTGGGCGTGATCGTGACCTGGGTGCTGGTGGAACGCGCGATCGCGCTGGGCCGGCTGGCTCCGGCGGCGGTCGCGATCATCGTCGCGATGCTGACCGCGACGCTGGCTCCGCAGGGCCTGATCGCCGTCGCCGCGCTGCTGACCGGGGCCCGGGCCATCGCCCAGACCATCCGGCGCCGTCGCGCGACCGACGGGCTGCTGGCCCCGCTGATGGTGTTGGCGGCGTCGCTGTCGCTGATCACCGTGGTGGTGTTCCGCAGCCAAACGCTGGCCACGGTGGCCGAGTCGGCGCGGATCAAATACAAGGTCGGCCCGACGATCGCCTGGTACCAGGACTGGCTGCGCTACTACTTCCTCACCGTGGAGTCCAACCCGGACGGGTCGATGGCGCGGCGCTTCGCCGTGCTGGTGCTGCTGCTTTGCATGTTCGTCATGCTGGTGGTGTTGCTGCGCCGCGGTCGGGTGCAGGGTGTGGCCAGCGGACCGGCGTGGCGGTTGATCGGCACCACCGCGGTCGGCCTGCTGCTGCTGACCTTCACGCCGACGAAGTGGGCCGTGCAGTTCGGCGCGTTCGCCGGGTTGGCCGCCCCGCTGGGTGCGCTCACCGCGTTCGCGTTCGCCCGCATCGGGCTGCACAACCGCCGCAACCTGACGCTGTACGTGACGGCGCTGCTGTTCGTGCTGGCGGTCGCGACGTCCGGGGTCAACGGCTGGTTCTACGTCGGCAACTACGGGGTGCCGTGGTGGGACATCCAGCCCGTCATCGCCAGCCACCCGGTGACGTCGATGTTCCTGACGCTGTCGATCCTGACCGGGCTGCTGGGCGCCTGGCAGCACTTCCGGATGGACTACGCCGGGCACACCGAGGTCAAGGACAGCCGGCGCAACCGCGTGCTGGCCTCCACGCCGCTGCTGGTGGTGGCCACGATCATGGTGCTCGGCGAGGTCGGCTCGCTGGCCAAGGGGGCGGTGGTCCGCTACCCGCTCTACACCACCGGCAAGGCCAACCTCGCCGCGATCACCTCGGGCCTTTCGAAGACGAGCTGCGCCATGGCCGACGACGTGTTGGCCGAGCCCGATCCCAATGCCGGTTTGCTGCAACCGGTTCCGGGGCAGACGTTCGGGCCGGACGGACCGCTCGGCGGCCTGAACCCGGTCGGCTTCAAACCCGAGGGGGTGGGCGAGGACTTGCGGTCGAACCCCGTGGTCACCAAGCCGGGGGTGGTGAATTCCGACGCCTCGCCGAATAAGCCCAACGCCGCCATGAGTGACTCCGCGGGCACGGCCGGCGGGAAGGGCCCGGCCGGAATCAACGGGTCGCACGCGGCGCTGCCGTTCGGTCTGGATCCGGCCCGCACCCCGGTGATGGGCAGCTACGGCGAGAACTCGCTGGCCGCCACCGCCACGTCGTCCTGGTACCAACTGCCGCCGCGAACGCCGGACCGGCCGCTGGTGGTTGTCTCGGCCGCGGGCGCCATCTGGTCGTACAAGGAGGACGGCACCTTCACCTATGGCCAATCGCTCAAACTGCAGTGGGGCGTGAGTCGCCCCGACGGCACCACCCAGCCGCTCGGCGAGGTGCAGCCGATCGACATCGGTCCGGAGCCGGCGTGGCGCAACCTGAGGTTCCCGCTGGCCTGGGCGCCGCCGGAGGCTAACGTGGCACGCATCGTCGCCTACGACCCCAATCTCAGTTCCGAGCAGTGGTTCTCGTTCACGCCGCCGCGCGTGCCGGTGCTGCAGACCCTGCAGCAGCTGATCGGGTCGCAGGCCCCGGTGCTGATGGACATCGCGACCGCCGCCAACTTCCCCTGCCAGCGGCCGTTCTCCGAACACCTTGGCGTGGCCGAACTTCCGCAGTACCGCATCCTGCCCGATCACAAACAGACGGCGTCGTCGTCCAACGGCTGGGAGGCCAGCGAGACGGGCGGCCCGTTCTTGATCACCCAGGCGATGCTGCGCACCTCGACGATCTCGACCTACCTGCGCGGCGACTGGTATCGCGACTGGGGATCGGTCGAGCAGTTTCACGCGTTGGTGCCGGCCGATCAGGCGCCGGTAGCCGTCGTCGACCAGGGCGTGACCACCGTTGGCGGCTGGAGCCGCCCCGGACCCGTTAGGGCGCTGCCATGAGCGTGACCGACCACGAGCGCCCGGTGGCCACCCCTGCGTCGGACGCGGTTCGGGACGTGCGGGTGACGCGCTGGGTCGCGACGATCGCGGGGCTGATCGGTTTCGTGCTGTCGGTCGCCACGCCGCTGCTGCCCGTCGTGCAGACCACCGCGATGCTGAACTGGCCGCAAAACGGCCAGTTGAACAACGTTACGGCGCCGCTGATTTCGCTGACGCCGGTCGACGTGTCGGTGACCGTGCCGTGCTCGGTGGTGCGCAGCTTGCCGCCCGAGGGCGGGGTAGTGCTGAGCACCGCGCCGAAGAAGGGTAAGGACGCCGCGCTCAACGCGCTGTTCGTGGTCGTCAGCAGCCAGCGCGTCGACGTGACCGACCGCAATGTGGTCATTGCCAGCGTGCCCCGCGATCAGGCTTCGTCGCCGCAATGTCAGCGCATCGAGATCACCTCGACGCTCGCCGGCACGTTCGCCACCTTCGTCGGGCTGACCGATCCGGCGGGCAAGCCGGTGCGCGGCGGTTTCCCCGATCCCAACCTGCGCCCGCAGATCGTCGGGGTGTTCACGGATCTGACCGGTCCGGCCCCGGCGGGTCTGCGGTTTTCGGCGACCATCGACACCCGGTTCTCCACCACGCCAACGACTTTGAAGCTGGCCGCGATGGTGCTGGCGATCGTCTCCACGATCGTCGCGCTGATCGCGCTGTGGCGCCTCGACCAGCTCGACGGCCGGCGCATGCACCGGTTGATCCCCACGCGCTGGCGCAAGTTCACCCTCGTCGACGCCACGGTGATCTTCGTCTTCCTGCTGTGGCATCTGATCGGCGCCAATTCCTCCGACGACGGCTACATCCTCGGCATGGCCCGGGTCGCCGACCACGCCGGCTACATGTCCAACTACTTCCGCTGGTTCGGCAGCCCGGAGGACCCGTTCGGCTGGTACTACAACCTGCTGGCGCTGATGACCCACGTGAGCGACGGCAGCCTGTGGATGCGGCTGCCCGACCTGGTCGCGGGACTGGTCTGCTGGCTGCTGCTGTCGCGTGAGGTGTTGCCGCGGCTGGGGCCGGCGGTGACGTCGAGCACCGCCGCCAACTGGGCGGCCGGCATGGTCCTGCTGACCGGGTGGATGCCGTTCAACAACGGGCTGCGTCCCGAACCGATCATCGCGCTGGGTTCGCTGATCACCTACGTACTGATCGAGCGCTCGATGTGCGCCTCCCGGCTGACGCCGGCGGCGTTGGCGGTCATCACCGCGGCGTTCACGCTCGGCGTGCAACCCACCGGCCTGATCGCGGTGGCCGCGCTGGTCGCCGGTGGCCGGCCGATCCTGCGGATCCTGGTGAAGCGTCATCGCCTGGTCGGCACCTGGCCGCTGGTGGCCCCGATGCTGGCGGCCGGCACGGTGATCCTCACCGTGGTGTTCGCCGACCAGACGCTGTCAACGGTGTTGGAGGCCACCAGGATTCGCACGGCGATCGGCCCGAGCCAGGCCTGGTACACCGAGAACCTGCGCTATTACTACCTAATCCTGCCCACGGTCGACGGTTCGCTGTCGCGCCGATTCGGCTTCCTGATCAGCGCGCTGTGCCTGTTCACGGCGGTGTTCATCATGTTGCGCCGCAAGCGAATCCCTGGGGTGGCCCGCGGCCCGGCGTGGCGGCTGATGGGCGTCATGTTCGGCACCATGTTCTTCCTGATGTTCACGCCCACCAAGTGGGTGCACCACTTCGGGCTGTTCGCCGCGGTGGGCGCGGCGGTGGCCGCGCTGACTACGGTGCTGGTGTCGCCGAAGGTGCTGCGCTGGTCGCGCAACCGGATGGCGTTCACGGCCGCGGTGCTGTTCCTGCTGGCCCTGTGTTTCGCCACCACCAACGGTTGGTGGTACGTCTCCAGTTACGGCGTCCCGTTCAACAACGTCATGCCGCGGTTCGCCGGAATCAGCGTCAGCACGGTGTTTTTCGTCCTGTTCGCGATCACAGCGATCTGGGCTTTCTGGCTGCATTTCGCGCCGCGGGAGCGCGGCGAGGGGCGCCTGGCGCGGGCGGTGACGGCGGCGCCGGTGCCAATCGCGGCCGGATTCATGGTACTGGTGTTCATCGCCTCGATGGTCGCCGGGATCGTGCGTCAGTACCCCACCTACTCCAACGGCTGGGACAACTTGCGCGAATTCGCCGGCGGCTGCGCGCTGGCCGACGACGTGCTCGTCGAGCCGGACAGCAACGCCGGCTTCATGGCGCCACTCCCGGGCGATTACGGCCCGCTCGGTCCGCTGGGCGGCGTCAACCCGACGGGGTTCTCCCCCAACGGCGTGCCCGACCACACCGTGGCGGAGGCGGTTCAGGAGACGGCGGTGCCGCAGCCCGGCACCGATTACGACTGGTATGCGTTCGACTGGCGGGCGCCGACCAAGCTGAAGGCGCCTGGCATCAACGGGTCCCTGGTTCCCCTGCCGTACGGCCTCAACCCCGACCAGGTTCCGCTGGCGGGCAGCTACACCACCGGTGCCCAGCAGCAGAGCATTCTGACCTCGGCGTGGTATCAGCTGCCCAAGCGCGACGACGGACATCCCCTGCTGGTGGTGACCGCCGCCGGGACCATCGCCGGCAACAGCGTGTTGCACGGGCACACCAGCGGGCAGACCGTGGTGCTCGAATACGGCCGGCCGGGCCCCGGCGGTGAGATCGTGCCGTCCGGGCGGCTGGTGCCCTACGACCTGAACGGCGAGCAGCCCAAGGCGTGGCGCAACCTGCGCTTCGCCCGGGACAAGATGGCCGCGGACGCGGTCGCGGTCCGGGTGGTCGCCGAGGACCTTTCGCTGACGCCGGACGACTGGATCGCGGTGACCCCGCCGCGGGTGCCGGAACTGCGGTCCCTGCAGGAGTATGTCGGCTCGTCGCAGCCGGTGCTGATGGACTGGGCGGTGGGACTGGCGTTCCCGTGCCAGCATCCGATGCTGCACGCTTACGGCGTCACCGAGATCCCCAAGTTCCGCATCACGCCGGACTACAACGCCAAGAAGCAGGACACCGACACCTGGGAGGACGGCGTCAACGGCGGCCTGCTGGGCATCACGGACCTGCTGCTGCGGGCCCACGTGATGTCCACCTACCTGTCCCGGGACTGGGGCCGCGACTGGGGCTCGTTGCGCAAGTTCGACACCATCGCCGACGCGCATCCCGCGCAACTGGACCTGGGCACCGCGACCCGCAGCGGCTTGTGGTCGCCGGGACCGATCCGAATCAAGCCGTAATTAAACGGTTTTGCGGTCGCCTGCCATTAATTTGCCATTAGTCAAATAGCGCGCTCGGAATTTACGTTTGAGTAATTCCGCAGCAAATGTTTAATTTCGCGCGCCGCGTGTCAATAACTACTGCCCCTGTGAGGTAACTAACACAACCGTTAAAAAGGTGACCCGATGCACACGCTGACACGCTTAGGGACATTTACCGCGGCGATTGCCGTCGTGATCTCCCCGGCGGCGACATTCGAAATCGCCGCCGCGACTGCCGAAAGCGGCACCCGGGTCGCGCTGGACAGCTCCGAGCGGCGTTGCGATTTCAGCCTGGTGACCACGGCGCCGACGGTGCCGCGGGCGCTGCTTGGTGACGGTGCGGCCGTCATAAGCACCACGGGGTCAAGGGCCGTCGCTCAGGTGCACGTGACGGTTCCCAACGAGCCGGGCACCCATTTCGACGTCGGCCTCATCCAGGAGCCCCGCCCATCGTCGGCCACGTGTGGCCCCGGTGACCCCGGCACCGCGTTCAGCGGAATGGACGCCGACGCGGCGGGCAACGCAACGGTCACCGTTTCGGACAGCATTCGGCCCGGCACGACGGGCGTCTGGGTGATTGTCGAGCGGGCAAACCCGAACTCGCAAAACCCGGCCGAGTTCTATACGTCAGAATTCCTGGCGCCGGTATAACCCCTTCGGTCGGCGTGTTGTTCGGCCGCGCTGACGACGAGCGCGTCGGAGCCGGGAAACACCGTGGCCACGTGGCCGCTCGTCCAGCGCACCACGTACGGCGGCGCGCCGTCGGCGCCGCGGACCTCCGTGATTTCGCCGCGCTGATCCGCCAATTCGGTCGTGGTGCCCTTGATCACGAGCCAGTCACCCACATCGGCTTTCATCATCGACCTCCCTGATCGCTGACCGAGTAGTCCGATGGTGCCGATCATGCGCCGCGGCCGGCTTTCAGGGAAGGGGCAGCGGGGACGAACGCCCCGGGCGGACGGGACTTCGGTCCCTATCTCGGCGTTCGGCCGGATGGTCGGATACAGAAATCGGGAACGGAGGCACGATCATGGACGCTTCAACGCAGGCCCGGACGCGCCTGTTCGCCCGCGCGTTGGGTCCATTCCTGGTCATCGTCGACGCCACAGCCATCGCCCGGGCCGGCGACATGCAGACGCTGCTGTCGCAGTTCGAGGCGAATTCGCTGTGGACCTGGGTGACCGGCGCGTTCATCCTGCTGTTCGGTCTCTTCGTCGTCGCCGCACATCCCTACTGGCGCGGCGCCGCGGCGGTCACCGTCTCCCTGCTGGGGTGGCTGATCACCCTGCGCGGACTCCTGCTGTTCGCCTTTCCCCAGGTGTTTGTGTCTGCGGCCAACCGGATGATCGGCGAGCAAGGCTGGTGGGTGGCGGCCTGCGTGGCCTTCGCACTGGTCGGACTGTATCTGACCTACGCCGGCTGGGCCCCGGTCGCCGACAAGCCAAAGCACCAGGGGGCGACGACGAACCCCGATCTTCGGCGCGCCGCGTGACCGAGCCCGCGCCCGACGAAACCACGGGGCATCTTGCCTCGCCGCTGCGCACCGACGCGTTCGACGCGGTCGCCGACGCGGTGGTGGAGGACATGCAAACGCTGCAGAGCGGCATCGGCATGCTCATCGTGAAGCGGGGTCCCAACGCCGGATCGCAATACCAGCTGGATCGGGCGGTGATGTCCGCCGGCCGCCATCCCGCCAGCGACATCTTCCTCGACGACATCACCGTCAGCCGCCGCCACGCCGAATTTCGAAGAGAGCACGGCAAATTCCACGTCGTCGACTTGGGCAGCCTGAACAAGACCTACCTCAACCGCAAGCCCGTCGACACCGCGGTGCTGACCAACGGTGACGAGGTCCGGATCGGCAATTTCCGCCTGATTTTCGTGGCGGGACCGGCGCCGGGGTAATACCGTCGCGGAATGAGCGAATACGACCCGCAGTACGGGTCAGAGGGCGTGGACCGGCTGCCCTTCTCCAGCGAGGAAAAGTCGCGCCGCTACCGGACCGAGAACTACAGAGGCGCGGTGGGCCTAAATTGGTATCGCACGGATCCGACCCTGCAGTCCACGATGGCCTACTACCTACAGGCCAACGAATTGGCTGTGGTGGAGCCTCATTTGGCGCGGATGGGCGACCTGATGGGCGGCCCGGTGGCGCGGTGGGCCGAGGAGACCGACCGCAACCCGCCGCGGCTCGAGCGCTACGACCGGTGGGGACACGACATCAGCCAGGTGGTCATGCCGACGTCGTTCACGCAGTCCAAGCGCGCGGTGCTGGACGCCCAGCAGGCCCTGCGCAGCGACGCGCGGGCCGCCAAGGTCAGCTCGGGCCTGGCCCTGTTCGCGTCCAACTACCTGTTGAACCAGGCCGACATCGGGATGGGCTGCGCCCTGGGCACCGGGGGCGGCATGGTCCAATCCCTGGTGGCCGCGTACGCGCCGGCCGACGTGCGCGAGCACGTGCTGGCCAAGTTCGCCTCCGGTGAGTGGGCGGGGGAGACGGCGCAGTTGCTGACCGAACGCACCGGCGGGTCTGACCTGGGCGCGCTGGAGACGACGGCTCGACGCGGCAGCGGCGAAAACGGGGGAGCCTGGATTCTCAACGGGTTCAAGTGGTTCGCGTCCAATTGCGCGGGCGAGGCGTTCGTGGTGCTGGCCAAACCGGAAGGCGCCCCGGACAATTCGCGCGGCGTCGCGAATTTCCTCGTGTTGCGCAACCGCCGCGACGGTTCGCGCAACGGGGTCCGGGTGCGCCGGCTCAAGGACAAGCTCGGCACCCGGTCGGTGGCCTCGGGCGAGGTCGAGTTCGTCGACGCGGAGGCGTTCCTGCTGTCCGACGAACCCAGCTCGGACGCGGGGCCATCCGACGGCAAGGGGCTCGGCCGCATGATGGAGCTGACCAACGCCGCGCGCCTCGGCATCGCCCTGTTCGGTCTCGCCAATGCCCGTCGCGCCCTGGTGGAATCGCTGTGTTATGCCCGGCAGCGGCACGCGTTCGGCGGGGCGCTCATCGACAAACCGTTGATGCGGCGCAAGCTCGCCGAGATGATCGTGGACGTCGAGGCCGCACTCGCGCTCGTCTTCGACGGCACCGGCGCCACCAACCATCGGCAGCCCCGCGGCATGCGCCAGCGCATCGCGGTGCCCGTCACCAAACTCAAGGTGTGCCGGCTGGGCATCACCGCGGCATCGGACGCGATCGAAATCCACGGCGGCAACGGCTATATCGAGACCTGGCCGGTGGCCCGGCTGCTGCGCGACGCGCAGGTGAACACGATCTGGGAGGGTCCCGACAACATCCTGTGCCTCGATGTGCGGCGCGGCATCGAGCAGTCCCGCGCGCACGAGACGCTGCTGGCGCGGCTGCGCGACGCGGTGTCGGTTTCCGACGACGACGAGACCACCCGCCTGGTGGCCGGGCGCATCGAGGACCTGGACGCGGCGATCACGGCGTGGAGCAAGCTCGACCGGCAAGTCGCCGAGGCGCGGCTGTTCCCGCTGGCCCAATTCATGGGCGACGTCTACGCGGGCGCGCTGCTCACCGAGCAGGCCGCGTGGGAACGGGAGACCCGCGGCGGGGAGCGCAAGGCGCTCGTCGCGCGGCTGTACTCGCGGCGCTACCTCGCCGACCGGGGCCCGCTGCGCGGCATCGAGGACGAACCCGACGAGGCGCTGGATCGGTTCGAGGAGTTAGTGGACGGGGCGCTGCGGATATAGCGCGAGCAGACGCAAAATCGCACAATTTCGTTGTCGAATGGGCGATTTTGCGTCTGCTCGCCGAAGACCTAGACCGGGATCAGGCCGTGCTTGCGTGCGACGCGGAACCACAACTGCTTGTCGCGCAGCAGGTGCATCGACTTGCGCAGCAGCAGCCGCGTCTGGTGCGGATCGATGACCGCGTCGATGAAGCCTCGCTCGGCGGCGGTCCACGGGATCGCCATGTTGAGGTTGTAGCCCTCGATGAAGTCCTTCTTGATCTGCTGCGCCTCGGGCGTCGTCGGGTCCGGGAACCGCTTCATCAACAGCTGGGCGGCGCCCTCGGCGCCGATCACCGCGATGCGGGCGGTCGGCCAGGCGAAGTTGAAGTCCGCGGTCAGCTGCCGGGAACCCATCACGGCGTAGGCGCCGCCATAGGACTTGCGGATCGTGATCGTCACCTTCGGCACGTCGGCCTCGACGACCGAGTACAGGAACCGGCCGCCGCGCTTGATGATGCCCCGCTTCTCCTCTTCGGCGCCCGGCAGGAAGCCCGGCGTGTCCACGACGAAGACCAGCGGAATGTTGAACGCGTCGCAGAACCGGATGAACCGGGCCGCCTTGTCGGAGGCCTCGTTGTCGATGGATCCGGACAGGTGCATCGGTTGGTTGGCGACCACGCCGACCGGGCGCCCGTCGACCCGGGCGTAGCCGGTGATGATGGCCGGCCCGTGCTGCGCGGCAACCTCGAGGAAGTCGCCGTCGTCGAAGATCCGCAGCAGGATCTCGTGCATGTCGTAGGCCATGTTGTCGGAGTCCGGCACGATCGAGTCGAGCTCCAGATCGGTCGGCGTGATCTCCGGCTCCAGCCCGGGGTTGACGATCGGCGGCTTGTCGAAGCAGTTGGACGGCAGGAACGACAGGAAGTCGCGCACGTACTGGAACGCCTCGGCCTCGGAGTCGACGACCTGGTGGATGTTGCCGTAGCGGGCCTGCGCGTCGGAGCCGCCGAGCTCGTCGAGGGTGACGTCCTCGCCGGTGACCTCCCGGATCACGTCCGGCCCCGTCACGAAGAAGTAGCCCTGATCGCGCACCGAGACGAGCAGGTCATCCTGGATCGGCGAATACACCGCTCCCCCAGCGCATTTGCCGAAGATGAGGGAGATCTGCGGCACTAGGCCGGACAGCGCCTCGTGGCGCCGGCCCAGCTCGGCGTACCACGCCAGCGAGGTGACCGCGTCCTGGATGCGGGCGCCGCCGGAGTCCTGGATGCCGATGATCGGGCACCCGACCATCGCGCACCATTCCATCAGCCGGGCCACCTTGCGGCCGAACATCTCGCCGACGGTGCCCTGGAACACGGTCTGGTCGTGGGAGAACACTCCCACCGGGCGGCCGTCGATCATGCCGTGGCCGGTGACGCAGCCGTCGCCGTAGAGCGCGTTCGGGTCGTTAGGCGTCTTGGCCAGCGCCCCGACTTCGAAGAAGGTGCCGGGATCGACCAGCGCGTGTACCCGCGCGCGGGCGCTCGGGATGCCCTTCTTGTCGCGCTTGGCGGCGGCCTTCTCGCCGCCGGGTTCCTTGGCGAGTTCGAGGCGAGCGTGCAGCTCGGCCAACTTCTCCGCAGTGGTGTGCTGAACGGGCGCTGGAGCTGGCACGGTCTCCGTCACTACTTGCCTACCTAACCTGTTCGGACTTGTCCTGCTGCCGTTCGGCGTCGATCTTGTTCAGCGCCTGGGTCATGTGCGCACCGACCTTCGCGATGATCGGCTCGTCGATGGCCTGGATGTGCTCGCCACCGATCGGCACGATCTCGAGGTCGGACACGTACTCCCCCCAACCGCCGTCCGGCTTGCGGGTGGCGTAGCGCGGCTCGAACATGATCGCGTCGTCATGGTAGCGATCGGCCATGTAGAGCGTGACGTGCCCGTCGTACGGCTGGATCTGGGCGGTGTCGATTGCCCGGTTGTCCAGGTACGACGTGCGCTGGTGCTCGATGATCCCGGCCGGGATCTGCACCCCGCTCTGGCTGACTGCCTCCAGCACGAACTTGATCTGGCCCTCGTCGTCGAGCTGCTCGAGATGCTCGTAGGGGATCTCCGGAATGGTGACGTTGAACGTCTTCTCGGCGAACCGGGCGTAGCGGTCCCAGCGCTTGCGGATCTCCTCCTTGGTCTGCGGAACCTCCTCGCCCGCACGCACCGCGTCGATCAGGCCGACCCACTCGACGTCCTTGCCCAGTCGCTTCAGCCCGATCGCGCACGCGTAGGCCAGCACGCCGCCCAGAGACCAACCGGCCAGGATGTAGGGTCCGTCGCCCTGCATCTCGATCAGCTTCGGAACGTATTGCGCCGCACGCTCTTCGATCGTGCCCTCGACCCGCTCAAGCCCGTACATCGGCGTGTCCGCCGGCAACCGGTTGAGCAGCGGCTCGTAGACCACCGTCGAGCCGCCGGCCGGGTGGAACACGAACACCGGTGTCCGCGTGCTGCCCTCCGGGCGCGCCCGCAGGGTGCGCACGAAACCGTCGACCACGCCCGCCTCCAGGTGCTCGCGCACCTTCTCGGCCAGCGCCTCGATGTTCTCCGACGCCAGCACGTCCTCGGCGGTGATCGGCCCCTCGGCGCGCTCCGAAAGCCGTTGCGCCATCTTGGCGGCGGCGTCGGCGTCCAGCTTGGGCAGCGGGTTGAAGATGCCGCCCGGGGACTTGCCGGTCACGATCGCCCACGTGGCGAACGCGACCCGCTCGGCCGCGTCGCGCGGCGGCACATCGGAGTTGAGCGCCTGCGCGACCGCCTGCTGGTTGAGCGCCTCGGCCGCGCCGGCCAGGTTCGGCTGGCCGCCGTTGGTTGTCCCATTCCCGGCCGGCCCGGCCGGTCCAGACGGGTTGGTCGGCGGCGGTGGGATCGGAAGGTCCGAGGCCGGGGGCGCTTGCGTCTGCGGCTCGGCCTGCGGGTCCGGGGCCGGCGCCACCACCGACGCGGGCGTCGCGCCGCTGAGCAATTCGGCCTGCTCCCTGGCGATCTCCTCGGCCGTCTGCGTCTTCTGGTGCTCGGCCAGCTGCTGCACCTCGTCGCGGTGCTCGACGGCGTACTCGATCAGCTTCTCGACGGCGTAGAGGTTGGCGTCGCGCACCGCGGTCAACTGGATCGGCGGCAGGTCGAAGTCGTACTCGACGCGGTTCTTGATTCGCACCGCCATCAGCGAGTCCAGGCCCAGCTCGATCAGCGGCACCTCCCACGGCAGGTCCTCGGGCTCGTAACCCATGGCTGCGCCGACGATGGCGCCGAGCCGATCGGCGATGGTCTCGCCCGAGTCCGGTGACCATTTGGTGAAGCCGGCCGGCATGTACCGGTTGGTGAGGCTGTCGCTGAGCGCTTCCTCCTCCGGACCTTCGGAGGGAGCCTCCGGCGTGGCTGCCCCCGTGGCCTCGATCGCCGTACCGGCGCCTACCGCTACCGGCAGCACGGACTCGGCACCGCCCCGCGTCACCAGCGCGTCGTACACCAGGGTGAACGACTCGTCGATGCGGGCGTGCACCTGAACCGACGCGCCGCCGGGGTGCCGCGTCAGGGTGGTCACCAGCCGGG
Organism: Mycobacterium sp. E796; assembly: GCF_001672815.1. Lineage (GTDB taxonomy): Bacteria > Actinomycetota > Actinomycetes > Mycobacteriales > Mycobacteriaceae > Mycobacterium. Next base: position 16,954 of record NZ_LZKK01000260.1, on the reverse strand, counting down.
AGCCCTCCCCCGGCCTGGCCCGCTCCTCGGCGGCGGTCAACTTGGCGTCCGGAAGCACTTCGGCCGCAGCGGCTTTCACCAACGACGCGAGATCCGTCAGGCCCTTGGGCGCGTACTCCCACACGTGGCGGCCGTCCGGCAGCGCGACGTGGTTGCCCGGCATGATGATCGCGCCGCTGCCCGAGGCGACCTGCACGTCGAGCCAGTGCTCCTTGCGCTTGAACCGGGTCGGCGGGATGTTCGCGTAATCCTGCGGCCCCGCGGCCCGGGTGAACAGCGTGCGGGGGTCCAGGTCGTGGCCGTAGACGTAGAGCTGGGCCAGCGTCGAGATGATCGACTCGACCTCGTCCTGCTTGCGGGCCAGCGTCGGGATCAGCTGGGCGTCGTGCAGCCCGGCGTCCGCCGTGGTCAGGCCGACCTGCATCAGCGCGACGGGGTTGGGCGCCAGCTCGACGAAGGTGGTGTGCCCGCTGTCGACGGCGTTGCGGATTCCGTGGGTGAAGTAGACGGAATGACGCAGCCCCTTCTTCCAGTAGTCCACGTCGTGGATCGGCTCGCTGCCCGGCTTGATGTAGCTGCCCTCGTGCACCGTCGAGTAGATGCCGCACGTCGGGCTCATCGGCTTGATGCCCTGCAGCTCGGCGGCCAGCTCCCCGAGCAGGGGATCCATCTGCTGGGTGTGGCTGGCGCCCTTGGTCTGGAACTTGCGGGCGAACTTGCCCTCGGCCTCCGCGCGGGCGATGATCGCGTCCACCTGGTCGGGCGGCCCGCCGATGACGGTCTGGGTGGGTGCGGCGTAGACGCACACCTCCAGGTCGGGGTAGTCGGAGAACACCGTCTTGATCTCGTCGGCGGAGTATTCCACCAGCGCCATCAGCCGGATGTACTCACCGAACAGCATCGCCTCGCCCTCGCCCATCAGGTGCGAGCGCGAGCAGATGGCCCGGGTGGCGTCGCGCAGCGACAGGCCGCCGGCGAAGTACGCCGACGCCGCCTCGCCCAGCGACTGGCCGACAACGGCGGCGGGCTTGGCGCCGTGATGCTTGAGCAGCTCGCCCAGCGCGATCTGGATCGCGAAGATGGTGACCTGGGTGGTCTCGATGCCGTAGTCCTGCGAGTCGTCCAGGATCAGCTCGAGCACCGAGTAGCCCAGCTCGTCCTGGACCAGCGCGTCGACCTTCTCGATCCACTTGGCGAAGACCTCGTTGCGCAGGTAGAGGCTCTTGCCCATCTTGCGGTGCTGCGCGCCGAAACCGGCCAACACCCACACCGGTCCGTTGCTCACCGGGCCGTCGACGCTGAACACGTTCGGCCGCTGCTTGCCCTCGGCGATCGCGCGCAGGCCCTTGATGGCCTCTTCGTGGTCGTGGGCCAGCACCACCGCGCGGGAGCGGCCGTGGTTGCGACGCGAGAGCGACCGGCCGATCGATTCCAGCGACGACGCCTGGCCCTCGGGGCTTTCCATCCAGTCCGCGAGCTCGGCAGCAGCGGCCTTCTTGCGGGAGGTCAGGAACCCCGACACGACCAGCGGGATGAGCGGTGGCGGAAGCTCTTGCGCCGCAAGCTCTTCCAATGCGGCGGCTTTGAGCTCCAGCGCCTCCTCGGTGACCTCCGGCAGGTCGGGCTCTTCCTCCTCGGCCGCGGGCGCGTCGGGGATGATGTTGCCGAAGTCGTCGAACCGCAGCGAGTGCGCCTCGAACGTGGGCGCCTGAGCGGTTTCCGAGGCCCCCTCGGCGACGGCCTCGGGCTGCGGCTCCGGCTCCTTCTCGATCACGTCGCGGGGCAGGACCTCGCGCACCACCACGTGCGCGTTGGCCCCACCGAAGCCGAAGCTGGACACCCCAGCCAGCGCGTAGCCACCGTAGCGCGGCCAATCGGTCGCCTTGTCAATCACTTTCAGGCGCATCGCGTCGAAGTCGATGTAAGGGCTGGGCCCGGCGAAGTTGAGCGAGGGCGGCAGCTTGTCGTGCTGCAGTGCCAGCACCACCTTGGCCATGCTGGCCGCGCCGGCGGCCGACTCCATGTGTCCCACATTGGTTTTCACCGCGCCCAGCAGCGCCGGACGGTCGGCCGGGCGGCCCCTGCCCACGACGCGGCCCAGCGCCTCGGCCTCGATCGGGTCACCGAGGACGGTGCCGGTGCCGTGCGCCTCGATGTAGTCGACGTTGCGTGGATCGATGCCGGCGTCCTTGTAGGCCCGCCGCAGCACGTCCGCCTGCGCGTCTTGGTTGGGCGCGATCAGGCCGTTGGACCGGCCGTCGTGGTTGACCGCGGTGCCGGCGATCACGGCCAGGATCTGGTCGCCGTCGCGGCGGGCGTCGTCGACCCGCTTGAGCACCAGCATGCCGGCGCCCTCCGAGCGGGTGTAGCCGTCGGCGTCCGACGAGAACGACTTGATCCGGCCGTCGGGGGCCAGCACCGCGCCGATCTCGTCGAAACCGAGCGTCACCGCGGGCGTGATCAGCGCGTTGACGCCGCCGGCCACCGCGACGTCGGCCTCGCCGTTGCGCAGCGCCTGCACCGCCTGGTGGATCGCCACCAGCGAGCTCGAGCACGCGGTGTCGACGGCGACGGAAGGCCCGCGGAAGTCGTAGAAGTAGGACACCCGGTTCGCGATGATCGACGGCGAGTTACCGGTGATCGCATACGGGTGCGCGGCGGTCGGGTCGGAGATGGCCAAGAAGCCGTAGTCATGGTTAGAAACGCCGACGAAGACGCCGACCGCCTCGCCGCGCAGACTCGACGCCGGGATGCGCGCGTGCTCGAGCGCCTCCCAGGTCAGCTCGAGCGCCATCCGCTGCTGCGGGTCGATGTTGTCGGCCTCGGTCTTGGCGATGGCGAAGAACTCGGAGTCGAAGCCCTTGATGTCCTTCAGGTAGCCACCCTTGGTGCGGGCCTTGGCGATCCGCTCGGCCAGCCGCGGCTCGTCGAGGAATTCCTCCCAGCGGCCCTCGGGCAAATCGGTGATGGCGTCGCGGCCCTCGATCAGCGCCTGCCAGGTTTCCTCGGGGCTGTTCATGTCGCCGGGCAGGCGGGTCGCCAGGCCCACGACGGCGATGTCGACGCGCTCAGCGGGGCCTTTGCGCGACCAGTCGACGACGTCGTCGTCCGACAGGTCCGGTTCGGGCTCGCCCTCGATGATCCGGGTCGCCAGCGACTCGATGGTCGGATGCTGGAACGCCACCGCGACCGACAGCGTGACACCGGTCATGTCTTCGATGTCGGCGGCCATCGCCACCGCGTCGCGTGACGACAGGCCCAGCTCGACCATCGGCACCGACTCGTCGATCGAATCGGGCGACTGCCCGGTGGCCTTGGCGACGTAGTTGCGCAGCCATTGGCGCATCTCGGGGACGGTCAACTCGGCCTTTTTGGCGGGCAGGTTCTCCTGGGATTCGTCTATGTCAGTCATGATTCCTGGTTCAGTCGTTCGCGCCCGCGAAGGCGGTCGGGGAACCGATGCCGCTGCGCAGGCTTCCGTCGAGGTAGGCGGCGCGGCAAGCGCGGCGCCCGATCTTGCCGCTCGAGGTGCGCGGAATGGTTCCCGCCTGCACCAGCAGCAGGTCGCGCACGGTAACGCCGTGCCGCACGGCGATGGCCGCGCGGATGTCGTCGGCGATGGGCTGGTAGTCGAGCTTGTGCGTGCCGGCGGCGCGCTCGGCGACGATCACGAGCTGCTCGGAGGTGTCCTCGGGGTCGTGCTTGATGCCGGCGTGCGGGTTGTCGAACACGACCTGCGGCAGCTGGTTGGCCGGGACCGAGAAGGCGGCCACGTAGCCGGTGCGCAGCGCGCGGCTGGCTTCCTGCGCCGAGTACTCGAGGTCCTGCGGGTAGTGGTTGCGCCCGTCGATGATGACCAGGTCCTTGATGCGGCCGACGATATAGAGGTGGCCGTCGTGGTAGGTGCCGTAGTCACCGGTGCGCACCCACAGCCCGTCGTCCGCGGCGCCCTCGGCGTGCGACTCGGTGATGCGGGACTTCAGGATGTTGCGGAAGGTGTGCTGGGTTTCCTCTTCCTTGCCCCAGTACCCGGTGCCGAGGTTGTTGCCGTGCAGCCAGATCTCGCCGACGTGCCCGTCCGGCAGCTCGCTGGCCGTGTCCGGATCGACGATGACGGCCCACTCGTCGACACCGATGATGCCGGCGGACACCTGGGGGACCGCGTTCGGCGCGTCGGCGGGGACCTCGACGAAGCGTTGGTTGTTCATCTCGTCGCGGTCGACGTGGATGACCCGGGGCGCCTGGTCCATCGGCGTCGTGGAGACGAACAATGTCGCCTCGGCCAGGCCATAGGACGGCTTGATCGCCGTCTCCCGCAGGCCGTACGGCGCGAACGCCTCGTAGAACTTGCGCATCGACGCCGGGGACACCGGCTCGCTGCCGTTGAGGATGCCCTTCACGTTGCTGAGGTCCAGGGGCGGCTCACCTTCCTTGGGCGCGCCGCGCACCGCGGCGTGCTCAAAGGCGAAGTTCGGCGCGACGGTGAAGACCTCGCACTCCGGGGCGTCGTCGGGCTTGCGCGCCATCTCCCGGATCCACCGGCCCGGCCGTCGCACGAACGCGGCCGGGGTCATGAAGGTGAAACTCTGGCCGAGCACCGGTGACAGCAGCGCGGTGATCAGGCCCATGTCGTGGAAGAAGGGCAGCCAGGACAACCCGCGGTCGCCCTCTTTGCCCTCGAGGCCGTTGAGCACCTGCAGGACGTTGGTCGGCAGGTTCAGGTGGGTGATCTGCACGCCGGTCGGGGTGCGCGTGGAGCCGGAGGTGTACTGCAGGTAGGCGATGGTGTTCTCGTCGGCCACCGGCTCTTCCCAGGTGGCGGCGACCTCGTTCGGCACGGCGTCGACGGCGATGACGCGCGGGCGCTCCTTGGCCGAGCGGGCGCGGATGAACTTGCGGACTCCCTCGGCGGCCTCGGTGGTGGTCAGGATGGTCGACGGGGTGCAGTCGTCGAGCACGGCGTGCAGACGGCCGACGTGGCCCGGTTCGCTCGGGTCGAACAGCGGCACGGCGATCCTGCAGGAATACAGCGCGCCGAAGAACGCGACCAGGTAGTTGAGGTTCTGCGGGCACAGGATGGCGATGCGGTCGCCGGGCTGGGTGACCTGTTGCAGGCGAGCGCCGACGGCCCGGTTGCGGGCGCTGAACTCCGACCACGAGATGTCGCGGTACTCGCCGTCGCGCTCGGTGGAGTAGTCGATGAACCGATAGGCGAGCTTGTCGCCGCGAACCTTCGCCCACTTCTCAACGTGACGAACCAGGTTCGTGTTGTCCGGGAACCTGATCTTTCCATTCACGATGAACGGGTTGTGGTACGCCATGCCGTCTTCTCCTGTCACAACCATCTCGGTCGGCTTGGCCGACTCAATGCCTTGCCGGCTTCGCCGACTGGTCCTCTATACACGAGCCGGCTGTGCACGACACCCGGCTGGGAGCGCCGGTCCGTGCCAGTCCCCGCCAGCTTCGGCCCCGATCGGGACCGCAACCAAGTGCTGATTGCTCTTAATTTTCTCTTAATGTTAAGGGCCGCCCCGCGGCAGACCAAATCACAAGGTACCGCCGATCCCGTCACGGATTCGCCTACGTCGTGGCTGTGTCTAGTGCCCTGTTCCTCGGGCCGACCCGACCCATCCTCATCCGGCGGAGTCACCCATGTTTGGGGTGCGGCGCGTTTTCGATCAGCCCGCGGGCCCAATTCAGCGTCCAATCGGTCGCCGGCGCCCCGTCGAGGTTCCAGAACTGCGTCGTGGCGTACAGCGCGTGGACCGGCTGCCCGGCGCCACCGGCCAGGGTGTTCAACGTGTCCGGCAGCTTGGCGACGCTGAACGCTTCGTTCGGCGCCGCGCAGATGAGGTCACCCGGCGCGCAGATCTCGTTGGTCTTGCCGTTCAGCGCGCCGAAGCCGCCCGGCCGCGCCCCCGTCATGGTCAGGCCGAGCCCGGACAGCACCGGCACCTCGTGCAGCGTGATCTCCGCGCCCTCGCCCGGCGGGTTGGGCCCGATGTCATTGCCCACCCCGTCCTGGCGACGGCCGTCGGCGATCAACGTCACACCGAGCACCAGGTCGTCGTCGACGGGTCCGCGGCCGTTGCCGATGTCGCTGGCGATGTCGCCGATGATCACCGCGCCCTGGGAGAAGCCCATCAGCACGTAACTGGTCAGCGGGCACTTGTTGTTCATGTCGGTCATCGCCTGGACGGTCGCGCGGGTGCCCTCTGCCCGGCTTTCGTTGTAGGACATCTGCGTGTCGCCGCTCAACGGGTTGTGGAACTGCGCCGTGTAGGGGGTGGTGTACGTCTGCACCCGCGACGACGGGAACTGCTGGGAGATCTCGTTTGTCACCTTGTGCAGCAACGCATTCGGGAACTGCCCCGGGTTGAGGGGGTCGTCCTGCGGAGCGGACTCCCACGTCCCCGGCACGTTGATCAGCTGCACGTCGGGGCACGAGGCGTCCTGCGACGCCGGCCGCGGCTTGTGCGGATGGGTCGACGTGGCGGGCGGCGGCAGGATGCCGGGGGGCACGGCGCTGGGCGGCGATTCGCGGTTGCGCAGCAGCGTGACGACGGCCACCACCACCAGCAACACGACGCCCGCCACGGCAAGGGCGGCAATCCAGGCGAGGATCCGGTGGCGTTTGCGCCGCGCGCTCGTCGTCATGGTCTCCTGCCAGCAGAGTCGGTCGATCGCAGCTCGGTTTCAGGCAAGCGGACGTCCCGCCCCCTGCTGCACTTTCCTACACGGTACCGGCGTTTCGCGCGGCACCCTGGGCCTCGCCGTCCTAGCGGATCGCGCCCACGATGTCGCCCGACATGGCGCCCAGCTGGCCCGACCACGAGCCCCAGCCGTTGTCACCGCCGCCGGGGAAGTCGAAGTGGCCGTTGTGCCCGCCGACGCTGCGGTACTGCTGGTAGAACATCCGGCTGTTGCCCATCGCCTCGCCGGCCTGGCCGATCATGGCGGCGGGGTCGCTGGCCGCGTCAGTGGTCGGGCTCCACACCCAGACGCGGGTGTTGTTCTGCGCCAACAGCGACGCGTGCACCCACGGGTCGTGCCACTTCCACCGGCCCAGCTGCGGCGCGCCCCACATGCCGTTGCCGTCGACGCCGCCGAACTGCTGCAGGCCGGCCAGGATCGAACCGTTCGTCGTGGTGTTCGACGGGTACAGGAAACCGGACAGCGAACCGGCGAAGCCGAAGCGGTCGGGGTGGAAGCAAGCCAGCGCCATCGCGGCGTAGCCGCCCTGGGATGCGCCGACGGCGGCGTGGCCGCCGGGTGCCAGGCCCTTGTTCGCGGCCAGCCAGTTCGGCAGCTCACTGGACAGGAACGTGTCCCACTGCTTGCTGCCGTCGTTCTCCCAGTTGGTGTACATGCTGTAGGCGCCGCCGGCGGGAGCCACCACCGAGATGCCCTTGCCGGCCAGCGTGTTCATCGCGTTTCCGGCGGTGACCCAGTTGCTGACGTCCGGGGCGGCGTCGAAGGGGTCCAGCAGATACACCGCGTGCGGACCGCCGGCCAGGAAGGCCACCGGGATGTCGCGGCCCATCGCCGCCGACGGGACCATTAGGCTTTCGTAACCCGCGGCCCTGGCCTTGCCGGCGGTTGCCGTCGTCACCAAGGCGAAGGTCACCCCCAGCCCGACGGACAGCGCGGTGACGCCAAACATCCGCAGAAGCGCTGACAGACCCCGTACGACCCTCATGTCCACCCTCCATCGTCTAGTCGCTGTGTCTGCACATTAGCCAGCGCGGCATCGGGGGCGGCTAGCAGGGTAGTGATATAGGCCACACTCGGCGCGGACAAACCAACGGCGGCGACCCGAATGGGTCGCCGCCGCCAGTCGCGTTGCTCGTTCTTAGGTGCCGGTGCCGGAGCCTGTGCCCTGGTTGCCCGCGGCCGCGGCCGTGGCCGGACCTGCGCCCGGGGTGGCGCCCAGCGTCGACTGCAGGTCACCCTTCATCGCCTGCAGCTGCGCGCCCCAGTAGGGCCAGTCGTGGGTGCCGTTGGCGTCGAAGTTCCACACCGCGTTGTGGCCGCCGGCCTGGTTGTATGCGTCCTGGAACTTCAGGTTGCTGCTGCGCACGAAGCCCTCGAGGAACTTGGCGGGCAGGTTGTCGCCACCCAGGTCCGACGGCTTGCCGTTACCGCAGTACACCCAGATGCGGGTGTTGTTCGCGACCAGCTTGCCGACCTGCAGCGACGGGTCGTTGCGCTGCCAGGCCGGGTCCTCCTTCGGGCCCCACATGTCCTTGGTCTTGTAGCCACCCGCGTCGCCCATGGCCAACCCGATCAGCGACGGGCCCATCCCCTGCGACGGGTCCAGCAGCGCCGACAGCGAGCCGGCGTAGACGAACTGGTTCGGGTGGTAGGCGGCCAGGATCAGCGCCGACGACCCGGCCATCGACAGACCGACCGCGGCGTTGTTGGTGGACCGGACCTGCTTGTTGGCCGACAGGTACGCCGGCAGCTCGCTGGTCAGGAAGGTCTCCCACTTGTAGGTGGTGCAGCCGGCCTTACCGCAGGCGGGCGCATACCAGTCGGAGTAGAAGCTGGACTGCCCGCCGACCGGCATGACCACGGCGATGCCCGACTGGTTGTACCACTCGAACGCCGGGGTGTTGATGTCCCAGCCGTTGTAGTCGTCCTGCGCGCGCATGCCGTCGAGCAGGTAGAGCGCCGGCGCGTTGGCCCCACCGCTTTGGAACTGAACCTTGATGTCGCGGCCCATAGCGGCCGAGGGAACCTGCAGGTACTCCACCGGCAGACCCGGGCGCGAGAACGCCCCGGCGGTCGCCGAGCCCCCCACGGCGCCAATCAGACCCGAGAGCAGGGCCGCGCCAACGGCCCCCACCACGAGTCGTCGTGGCATGCGAGCCACGGCGCCGCGAAACCTGTCGACAAGCGTCATCCTTGCTTCCTCATCCTTTCGGCGCGCCCTTAGTACAGGCGCATCGTCGAATTGGGTCGTACTGCATACGATCTGCGCAGCAGTGCTCGTGTAGTCAACCACACCATCGGCCATCCCCTCTCATCGAGCGGGTCAGGCAAACAGCCATTCGGCCCATTTTTGCAACCAATTTCGGGTCGAACGGTGCGTTCGAGAATCGCGTTTCCGCATGTGCTTGGCCGCCGTCGATCACTGGTGAGAGCACAGATGTGAAGTTGCTGGCAATATGCCGCACAGGCACCGACAGCGCCGGTTTCAAGATGTGCCGAAAAAAATCCGGATGCGCCGCTTCATTCGCGGGGAGGTGGCGGGATCGCCTGCGGAACCGGCAGCCCACACCTGGCGAGCTCGTAGAGCGGAACGCGATCGATTCGGTACTTGGTGAACTCGAAGCTGTGTACGACGTTGGAAACGAAGCGATGCAAGGTCATTGGGGCTCGCACCGAGCTCAGCATCGCCTTCGTCTCGGGGCATTGCAGCGCCGCGACGGCCTGCGCGACCCAGTTCACGTCCAAATAGCCTGGAATTCCCGGATACAACTTCACCCACGGGCCGTCGGCGATGACCCAGTCGGGGAAGAGGTTCTTGTCGTGCCCGATTCGGCCGTGCTTCAGCCGCTCCGTGTGCTGGGCGAGCGGGTTTGCCAGCCCGATCTGGTCGATCACCCGTACGTCAAGTCCGACGTTCATCCCCAGCATGCCCAGGTTGGTGAAAAACACGGCGTGCTGCGGTTTTTGCGGGGCCTTGGCGTCGCCGGGCGCGGGCGGCAGCATCGGCACCAGGTCCCACTGGGTGTAGTTGCCAGACGGCAGCAACAACGCGCCCTCCGGGGTGTTGTCGAGCGCAGTCAGGACGGCGGCCATCCTCGGGTAGTCCAGGTAGTCGGCGGCCGTCAGCGGGTGCGCATGCCCGGTGGCCTGTGCGTAGAAGCGGCGCTCGTCGACGATGCCCGAGTAGGTGACGTGGGTGGCGTCGTCGCCCATCCCGGGCGAGTTTGCTGCCCACAGCGACCAGCCCGCGACGCCCAGCCACAGCACCCCGGCGGCACCCGCCGCCCAGTAGCCGGTCTCCCGCGAATAGTCCTGCCCGTCGGGAAGAGCAACCGGGACGACGGCCACCGGCGCCAGCAAACAAAATAGCGGCGCCAGCAACACCCTCGCGTGCATGAAATCGCCGCCCTGCCGGATCCAGTAGAGCCCCTGCAGCAGGCCGCTGACGAGGACGAATGCGACGACCGCCGACGGGCTCTGCACCGCCCGCGCCAGGCGCCCGTAATCCGGCGACAGCGCCGGGCGCAGGAACGACGGGCGCCGCCGGGCCACCACCACGAGCACGCCGAGCGGCACCAGCAGCAGCACCGGAACCCACACGGCGTAGGGCGCATTGAAGTTCGTGAGGTAGATCATTCCCTGCGACCACTTGTCGCCGGCCGCGTCCTTGGCCAACGCCGTGCCGGGCACCAGCAGGCCGTAGTAGCCCATCCGGAAGATCTCGTAGGCGACGGGCAGGAATCCGCCGGCCACCACGACCAGCGCCCGGCGCTGCCAGGTACGGGCGGCGATGAGCATCATGATCAGCGCCAGCCCGCCCATCAGCGCCAGCTCAGGCCGGACGAGAACGCTGAACCCGGCGACGAAGGCCAGCGCGCCGACGAAGGCCGGGCCACCCGGACGCCCGCGCACCGGCTGCGCCCAGCACACCATCATCCACCACAGCAGCCCCAGGTAGGCCAGCGCCAGGCCGCTCTCCAGACCCGATGTGGCAAAGTCGCGGGCGGGCGGCAACGCGATGTAGACCAGTGCGCCGGCGGGCAGCATGATCGCCCGGCGGCCCCGCAGGCTGGGCGCGTACAACCGGCCGGCGCCCAGCATCAAAAATGCGACGCCCAGCACCGAAAGCGTCAGGGCCAGCGCCAAAGCCACGTACTCCATGCGCATCGGGCCGCCGACCCAGCTACCCAGATACATCAGATAGGTCCACGCCGTGGAGGTGTTCGCCTCGACTCGTTCGCCCTGGTTGAAGACCGGGCCGTTGCCGGCCAGCAAATTGCGCACCGTGCGCAGCACGATGAGCCCGTCGTCGGCGATCCAGCGCCGCTGCCACGCGCCCCACCCGAACAGGACGGCGACCACCGCCACGCTGATCCACAGGCTGACCCGCACCGCGGTGACATAGGGAAATAGCGGCCGGCCGGGCCGCCTGATCACCGGCCGGCGCAGCACCCCCACCCCCAGCGCCTTCAGGCCTTCCAGACGGGGGCTAGCCGAAGGCAACGGCGGCCCCAACTGTTGCGATCCACGCCAGCGCCAACAGCTGCAGCACCCGGTCGCGCAACGCAATGTCTTCGGGCTCCCCGGCCAGCCCGCCGTCGACGTCGACCGCGTAGCGCAGGATCGCGATGGTGAACGGGACCATGGACACCACGAACCAGCCCGCCTCGCCGTGTTCGCGCTCGAACGCCCACAGCCCGTAGCACAGCACCACCGCGGTGGCCGACATCGTCCAGACGAAGCGCAGGTAGGTGCTGGTGTAGCTCTCCAGCGCCTTGCGGATCGCCGCGCCGGTGCGTTCGGCCAGTTGCAGTTCGGCGTAGCGCTTGCCGGCCACCATGAACAACGACGCGAATGCCGCCATGAGCAAAAACCACTGCGACAGCCGGGTGTCGGTGGCCGCACCCCCGGCGATGGCCCGCAGCAGGTACGCCGACGACACGATGCAGATGTCCATCACCGCCTGGTGCTTGAGGCCGAAGCAGTAGCCCAGCTGCATGGCGATGTAGACCGCCATCACGACCGCCAGGTTCGGCGTCAGCCACCACGCCAGGCCGAGCGACGCCACCCCGAGCACCACCGCCAGGGCATAGGCCAGCCATTCCGGCACCACGCCGGCGGCGATCGGGCGGAACCGTTTGGTGGGGTGTTCGCGGTCGGCCTCGACGTCGCGGACGTCGTTGATCAGGTACACCGCGGAGGCCGCCAGGCTGAACACCGCGAAGGCCACCGCCACCTGAATTCCGAGCTGGCCGTAGTCATATCGGTGGCCGCGTCCCGCCGCGCTCAGCGGCGCGGCCAGAACGAGCACGTTCTTCACCCATTGGCGCGGGCGGATCGCCTTGACCACTCCGACGATCAGGTTCGCCGGAGGCCCGACCACCACGTCTTCGCTCATTCGGCGCACCTCTTTCGGCACCACTCGTCGCTGCGGTCGGCGACTCCCGCGACGGCGGCACCGAGGGCGATGCCGAAGGCTACGTCGCTGGGATAGTGCACGCCCAGCAGTATCCGCGACAGCGCCATCGGAGGGACGAGCAACACGGGTAAGGGGAGCCCGGTTGCGCGACTCATCAGGATGGCCGCCGCGGTGGTGGAGGTGGCGTGCGCGGAGGGGAAGCTCAGTTGGCTCGGCGTGCCGACGTTCACCGCGACCGACGGGTGATGGGGCCGCTTGCGCCGCACCAGGCGCTTGACCAGCACGGCGGCGGCGTGCGCGACGAACGCGCCGGCCCCGGCCACCAGCCACTCGCGGCGACGGCTCGGCATCAGCACCGCACCGAGCAGCGCCACCACCAGCCAGCCGATGCTGTGCTCGCCGAAATGGGACAGCCCTCGCGCCGCGCCCAGCAGTCCGGGCCTATCGGCCAGCGCCGACTGGACGGCCACCAGCGCGGCCACCTCACCGCGCGGGGCGGCCGATTCAACCATGTTTTGACTCGCCGGCCGGCAACAACGCCGTCTCCCACTTCTGCTTGCTGGACAGCACGGGCAGCGCCTCCCGGTAGACCCGGCGCATCTCGTCGAACCGGCCCAGCAACTTACGCTGGCGGCGTAGCGATTTCAGCAACAGCGACATCATCTTTCGCCGGTCGCGCTGGCGGTAGACCACGCCGCACCCGTCGGCGGTCGTGACCGTCACGCCGTCGACCGTGCAGAGCCGGAACCAGCGCGCGTCCTGGGTCGGCACGTTGTACTCCGGACGCGTGTGGGCTTCGGGGTCGGCCGCGGTCATGTTGTGCAATATCCCGCGCGCCAGCCGGTAGCTGATGGAAACGGGGTTCACCGGCGGCTTCATCGCCTTGGTCTTGTTCTGCGGCGGCGGCAGCTCGCTCGCGGCCGGCAGCACGACGGCGTCCGGGTACTCCTTGCGGATGCGGTGCACTTCCGGCAGCGCCGATTCCAGGATCGAGAAGATGTGCTCGGGACCGGCCAGAAAGTCGTCGATCGCCCTGTTCTGGATCGCGACCGTCGAGTATTCAAGGCAGGCAAGGTGTTTCAGCGTCGCCTTGAGGTGGCTGCGGACCAGCCCCGTGATATCGCCGTCCCAGTGCAGCGCCGCGACCACCAGTCGGTTGCGCAAGTGGAAATAGGCCTGCCAGTCGATGGCGTCGTCCTTGTCGCTCCACGCCATGTGCCAGATCGCGGCTCCGGGCAGGGTGACCGTGGGATAGCCGTGCTCGCCGGCGCGCAGGCCGTATTCGGCGTCGTCCCATTTGATGAACAACGGCACCGGCTGGCCGATCTCCTCGGCGACCTGCCGCGGGATCATGCACGTCCACCAGCCGTTGAAGTCGACGTCGATGCGCCGGTGCAGCAGCGCGCTTCGATCGTTGTTGTCGTTCAACGGGAATTGCGCGAAGTCGTGGTCGTACTCGGCGTGCGGCGCGGCCGTCCACATAAAGTTCGACTGGTTGACGACCTCGCCCATGATGTGCAGGTGCGACGGCTCCTGCAGGTTGAGCATCTGACCGCCGATCAGCATCGGCGCCTTGGCGAAGCGGTGCAGCGCCAGCACCCGCAGGATGGTGTCCGGCTCGATGCGGATGTCGTCGTCCATGAACAGGATCTGTTGGCAGTCCGTGTTTTTCAGCGCCTCGTACATCACCCGGCTGTAACCGCCGGAGCCGCCGAGGTTGGGCTGGTCGTGAATGGACAGCCGGTTGCCCAGCCGCGCCGCCGCCGCGGGGAAGTTCGGGTGGTCGCGCACCTTACGGACGCCCTGGTCGGGGACGATCACCGCCCCAATCACCTCGTCCACCAACGGATCTGCGGTGAGGTCGGCCAACGCGGTGGCGCAGTCCGCGGGGCGGTTGAACGTCGGGATGCCGACGGCGATGTTGGCGGTGCCCGGTGCCGGCTCGGTCGCATACCAGCCGCCGCTGAGCAGGGTGACATTGCTGTCGGTGGTGACGTCGAACCAGATCCAGCCGCCGTCCTCGAACGCCTTGAGGGGCACCTCGATCTCGACGACGGCCGGCTGGTCGTCGGTGCCGACGAACTGGCGGCCCTCCACCGAGATCCGCACCCCGGTGGCCTTGCTGCGGTAGACGTCGACGCGGCCCGCGCCGATCAGCTCGACCCGCAACACCACCGATTTACATATCGACCAACGGCGCCAGTAGCTGGCCGGGAACGCGTTGAAGTACGTCGCGAACGACACCTCCGACTCGGCGCCGATCTGCAGCGAGGTGCGCGTCGTCGCGTGCGCGCGGCGCGCGTTGGTGGTCGACTCCTCGAGGTAGAGCTTGCGCACGTCGAGGGGTTCGCCCGGACGGGGCAGGATGATTCGGGACAGCAGGCTAACGGCGCTCATGCCCGCGCACCCTCCTCTTCGACTAGGGGCACGCCGTCGCGCAGGTGCGGCGCAAGGATGTTGTCGTACATGCTCAGCGCGCTGGCGATGGCCATGTGCATGTCCAGGTATTGGTAGGTGCCCAGCCGGCCGCCGAACAGGACCTTCGACGACGCCGTCTCGGCCCTCGCCCGTTCACGATAGGCGCCCAACAGGGCGCGGTCGGCCTCGGTGTTGATCGGGTAGTAGGGCTCGTCATCGTCTTCGGCGAAGCGGGAGTACTCGCGCATGATCACCGTCTTGTCGGTCGGGTAGTCACGCTCGAGGTGGAAGTGACGGAACTCGTGGATCCGGGTGTAGGGCACGTCGAGGTCGTTGTAGTTCATCACCGGCGTCCCCTGGAAATCCCCGATCGGCAGCACTTCCACCTCGAAGTCCAGCGTTCGCCAGCCCAGGCGGCCCTCGGCGTAGTCGAAGTAGCGGTCCAGCGGCCCCGTGTACACGACGGGGGCGTCCGGTGACTCCGCGCGCAGTTGGTCGCGCACGTCGAACCAGTCGGTGTTCAGCCTGACCTCGATGCGGTCGTCGTCGGCCATCCGCTGCAGCCACGCCGTGTAGCCGTCCACCGGCAGGCCCTCGTAGGTGTCGCTGAAGTATCGGTTGTCGAACGTGTAGCGCACCGGCAGCCGATTGATGACGGCGGCGGGCAGCGAGGCCGGGTCGGTCTGCCACTGCTTGGCCGTGTAGCCCTTGACGAACGCCTCGTACAGGGGCCGGCCGATCAGCGAGATCGCCTTCTCCTCCAGGTTTTGCGCGTCCGCCGTGTTGATCTCGGCGGCCTGCTCGGCGATCAACTGCCGCGCCTCGTCCGGGGTGAAGTACCGGCCGAAGAACTGCGACACCAGTCCCAGCCCCATGGGGAACTGGTAGGCCTGCCCGTTGTGCATCGCGAAGACGCGGTGGCGGTAGTCGGTGAAGTCGGTGAACTGGCGCACGTAATCCCAGACCCTCTTATTAGAGGTGTGGAACAGGTGTGCGCCGTACTTGTGCACCTCGATGCCGGTCTGGGGCTCGGCCTCGGAGTACGCATTGCCGCCCAGATGCGGGCGCCGGTCGAGGACGAGCACGCGCTTCCCGAGTTGGGTAGCCGCGCGCTCGGCAATGGTCAGGCCGAAGAATCCGGAGCCGACGACGAGGAGGTCGAAACGAGCTGTCATCGGTTGCTTAGGGTATCCGACCGCGCGGGCCTAACCCATTTGGCGAGGCCACGGCGCCGGGGTTGGTCGAGGTAACGACTGCTTTGGCATGGTCGGAATCCGGGGTCACAGTCGGACTCTCAATTACCTCACGATTCAATATCAGCACTCTAGTCACAACAATCTCACTCGTACCATCGACTCTGTGTGCATCACGCCAGCTAGGACCGGCAGGGCACGCCGATACAAAAAGCAGTTCAAATAGTTGTCCAGATACGAGGAGACTTCCGTGCCGAATCGACGCCGACGCAAGGTTTCGACAGCCATGAGCGCGGTCGCCGCTGTGGCAGTGGCGAGTCCTTGCGCATACTTCCTGGTCTACGAATCGACCGCCGGCAGCAAGCCGGCCGAGCACCACGAGTTCAAGCAGGCCGCGGTGATGTCCGACCTGCCCGGAGAGCTGATGGGCGCGCTGTCGCAGGGCCTGTCGCAATTCGGGATCAACCTGCCGCCGGTGCCCGCGCTCAGCGGAGCCGGTGCCAGCACACCGGGTCTGACCAGTCCGGGCCTCACCAGCCCAGGGCTGACCAGCCCAGGCTTGACGAGCCCGGGGCTGACCAGCCCAGGCTTGACGAGCCCGGGGCTGACCAGTCCGGGCCTGACCAGCCCGGGCTTGACCAGCCCGGCCCTGGCGAACCCGGGCCTGCCGCCCACGACGCCGGGCACGCCCGGGGTCACCACGCCGGGCGCGCTGCCGACGACGCCGGCCGCGGGGCTCAACCCCGCGCTGTCCAACCCCGGGCTGACCAGCCCGGCCGGGGTCACACCCGGGCTGGCGAGCCCCGGCCTGTCGCCCAGCGAGGTGCCGATCGACTCGACGACGGCCGGATTGGACCCGGGCGCCGGCGGCACCTACCCGATCCTGGGTGACCCGTCGACGCTGGGCGGCGCTTCGCCGATCGCGTCCGGCGGGACCGGCGGGACCGGCTCCTCTGGCGGCGGCGGTCTGATGAACGACCTGATGCAGGCCGCCAACCAGCTGGGCCTCAACCAGGCCATCGACCTGCTCAAGGGCCTGGCGATGCCGGCCATCACGCAGGGTATCCAGCAGAGCGCCGCGGGTGGTGCGCCGGGTGCCGCGTTGCCGGCCGCCGCGGGTGCGCTGCCGGGCGCCGCGGGTGCGCTGCCGGGCGCAGCTGGCGTGATGCACACAGAGTCGATGGTACGAGTGAGATTGTTGTGACTAGAG
>NZ_LZKK01000259.1 GCF_001672815.1 Mycobacterium sp. E796 | reverse complement strand
CCCGCGCTCGCCTCACCCTGCTTCTTGTTCTGCATCTGCGGGACGTGCCCGCGCGGGGCGGGGGAGGGCACCAGGCCCAGGAACGTCGAGGCGATCACCCGGGCGCCGGGCACCCGGTGTGGGTCGGAAAACACAGCGAGCTGCTCCAAGTGAGCCAGCTCTCGCAGGTCGACCTTTTCGGCCAGCTGGCGGCGAACCGAGGTGGTCATGTCCTCGTCCGTGCGCAGCCGTCCGCCCGGCAGCGACCAGGCGCCCTTCTGCGGATCCCTGGCGCGCTGCCATAACAGGACGTTCAACTGCGGTTTCTGTCTACGGGGGCCCGCCGTTACCTGACGAACCTGGAACACGACCGCCAGCACCTCGTGTTCAGTGCTAGTATGGCCCATGTTTTCGATTGTAAGTCGAAAACCTCCCGGGACGAAAGGAACCGCTGTGACGGTTTCGATTGGCATGGACACCCTCGCGGACGACCTGAGTGCCCGCATCACCGACACGCCCGCCGGATACACCGGCCTGGACGGCGACGAGCAGTGGGCAGCCGAGGTTCGCCGGCTGGCCACGCTGCGCGGCGCCACCCTGCTCGCGCACAACTACCAGCTGCCCGCCATCCAGGACGTGGCCGACCACGTGGGCGATTCGCTGGCGCTGTCGCGGATCGCCGCCGACGCGCCCGAGGACACCATCGTGTTCTGCGGAGTGCACTTCATGGCCGAGACCGCCAAGATCCTCAGCCCGAACAAGACCGTGCTCATTCCGGACCAGCGCGCCGGCTGCTCGCTGGCCGATTCCATCACCCCTGACGAACTGCGCGCCTGGAAGGACGAGCACCCCGGCGCCGTCGTCGTTTCCTATGTCAACACCACCGCCGCGGTGAAGGCGCTGACCGACATCTGCTGCACGTCGTCCAACGCGGTCGACGTCGTCGAGTCCATCGACCCCGACCGCGAGGTGCTGTTCTGCCCGGACCAATTCCTCGGCGCCCACGTCCGCCGCGTCACCGGCCGGAAAAACCTGCACGTGTGGGCCGGGGAATGCCACGTGCACGCCGGCATCAACGGCGACGAACTATCCGAGCAGGCGCGGGCAAACCCCGACGCCGAACTGTACGTGCACCCCGAATGTGGCTGCGCCACTTCGGCTTTGTACCTCGCCGGCGAGGGAGCCTTTCCGGCCGAGCGGGTGAAGATCCTGTCCACCGGCGGCATGCTCGACGCCGCCCACGAGACGAACGCCCGCAAGGTCCTGGTCGCCACCGAGGTCGGCATGTTGCACCAACTGCGCCGCGCCGCACCACAAGTCGACTTCCGCGCGGTCAACGACCGGGCGTCGTGCAAGTACATGAAGATGATCACCCCGGCCGCGCTGCTGCGCTGCCTGGTCGAGGGGGCCGACGAAGTCCACGTTGATCCCGACATCGCGGCGGCGGGCCGGCGCAGCGTGCAGCGAATGATCCAGATCGGGCAGCCGGGCGGCGGCGAATGATCGCCCGTCCGGATTGGACCCATTCCGCCGACGTCGTCGTAATCGGCACGGGCGTAGCGGGTTTGGCCGCCGCCCTGGCCGCCCATCGCGCCGGCCGCAGCGTTGTGGTGCTGTCCAAGGCGGACGAGGCGCGCGGGGTGACCGCGACGCACTACGCGCAGGGCGGGATCGCGGTGGTGTTGCCGGGCAACGACGACTCGGTCGAGGCCCACGTCGCCGACACCCTGGCCGCCGGTGCCGGCCTGTGCGACCCCGACGCCGTCTGCTCGATCGTCGCCGACGGCTACCGCGCCGTGTCCGAATTGGTCGGTGACGGAGCGCGATTCGACGAGGCCGTGCCCGGCCGCTGGGACGTGACCCGCGAGGGCGGCCACTCGCGGCGGCGCATCGTGCACGCCGGCGGCGACGCCACCGGCGCCGAGGTCCAGCGGGCACTCGACCACGCCGCGGCGACGCTCGACATCCGCACCGGCCACGTGGCCCTGCGGGTGCTGCACGACGGGGCCGCGGTAACCGGCGTGTGGACGGGCAACCCGGACGGCTACGGCGTCATCAGCGCGCCCTCGGTGATCCTGGCGTCCGGCGGGCTCGGGCACCTGTACGGGGCGACCACCAATCCCGACGGCTCCACCGGCGACGGCATCGCGCTGGCGCTGTGGGCCGGCGTGCCGGTCAGCGATCTCGAGTTCATCCAGTTCCACCCGACGATGCTTTTCGGCACTGGCGACGGGCGCCGTCCGCTGGTCACCGAGGCGATCCGTGGCGAGGGCGCGATACTGCTTGATTCCCAAGGTAATTCGGTCACCGCCGGCGTTCACCCGATGGGTGACCTGGCCCCACGCGACGTCGTCGCGGCGGCCATCGACGCGCGGCTGCGGGAGACCGGCGACCCGTGCGTCTTCCTCGACGCGCGCGGCATCGCGGGCTTCGAGGCGCGGTTCCCGACCGTCACCGCCGCGTGCCGGGAGGCCGGGATCGACCCCGTCCGTCAACCCATTCCGGTCGTCCCCGGCGCGCACTACAGCTGCGGCGGCGTCGTCACCGACGTGCACGGCCAGACCGAGTTGCCCGGGCTGTTCGCCGCGGGCGAGGTGGCCCGCACCGGGATGCACGGCGCAAACCGCTTGGCGTCCAACAGCTTGCTCGAGGGGCTAGTGGTCGGCGGTCGCGCCGGCAGGGCCGCGGCCGCGCACGCTTCGGCGGCCGGGCGGACCCGCGCGCTCGCGCCCGAACTCGTCGCCCACACCGCCTCACCGCGCCGCGACCTGCACCGGGCCATGAGCCGCGACGCCTCGGTGGTGCGCGACGCCGCCGGGCTGAACCGGTTGTCCGACAAGCTATCCGGGGCGCCCATCCGCGACATCACCGGCCGCCGCGATTTCGAGGACATCGCGTTGACTCTGGCTGCCCGCGCGGTGACCGCGGGCGCCCTGGCGCGCAACGAAAGCCGCGGGTGTCACCACCGCGCGGAGTACCCGGACGCAGCGCCCGAACAAGCCCGCAGCAGCGTGCTCCGGCTGGCCGACGACCAAAACTCGGTGCTGGTGGAGGCGCTGGCGGCGGTGGGGTGACGATGCTGTCCGACGGCGAACTCGACACCGCCCGAGACCTGATCCGGCGCGCTTTGCAGGAGGATCTGCGCTACGGGCCCGACGTCACCACGCAGGCCACGGTGCCGGCCGACGCGGTGGCCACCGCGTCGATGGTGCCCCGCGAGCCGGGCGTGATCGCGGGGGTGGACGTCGCGTTGCTGGTCCTCGACGAGGTCCTCGGCGCCGGTGGCTATGAGGTGCTCGATCGTGTCGACGACGGCGCCCGACTGCGGCCGGGCGAGCCGCTGCTGACGGTCCGGGCGCAGACCCGCGGCCTGTTGACGGCGGAGCGGACCGCGCTGAACCTGATCTGCCACCTGTCCGGAATCGCCACCGCCACCGCGGCCTGGGTCGACGCGGTGCACGGCACCAAGGCCAAGGTCCGCGACACCCGCAAGACCCTGCCCGGCCTGCGGGCGCTGCAGAAATACGCGGTTCGCGTCGGCGGCGGCGTCAACCACCGCCTGGGGCTCGGCGACGCGGCGCTGATCAAGGACAACCACGTCGCGGCCGCCGGATCGGTGGTCGAGGCGCTGCGCGCGGTGCGCGAAGCGGCCCCCGACCTGCCCTGCGAGGTCGAGGTCGATTCGCTCGAGCAGCTCGACGAGGTGCTGCCCGAAAAGCCCGAGCTGATCCTGCTGGACAACTTCCCGGTGTGGCAGACGCAGACCGCCGTGCAGCGCCGCGACGCCCGGGCGCCCGCCGTGCTACTCGAATCGTCCGGCGGCCTCAGCCTGGAGAACGCGGCGACCTACGCCGCGACCGGCGTGGACTACCTGGCCGTCGGCGCGCTGACCCATTCGGTGCGCGTGCTCGACATCGGCCTGGATATGTAGGTCCTCCCCGCTCGTCGCCCTCAGGTGGCCATGGCGTCGGCCGCCGAACGAGCCGAGAGCGCGTCGAGCACCGCGTATTCGGCTTCGTAGACCGCGGCCTCGGCGAAATCGATGGCGTCGAGCGCGTATCCGATGGCCATGTTGGCGTAGGCGTCCATCTCTTTGGCGTCGTGCGCGGCCTTCTTCTCGGCGAGGTCATGGCGAATCTTGTCGACGTGGTGCTTCCACTTGTGGGCCAGCTCCTGCCAGTGCTTCGATGCCTCGTCGTGGGCGGCCTCGGCCCGCTCTTGCAGGTGGTCGGCCGCCTGGGACGCTCGGTCACGCGCGTGGGCCACATCCGCCTGGACTTGTTCGCGGCCCTGCTGTGCGGCGGAGCGGATTTGGTCGCTCGCGTTCCTGGCGGCGACGGAGATTTTGTCGAACCGTGCGGTTAGATCGCCGTCAGCCATTGGACGATCCCTTCTGCCTGAGGCTGATTGCTGTGCAGCTGCAATTGTTGCGCTGCACCGGCGCGTGGGCGTAGGGCCCTAAGTCCTTGGTCCGTCCGGGGCATAGCGATCATCGGTTCTCGGCTTGCGAGACCGCGTCGTGTCGGCGTCCCGGGTCAACTGAGGGCCTGCAAATGGCCGTGGTGTGCGCTCATCAGCGGTCTGACACATGCGACCACTGGGGTCTAAGACCGCTGTGGCGGAGGCGGCGAGCGTCCTTAGCGACTTGGACATGGAGGCCTTCCGATTGCATGTGCATCCCGGGCGGAAAAATCGCGGAAATCCCGCCGCGAACTCACACCGAAAGCCGTGAGCGCACATCCCGCCGGAGCTCGCGGCGCAGCGCCGCCGGGGTTCGGCCGTCGACCGCGTTGTTGCCTGGGAAGACGCCCCGTCGGCCTGGCCGGCGATGAGAGGTAAAACGGTCTTCACACGGGCCTAGGCGTTGAGTGTGAACCTGTGGCTTTGCGTGTGAATGTAGGGCGGGAAAATCGGCGAAATCCCGCCGCCACTTCACGCCAAAAGCCGTCAGTTCACACGCAACGCCACGAAGCGTCAGGCGATGTCGGCGACGAACACCCCGACCCGGCTAAGCTGCGCGCGGACCATCCGCGGCAGCCCCTCGCCGTCGGAACCGGCGGGCAGGATCCGCGGGTTGGTGATGTGCACCACGCGATTGCGGCTGTACTCGACGTCGGCCTCGCCGGCGGCCAGGACGTTCTTGACCCAGTTCGTCTTGCCGTGGGCCAGCGCGATCGCCAGCAAGTTGCCCTTGCGGTACGGGGTGATGATGGTCTCGTACTGCTTGCCCGAGGTGCGGCCGCGGTGCTTGATGGTCGCGGTCCCGGGCAGAAAACGCGCGATCGGCTTCACCGCCGGGTTGAAGTACTTGATCTGAAAGCGCTCGAACCAGACCGGGAATACCATCGGGACGCCAGGGGCGTTGTTCGGGTGATTCTTTGTGGACATGACGGCTCCTTGAGCAACTCTGCGGGCCCTAACCGGTCTTACCCGGCCTTTCACGG
Organism: Mycobacterium sp. E796; assembly: GCF_001672815.1. GTDB lineage: Bacteria > Actinomycetota > Actinomycetes > Mycobacteriales > Mycobacteriaceae > Mycobacterium. The sequence continues at coordinate 22,261 of NZ_LZKK01000259.1, read as the reverse complement.
GCACTGTACCGGTCCGGTGTCGACTTGAGCCGATCTGGGAGAGTGGGCGGCACGCGAATGCCGCCTGCGTGATGACGGTTCGTCGTTGCCACGTCGCAATAAGCCAAGCCGCACAAGGGATTTCGTTTTGCAGTCGGTGAGGTGGCGGGCGTACGGTTTGCCTATGACCAACGCGTGCGAGTCCATACCGAAACTAGGCGCTATCCCGGCAAAGTACAGATTTCTCATGGCCATGGCCGCCGCGCGTCCCGACGATGTCAGGGCGTTCGCCGCCAATGCTCGCGCGGCCGGCGCCTCGGAAGCAGAGATCGCCGAGGCGGTCGAGATCCGGCGATCCGTTGGTGCCGATGCCCCGCGGGCGCGGACACCACGGAGTTACCTGATCCGGTGGGCGGCGGCCATGATGGTCGGCGCAGCCTTGCTGATGCAGACCGCCGCACCGGTCCGGGCCGATGTATGCGGCGACGCCGGCGGTGCCCAGGCGTCGGCGGGTGGCTGCATCCAGCCCGGCGCGCCCGCCGGGGACACCCCACCGCAGGCCGGCATTCCCCAGCCGCCGTGGCTGTCGGTGATCGAGCGTCGCGATCCCCAGTTCGCCGACTCCTACCTGGCGATGCGTGAGCGCATCCTGAAGGACGGCGCGATCCCCGCCAAGTACAAGCTGCTCATCGGCATGGTCACCGATGCCATCGCCGCGCATCCGGATGGCGTCCGGATGCTGGCGGACAACGCCCGGGCGGCGGGCGCGACCGAACCCGAGGTCACCGAAGCGGTCGAGGTGGGATATCTGTACGGCGGGACCGCGGCACTGGTCATGGGAAGCAACGCGTTCGGCGGCTGAACGCCGATTCGCGCGGTCCCGAACCCCGAGAGCAAATGCGGTTGCTCCCATCAGGGACAATGGAGAACGTGACCCCCACCCAGCCGTCGCCGATCGCCCGCATTGACCTGCGCGGCGCGCAGCTGACGGCTGCTCGGCTGCGGGCGGCGCTACCGCGCGGCGGCGCCGACGTGGACAGCGTGCTGCCCACGGTGCGCCCCATCGTGGAGGCGGTCGCCGACGGCGGGGCCGAGGCGGCGCTGGACTACGGCGCCTCCTTCGACGGGGTGCGGCCCCCGGCCGTCCGGGTGCCCGCCGCGGCGCTCGACCAGGCACTGGCCGATTTGGCCCCCGCGGTAGCCGAGGCGCTGCGGGTGATGATCGAGCGCACCCGCGCCGTGCACGCCGACCAGCGCCGCGCCGACGTCACGACCACGCTCGGCCCCGGCGCGACGGTCACCGAGCGGTGGGTTCCCGTCGAGCGGGTCGGGTTGTACGTGCCCGGCGGCAACGCGGTGTACCCGTCCAGTGTGGTGATGAACGTGGTTCCGGCGCAGGCCGCCGGAGTCGGCTCCCTGGTGGTGGCCAGCCCGCCGCAGGCCGCCTCGCAAGGCCAGTTCCATGGCCTGCCCCACCCGACGATCCTGGCCGCGGCCCGGCTGCTCGGCGTCGACGAGGTGTGGGCCGTCGGCGGCGCCCAGGCCGTCGCCCTGCTCGCCTACGGCGGCACCGACACCGACGGTCGAGAGCTCGCGCCGGTCGACATGATCACCGGCCCCGGCAACATCTACGTCACCGCCGCCAAGCGGCTGTGCCGCTCCCGGGTGGGCATCGACGCGGAGGCGGGGCCGACGGAGATCGCCATCCTCGCCGACCACACCGCCGACCCCGCGCACGTGGCCGCCGACCTGATCAGCCAGGCCGAGCACGACGAGATGGCCGGCAGCGTGCTGGTGACCCCCAGCGAAAGCCTGGCCGCCGCCACCGACACCGAGCTGGCCGCCCAGCTGCAAACGACGGTGCACCGCGAACGGGTGACGGCCGCGCTCGGCGGGCCGCAGTCCGCGATCATCCTGGTCGACGACCTGGACGCCGGCGTCGAGGTGGTCAACGCCTACGCCGCCGAACACTTGGAGATCCAGACGGCCGACGCGGCAGCGGTCGCGGGCCGGATCCGTTCGGCCGGAGCCATTTTCGTCGGCCCGTACGCGCCGGTGAGCCTCGGCGACTACTGCGCCGGGTCCAACCACGTGCTGCCGACCGGCGGCAGCGCCCGCCACTCCAGCGGCCTGTCGGTGCAGACGTTCCTGCGCGGCATCCACGTCGTCGACTACACCGAGGCGGCGCTGAAGGACGTGTCCGGACATGTGGTCGCGCTGGCCGAGGCCGAGGACCTGCCGTCGCACGGCGAGGCGGTCCGGCGGAGGTTCGAGCGATGACCGAACGCAAAAACCCCACACTGGACGACCTGCCGCTGCGCGACGACCTGCGCGGCAAATCTCCTTACGGCGCACCGCAATTGGATGTTCCCGTGCGCCTGAACACCAACGAGAACCCACACCCGCCCACCAAGGCGCTGGTGGACGACGTGGTGCGGTCGGTGCGCGAGGCCGCGGTCGACCTGCACCGCTACCCCGACCGCGACGCGGTGGCACTGCGCCGCGACCTGGCCGCCTACCTCACCGCCCAGACCGGGACCCCGCTCGACGTCGAAAACCTCTGGGCCGCCAACGGTTCCAACGAGATCCTGCAACAGCTGCTGCAGGCGTTCGGCGGGCCGGGGCGCAGCGCGATCGGGTTCGTCCCGTCCTACTCGATGCACCCGATCATCGCCGACGGCACCCGCACCGAGTGGCTCGAGGCGGCGCGCGCCGACGACTTCAGTCTCGACGTGGACGCCGCGGTCGCCGCCGTCGCCGAACGACAACCCGACGTCGTTTTCGTCGCCAGCCCGAATAACCCGTCCGGGCAAAGTGTTTCGCTCAACGATCTGCGGCGGCTGCTCGACGTCGTGCCCGGCATCCTGATCCTCGACGAGGCCTACGGCGAGTTCTCCTCGCAACCCAGCGCGGTGGCGTTGGTCCGGGAGTATCCGACCAAGCTCGTCGTCACCCGCACCATGAGCAAGGCGTTCGCGTTCGCCGGCGGGCGGCTCGGGTACCTGATCGCCACACCGGCGATGATCGACGCGATGCTGCTGGTGCGGCTGCCGTATCACCTGTCGTCGGTCACCCAGGCCGCGGCCCGCGCCGCGCTGCGGCACGCCGACGACACCTTGGGCAGCGTCGCCACCCTGATCGCCGAACGGGAACGGGTCACAACGGCGTTGAGCGGCATGGGTTTTCGGGTCATCCCCAGCGATGCGAACTTCGTGCTGTTCGGCGAATTCGCCGACGCTCCGGCCACCTGGCAGCGCTACCTGGACGCCGGCGTGCTGATCCGCGACGTCGGCATCCCCGGCTACCTGCGCGCCACGACGGGCCTGGCCGAGGAGAACGACGCCTTCCTGCGGGCCAGCGCCCAGATCGCAGCCACGGAACTGGCCCCAGCCACCTCAGTAGGAGCCCCGTGAGCACCGAAGCACGCCGCGCGCGAATCGAACGGCGCACCAAGGAATCCGACATCGTCGTCGAGCTCGACCTCGACGGCACCGGACAGGTCGATGTCGACACCGGCGTGCCGTTCTACGACCACATGCTGACGGCGCTGGGCAGCCACGCCAGCTTCGACCTGACCGTGCGCACCAAGGGCGACACCGAGATCGAGGGCCACCACACCATCGAGGACACCGCCATCGCGCTGGGCCAGGCGCTCGGGCAGGCGCTGGGCGACAAGAAGGGCATCCGGCGCTTCGGGGACGCCTTCATCCCGATGGACGAGGCGCTGGCCCACGCCGCGGTCGACGTGTCCGGGCGTCCCTACTGCGTGCACACCGGCGAGCCGGATCACCTGCAGCACACCACGATCACCGGCAGCTCGGTGCCGTATCACACCGTCGTCAACCGGCACGTGTTCGAGACGCTGGCCTCCAACGCGCGCATCGCGCTACACGTGCGCGTCCTGTACGGCCGCGACCCGCACCACATCACCGAGGCCGAGTACAAGGCGGTGGCCCGCGCGCTGCGTCAGGCCGTCGAGCTCGATTCCCGGGTGTCGGGCGTGCCGTCCACCAAGGGTGTTCTGTGACGAAATCAATCGTGGTGCTCGACTATGGCTCGGGCAACCTGCGGTCGGCGCAACGCGCGCTGCAGCGGGTCGGCGCGTCGGTCGAGGTGACCGCCGACGCGGGCGCCGCGGCGGCCGCCGACGGGCTGGTGGTGCCGGGGGTCGGTGCCTTCGAGGCGTGCATGACGGGCCTGCGGAAGGTCGGGGGAGACCGCATCATCGCCGAGCGGGTGGCAGGCGGGCGCCCCGTGCTGGGCGTGTGCGTGGGCATGCAGATCCTGTTCGCCCGCGGGGTGGAATTCGGGGTCGAGACCAGGGGCTGCGGGCAGTGGCCGGGGGCCGTCACGCGGCTGGACGCCCCGGTGGTCCCGCACATGGGCTGGAACGTCGTGAAAGCCGCGCCCGGCAGCGTGCTGTTCAAGGGGCTGGACGCCCTGGCCCGGTTCTACTTCGTGCACTCCTACGCCGCGCAGCGCTGGGAGGGTTCGGACGAGGCGTTGCTGACGTGGGCGACGCACCAGGTGCCGTTCCTGGCCGCGGTCGAGGACGGGCCCCTGTCCGCCACCCAATTCCACCCGGAGAAGAGCGGCGACGCCGGAGCGGCCGTGCTGAGCAATTGGGTTGAGGGACTGTAAATGCCATTGATTCTGTTACCGGCCGTCGACGTGGTCGAGGGCCGTGCCGTGCGCCTGGTGCAAGGCAAGGCCGGCAGCGAAACCGAGTACGGCTCGGCGCTGGACGCCGCGCTGGGCTGGCAGCGCGACGGCGCCGAGTGGATCCATCTGGTCGACCTGGACGCCGCGTTCGGCCGCGGCTCCAACCGTGAGCTGCTCGCCGAGGTGGTGGGCAAGCTCGACGTGCAGGTGGAACTGTCCGGCGGGATCCGCGACGACGACTCGCTCGCCGCCGCGTTGGCCACCGGTTGCGCGCGGGTCAACCTCGGCACGGCCGCTTTGGAGAACCCGCAATGGTGCGCGCGGGCGATCGCCGAACACGGCGACAAGGTGGCCGTCGGGCTCGACGTGCAGATCGTTGACGGCCGGCATCGGCTGCGCGGGCGTGGTTGGGAGACCGACGGCGGCGACCTCTGGGAAGTGCTGGAACGCCTTGACGGCCAAGGGTGTTCGCGGTACGTGGTCACCGATGTCACCAAGGACGGAACCCTGGGCGGGCCCAACCTGGAGCTGCTGGGCGAGGTGGCCGACCGCACCGAGGCCCCGGTGATCGCGTCGGGCGGCGTGTCGAGCCTGGACGACCTGCGCGCCATCACCACGCTCACCGACCGCGGGGTCGAGGGCGCCATCGTGGGCAAGGCGCTGTACGCCGGGCGGTTCACCCTGCCGCAGGCCCTGGCCGCGGTGAGGGCGTAGCCGCATGGACCTCAACGCGATGGTGTCGCCCTTGGTCGACAAGGCGTCGGTCATCCTCGACGCCGCGGTGCCGCGCTTCCTCGAGGGCCACCGCGCCGATTCCGCGGTTGCCAAGAAGGGCAACGACTTCGCCACCGAGATCGACCTCGCGATCGAACGCCAGGTCGTCACCGCGCTGCAGGCCACCACGGGGATCGGCGTGCACGGCGAGGAATTCGGCGGCACCGACGTGGACTCGCCGTGGGTGTGGGTGCTGGATCCCGTCGACGGCACGTTCAATTACGCCGCCGGGTCGCCGATGGCCGCGATCCTGCTGGCCCTGCTCCACGACGGCGAGCCGGTCGCGGGCCTGACCTGGCTGCCGTTCGTCGGCGAGCGCTACACCGCCGTCGCGGGCGGCCCGCTGGTCAAAAACGGTGCGCCGCAACCATCTCTGGAAACCACGCAGCTCGCCGACAGCCTCCTCGCGGTCGGAACGTTCAGCGCCGACTCGCGCGGCCGGTTCCCGGGGCGCTACCGGATTGCCCTGCTGGAGAACCTGAGTCGGGTCTCGTCGCGGCTGCGCATGCACGGCTCCACCGGCATCGACCTCGTCTACGTCGCCGACGGAATACTCGGCGCGGCAATAAGTTTCGGCGGACACGTGTGGGATCACGCCGCCGGGGTGGCGCAGGTGAGGTCCGCCGGCGGCATCGTCACCGACCTGGCCGGCAAACCGTGGACGCCCGCATCCGACTCGGTGCTGGCCGCGGCGCCCGGCGCGCACGGCGAGGTCATCGAGATCCTGCGCGCCGTCGGCGATCCGGAGGACTACTGAGATGTATGCGGGTACCGGCCTTGCCGTGCGCGTGATCCCGTGCCTGGACGTCGACGCCGGCCGGGTGGTCAAGGGCGTCAACTTCGAAAACCTCCGCGACGCCGGCGATCCGGTCGAGCTGGCCGCGGCCTACGACGCCGAAGGCGCCGACGAGCTGACCTTCCTGGACGTGACGGCGTCGTCGTCGGGCAGGGCGACCATGCTCGACGTGGTGCGCCGCACCGCCGAGCAGGTGTTCATCCCGCTCACGGTCGGCGGCGGGGTGCGCACCGTGGCCGACGTCGACACGTTGCTGCGCGCGGGCGCCGACAAGGTTTCCGTCAACACCGCCGCGATCGCGCGGCCCGACCTGCTCGCCGAAATGGCAACGCAATTCGGTTCCCAGTGCATCGTGTTGTCCGTCGACGCCCGCAAGGTGCCCGCCGGATCGGCGCCGACGCCGTCGGGCTGGGAGGTCACCACCCACGGCGGGCGCCGCGGCACCGGCATCGACGCCGTGGAATGGGCGGCCCGCGGCGCCGAACTCGGGGTGGGGGAGATCCTGCTCAACTCGATGGACGCCGACGGCACCAAGGCGGGCTTCGACCTGCCGATGCTGCGCGCCGTCCGTGCGGCCGTCACGGTGCCGGTGATCGCCAGCGGCGGCGCCGGAGCGGTGGATCACTTCGCGCCCGCGGTCGCCGCCGGTGCGGATGCGGTCTTGGCGGCCAGCGTCTTTCACTTCCGCGAACTCACCATCGGGCAGGTGAAGGCCGCGATGGCGGCAGAACAGATCACGGTCCGATGACGCTCGACCCGAAGATCGCAGCGCGGCTGAAGCGCAACGCCGAAGGGCTCGTCACCGCCGTGGTGCAGGAGCGCGGCAGCGGCGACGTGCTCATGGTCGCCTGGATGGACGACGATGCGCTGGCCCGGACCCTGGAAACCCGTGAGGCCACGTACTATTCGCGATCCCGGGGCGAACAGTGGATCAAGGGGGCAACCTCGGGCCACACCCAGCACGTCCACTCGGTGCGCCTGGACTGCGACGGGGACACCGTGCTGCTGACCGTCGACCAGGTCGGCGCCGCCTGCCACACCGGCGATCACAGTTGCTTCGACGCCGACCAGCTGCTGGGGCCCCAGGACTGATCGGGCCTAGTGGCGATCGCAAACGCGGCGTAGCCGGGCGTTGCGGGTCGCCACCATCGACTCAGCTCGGCGCGACGTCCAACCCGGTGGCCGCGGCGATCGCGGCGCGCGCCCATTCGTGGCGGAACACGGCCGGCGCGATGCGATCACGGCGGATCATCTCCAAGTCGATGGCCTTTCCGGTGAGCGCCGCGTTGGGCACCCGGAAGGAAAACACTGTTTCACCGGTGGCCACCGCCAGGATGGCGTCGCTATCGGTGAAATGATTTGCGACCATGACGTTTTCGGCCCACTTGAACGGCTTGAGGCCGCCGAAGCTCGGCACGTACACCACCCACAGCCGGGTGCCGCGCCCGTTGTACAGGTTGGTGAGCGCGCGGTTCACCGCGTCGTGCTCGAGCGGGCCGAGCACGCCCGACTGATCGGTGATCTGGCCGGAGAGCTGGATCGGTGCCGGGGTTGCAGCGGCGTTGCCCGACGGCGCGGCCGACGCCGACGACGCGGCGGGGTTGTGCCGGTGGCTTCGGGTACCCAGGGCGCGAACCCCGAAGTAGGCGCCCACGGCGACCAGCGCGATTGCGACGAGCGCGGCGATCGCCACGACCGGCCCCCGCCCGCCTGCCCTGGGCGCAGGCGGCGGCGCGCTCTTCGGCTTCGGGATCACCGTGGTCGGCGCCGGAATGACCGTGGTGGGCCCGGCGGTCACCTCCGACGCGGCGGTGCCGACCTGGCTGCCCAGCGCCGCGGCGAAGTCGGCGCACGTCGGATAACGATCCTCGGGTTTCTTCGCCAGGGCCTTGGCGATGGCGCCGTCGAGGTCGGCAAGCTCGGGCCGGCGCTCGCTGATGTTCGGCGGCGGTGCGGACAGGTGCTGGGTGATGACCACCGCCGGGTTGGAGTGGCGAAACGGGGCGGACCCGGCCAGCAGGTCGAACGCCGTGCAGCCCAGCGCGTATTGGTCGGCCCGCCCGTCCACGTCGAGGCCCTGCAGCTGCTCGGGCGCGCAGTACGCGGTGGTGCCCACCAGCATGTTGGTCGCGGTCAGACCGCTGATGTCACCCAGCTCGCGGGCAATCCCGAAGTCGGCGAGCAGAACTCGCCGCCGCGGGCTTGCGTCGGTCAGCAGGATGTTGGCCGGCTTGACGTCGCGATGCAGCAGCCCGCGCGAATGGGCGTAGTCGAGCGCGTCCGCGACGGCCGAAATGATCTCGACCACATCGGCTTTCGGCATTCCGGACGGGTACCGGGTCCGCAGCAGCTTCGCCGCGTCGGTTCCCTCCACGTAGTCCATCGAGATCCACAGCTGCCCGTCGTATTCCCCGCGGTCGTGGATGCCGACGATGTGCTCGTTGTAGAGGCTCGCCGCCAGATCGGCCTCGCGGTTGAAGCGCTGCCGGAATTCGTCGTTCGCGGTCAGCTCGCTGGGCAGGATCTTCAGGGCGTCGCGGCGCGGCAGCCGCGGGTGCTGTGCCAGATACACCTGGCCCATTCCACCGGTCCCCAGACGCCGAATGATCGTGTACCCGGCGAAAACCTGCCCCTCCGTCAGGCCTGCGCTGCGGGCACCGCTTTCTGGCATGTGAGCATGGTACTGAGCTAGCGGACACGCAAAGCCGTAATCGCAAGGAGCTGCCAATGGTGTCGGCCCGACCCTCGCTGTACCGGCCCGCGCAGCCCCTGGCCGAGCACGTCGAGTTCTTCGGGCATTGGCGACACCGCGGGCCCACCTACCGAAGCCGGGCGCTGCCCCGCGGCGCGGTGACCATCGTCTTCGACGTCGGGCGGCGACAGCGCCTGGACTTCTACGCCGCCGACGGCCACACCCGTCTGAGCGTTCCGCCCGCCGTCGTAACCGGCCCGCACCGCGCGGCGTACGTCACCGACATCGCGGCCGACGAACCCGCCATGGCCGTGCACTTCCGGCCCGGGGGAGCGTTTCCGTTTCTCGGGGTCCCGCTCGGCGACCTGCAAGACGTCGCCGTGGGCCTCGACGACATCTGGGGGCGCAGCGGGCGCGAGCTGCACGAGCGGTTGCTCGCCGCCCCGTCGGTCGCCGCCCGGTTCGGCATCCTCGAAGACTTCTTGCTGTCGCGGGCCCGGTTCTCCGTGCGCCGCGACCCCGGCGTCGCCGCCGCGCTGGCGGCCGTCGAGGCCAACCCGTCGGTCCGGATGGCCGAACTGCGTCGGCTGACGGGGCTGTCGACCAAGCGGATGATCGCGCTGTTCCGGGCCGAGGTCGGGCTGGCGCCGAAGGCCTACGCGCGGGTGCGTCGCCTGCAGGCGGCGCTGCGCCAGCTCGGAGCCGGCACGGCGGGCGGTGCGAGCATCGCCGCGGAAACCGGCTATTTCGATCAGGCGCACTTGGTCCGCGAGTTCCGCGCGTTCACCGCGATGACGCCGACGCAATACGGTCGGCAGCCGCTCGTGCTGCCCAGCCACGTCCCCGCCGAGGGGCACAAAAATCCAATACCGCCGGCGCCGGCGACGCCATGATCGGGGTATGGACAACACCAGACAAGCGGTAGCGGCCACCGGGTTGCTCGCGGCGGCGGTGCGCGCCGAGGAAGCCGGGCGCGACGAGCCGCTCTTCACCGACCCGTTCGCCGAACGGCTGGCCGGCGACGACGGTCGGCGGTTGCTGGCCGACGCCGTCGCGGCGACCGGGCAGTCGCCGGCGGAGATCGCCATCCGCACACGCTTTTTCGACGAGGCGTTGCTCGACGCCCAGCGCGACGGCGCGTCGCAGGTGGTGATTCTGGCCGCGGGCATGGACGCCCGCGCATATCGCCTTCCGTGGCGGCCGGGCACGACCGTCTACGAGGTGGACCAGCCGCAGGTGATCGCGACCAAGGACGAGCGACTGACCGGTGCGACGCCCCGGTGCCGCCGCGTCGCGATCGGCATCGACCTGTCCGAGGACTGGCCGGAAGCGCTTGTCCACCAAGGGTATTCGTCGTCGGCGAAGACGGTGTGGCTGGTCGAGGGATTGCTTCAGTACATCGAGGCGCCGGCCGTCGACACCCTGTTCGCACGCATCGACGCGCTGTCGGCCCCGGGGCACGTGTTGCTCTACAACGTGATCGGCCAGACCCTGCTGGAGGCGCCGTTCCTGCAGTCGACGCAGGAATTCATGCGGCGGCTCGGCGCGCCTTGGGTGTTCGGCACCGACACGCCGGGCGCCCTCGTCGAGGGCCGCGGCTGGACCACCGTCGTCACCGACGTGGCCGACCCCGGGAGTCGGTGGCACCGCTGGGAGCACCCGGTCGTCCCGATGGAGGTGTCGGGCGTGCCGCGCGGCTACTTCGTGGCGGCGACCAAGTCATGAACCCGGTCTGACCCGGGCGCACCCGTCGGGCGCCGGCGCGCGTCATCGGCGAGAATGGCGGGCGATGCTGAAACGGCTGTCCTGGGTGTCCTGGACCACAGCGGTGCCGGTGATTGCCGTCTTCGTGCTGACCGCCACCTGGGGCGAGCACCTCGGGCCGGTGCTGATCGCACTGCAGGCCGTGCTGTTGATCGGGGCGGTGCTGGCGGCCGTCCAGCACGCGGAGGTGGTCGCGGCCCGCGTCGGCGAGCCGTTCGGGTCGTTGGTGCTCGCGGGCGCGGTGACGATCATCGAGGTGGCCCTCATCGTCGAGTTGATGGTGTCGGGCGGCAACGAGGCGGCCACGCTGGCCCGGGACACCGCGTTCGCCGCGTTCATGATCACCACCAACGGGATCGCGGGTTTGTCGCTGTCGTGGGGTTCCCGGCGCTACGGCGTGACGTTGTTCAACGCCGAGGGCAGTGGAGCCGCGTTGGCCACGCTCACGACGTTGGCGACGTTGACTCTCGCGCTGCCCGCGTTCACCATCAGCCATCCCGGCAAGGAATTCTCGCCGGGCCAGCTCATCTTCACGGCGGTCATCTCGCTGCTGTTGTACCTGCTGTTCGTGTTCACGCAGACCGTTCGGCATCGCGACTTCTTCCTGCCCGTCGCGCAGAAAGGCCAGAAGCGGCTTTTCGAGGAGGACGAGAACCACGCCGACCCGCCGAGCGCCCGGGCGGCGCTGGTCAGCATGGTGCTGCTGCTCGTCGCGCTGGTGGCGGTGGTGGGCCTGGCCGAACAGGAATCGCCGGCCGTCGAACGCCTGGTGACGGCGGCCGGGTTCCCGCAGTCGTTCGTCGGCGTGGTGATCGCGATGCTGGTGCTGCTGCCCGAGACGCTCGCGGCGGTGCGAGCGGCCCGCCGCGGTCGCATCCAGACCAGCCTCAATCTCGCCTACGGCTCCGCGATGGCCAGCATCGGGCTCACGATCCCCGCCATCGCGCTGGCGAGCATCTGGCTGAAGGGGCCGCTGGTGCTCGGCCTGGCGCCCACCCAGCTGGTGCTGCTGGCCCTGACCGTGGTGATCAGCATGCTGACCGTCGTGCCCGGCCGGGCCACCCGGCTGCAGGGCGAGGTGCACCTGGTGTTGCTCGCCGCCTACGTGTTCCTGGCGATCATCCCCTGATTAAGCACCGCGAGCAGACACAAAAGCCCCCGGACGCCCGGCGTGTCGGGGGGCTTTTGCGTCTGCTCGCCACAGGTAGGTTCGCTACGCCGAAGACCGCGCCCGCAGCGTCTGAAGCGCCTTGTCGGCGTGGGTGTCCATGCTGAATTCGCTGGCGATCACGTCGAGCACCGTGCGATCGGTGTCGATGACGAACGTGGTGCGCTTGACCGGCATCAGCTTGCCGAGCAGGCCGCGCTTGACGCCGAACTGAGCGGCGACCGTGCCCTCGGTGTCCGACAGCAGCGGGTAGTCGAACTTGCGCAGGTCGGCGAACTTGGCCTGCTTCTCGACGGGGTCGGCGCTGATGCCGACCCGGTTGGCGCCGACGGCGGCGAATTCGGAGGCCAGGTCGCGGAAGTGGCAGGCCTCCTTGGTGCAGCCGGGCGTCATCGCCGCGGGGTAGAAGAACAGCACGACGGGGCCGTCGGCTAGCAGGGCGCTCAGCTTGCGCGGCGTTCCTGTCTGGTCGGGGAGCTCGAAGTCGTCCACGGTGTCACCAGGTTTCATGCGCGTCACGCTACGCGTGCCGCGAGCGTAACGGCAGTGCGAAAAGCGGGCCCTGAAATCGCAGCCACGTTACGCTCGCGGGCCGCCGGCCCACGTCTGGGAAGATGGGTCGGTGCACGCCCACCTCGCCTCCGGCACCTCACGGGAGGAGTTCCGCCACCTCGCCGCGGAGCACCGTGTGGTCCCGGTGACCCGCAAGGTCTTGGCCGACAGTGAAACTCCGCTGTCGGCCTACCGCAAGCTCGCCGACAATCGACCCGGCACGTTCCTGCTGGAGTCCGCGGAAAACGGGCGATCCTGGTCGCGGTGGTCCTTCATCGGGGCGGGGGCGCCGTCGGCGCTGACCGTGCTCGACGGCGAAGCGGTTTGGCTGGGCGCGGTGCCGCAGGACGCGCCGACGGGCGGCGACCCGCTGCGGGCGCTACGCGCCACCCTCGAGCTGCTGGCCACCGCCGCCATGCCCGGGCTGCCGCCGCTGTCGGGCGGCATGGTCGGCTTCTTCGCCTACGACCTGGTGCGCCGGCTGGAACGCCTGCCCGAGCTGGCCGTCGACGACCTGCACCTACCCGACATGTTGCTGCTCCTGGCCACCGACATCGCGGCCGTGGACCACCACGAGGGCACCATCACGCTGATCGCCAACGCCGTGAACTGGAACGGCACCGACGAGCGCGTCGACGAGGCCTACGACGACGCGGTGGCCCGCCTCGACGTGATGACCGCCGCGCTGGGCCAGCCGCTGCCGTCGACCGTCGCCACGTTCGCCAGGCCCGAACCGCGCCACCGCTCGCAGCGCACGGTCGAGGAATACGGCAAGATCGTCGACTACCTCGTCGAGCAGATCGCGGCGGGCGAGGCGTTCCAGGTGGTTCCCTCGCAGCGTTTCGAGATGGACACCGACGTCGATCCCATCGACGTGTACCGGATGCTGCGGGCCACCAATCCGAGCCCATACATGTATCTGATGCACGTGCCCAATAGCGCTGGGGCAACGGACTTTTCGATCGTCGGGTCCAGCCCGGAGGCGCTGGTGACCGTCGCCGACGGCTGGGCCACCACGCACCCCATCGCCGGGACCCGCTGGCGCGGCGACACCGACGAAGAGGATCAGCTGCTGGAAAAGGAACTGCTGGCCGACGACAAGGAACGCGCCGAGCACCTGATGCTCGTCGACCTGGGCCGCAACGACCTCGGCCGGGTCTGCACCCCCGGCACCGTCCGCGTCGACGACTACAGCCACATCGAGCGCTACAGCCACGTCATGCACCTGGTGTCGACGGTCACCGGGATGCTCGGCGAGGGCCGCACCGCGCTGGACGCAGTGACGGCATGCTTCCCGGCCGGCACCCTCTCGGGCGCGCCCAAGGTGCGGGCGATGGAGCTCATCGAGGAGGTGGAGAAGACCCGCCGCGGCCTCTACGGCGGAGTGGTCGGTTACCTCGACTTCGCCGGTAATGCCGACTTCGCGATCGCCATCCGCACCGCGCTGATGCGCGACGGCACCGCGTACGTTCAGGCCGGCGGCGGGGTGGTGGCCGATTCCAACGGCCCCTACGAGTACACCGAGGCCTCCAACAAGGCGCGGGCGGTGCTCAACGCGATCGCGGCCGCCGAGACGCTGACGGCTCCGCCGTCGGGCCGCGATGGCTGATTCCCGCCGGGCCCGCCTCACGATCGTCATCGCCCAGCTGCTGCTGGTGGTGGCCGCGGGTGCGCTGTGGGTGGCCTCGCGGCTGCCGTGGGTGGTGATCCGCTCCTTCGACGGGCTGGGCCCCCCGAAACAGGTGACGTTGTCCGGCGGCTCCTGGTCGACGGCGCTGCTGCCGTTGGCGCTGCTGATGCTGGCCACCGCCGTCGCGGCGCTCGCGGTGCGGGGCTGGCCGCTGCGGATCCTGGCCGTGCTGCTGGCCGCGGCCAGCCTGGCGGTCGGCTACCTGGGGATCAGCCTGTGGGTGCTTCCGGAGGTGGCCGCGCGCGGCGCCGAGCTGGCGCATGTCCCGCTGATGTTCCTGGTCGGAAGCGAACGGCGGTACGTCGGCGCCGGGGTCGCGGTGGCCGCCGCCGTGTGCACGCTGATCGCGGCCGTCTTGTTGATGCGGTCCGGTGGGCTGCCGCGCGAGAAGGCAACGAAATACGCGGCGCCCGCGACCCGCCGATCGAATGCGCTACGCGAAACCGATCGCGGGGCGATGCTGGAGGGGCAGCAGCAGCCGGAGATGTCGGAGCGGATGATTTGGGATGCGCTTGACGAGGGACACGACCCGACCGATCGGGCCGGTGGGTCGGACAGCGAGGGTCGGTGATGAGCCGTGAGGCGACGGTCGCTACCCTTCATTGACGTCATCGAAATCGGCTGAGTAACCGAGTGACATTGGGATGGCAGTGGGAAGGGAACGACAGGCATGAGTCCGGCATCCGTGCTTGACTCCATCCTCGAGGGAGTCCGAGCCGACGTTGCCGCGCGCGAAGCCGTTGTCAGCCTGAGCGAGATCAAAGCGGCCGCCGCCGCGGCGCCACCGCCCTTGGACGTCATGGCAGCGTTGCGCGAGCCCGGTATCGGCGTCATCGCTGAGGTCAAGCGCGCCAGCCCGTCGGCGGGTTCGCTAGCGCCGATTGCCGATCCGGCCAAGCTGGCCCGGGCCTACGAAGACGGCGGCGCGCGCATCATCAGCGTCCTGACCGAGGAACGGCGTTTCAACGGCTCGCTCGACGACCTCGACGCGGTGCGCGCCGCGGTCTCAATTCCCGTGCTGCGCAAAGACTTTGTGGTGCAGCCCTATCAGATCCACGAGGCGCGTGCGCACGGCGCGGACATGCTGTTGCTCATCGTCGCCGCGCTGGAGCAGTCGGCGCTGGTGTCGATGCTCGACCGCACCGAATCGCTCGGTATGACCGCGCTCGTCGAGGTGCACACCGAGGAAGAGGCCGACCGGGCTTTGAAGGCGGGCGCCAACGTGATCGGCGTGAACGCGCGCGATCTCACGACGCTGAATGTGGATCGGGATTGCTTCGCGCGCATCGCTCCGGGGCTGCCGAGCAACGTGATCAGGATCGCCGAATCCGGCGTCCGCGGCACCGCGGACCTGCTTGCCTACGCCGGCGCCGGCGCCGACGCCGTGCTGGTCGGTGAAGGTCTGGTCAAGGCCGGTGACCCCCGCGCGGCGGTCGCCGATCTGGTCACCGCAGGCACCCACCCGTCCTGCCCGAAACCGTCTCGCTAGGACGCCGATGAGCCGTCCCCGCGTCGAGAATTGGTGATGGTAGACCTGTCCCGCCCGGAGCTTCCGCTTTCGAGTGCGGCCATCGCCGAACCCACCCGCCACGACCCCGATCCGGGTGGTCATTTCGGCGTGTACGGCGGCCGCTACGTCGCCGAGGCGCTGATGGCGGTGATCGAGGAAGTCACCGCCGCCTACGAAAAGGAACGCGTCAACCCCGACTTCCTGGACAAACTCGACGACCTGCAGGCCAACTATGCGGGCCGGCCTTCGCCGCTGTACGAGGCCACCCGGCTGTCCGAGCACGCCGGGTCGGCGCGGATCTTCCTCAAGCGAGAAGACTTGAACCACACCGGTTCTCACAAGATCAACAATGTGCTGGGCCAGGCTCTGCTGGCCAAGAGGATGGGCAAGACCCGGGTGATCGCCGAGACGGGCGCCGGCCAGCACGGCGTGGCCACCGCCACCGCGTGCGCATTGCTCGGGCTGGACTGCGTGGTCTACATGGGCGCCGTCGACACCGCGCGCCAGGCGCTCAACGTGGCGCGGATGCGGCTGCTGGGCACCGAGGTGGTCTCCGTCGACAGCGGCTCGCAAACGCTCAAGGACGCCATCAACGAGGCGTTCCGCGACTGGGTCACCAACGCCGACAACACCTACTACTGCTTCGGCACCGCCGCCGGCCCACACCCGTTCCCGACCATGGTCCGCGACTTTCAGCGCGTCATCGGCCTGGAGGCCCGCGCTCAGATCCAGGCGCAGGCCGGCCGGTTACCCGACGCGGTCACCGCGTGCATCGGCGGCGGATCCAACGCCATCGGGATCTTCCACGCCTTCATCGACGATCCCGGCGTGCGGCTCGTCGGGTTCGAGGCGGCCGGGGACGGCGTCGAGACCGGCCGGCACGCGGCGACGTTCACCGGCGGTTCCCCGGGGGCATTCCAGGGGTCGTACTCCTACCTGCTGCAGGACGAGGACGGCCAGACCATCGAATCCCATTCGATCTCAGCCGGTCTGGACTACCCGGGCGTGGGCCCCGAACACGCGTGGCTAAGGGAGACGGGACGCGCCGAATACCGGCCCATCACCGACGCCGAGGCGATGGACGCATTCCGGCTGCTGTGCCGCACCGAGGGCATCATCCCCGCCATCGAATCCGCGCACGCGGTGGCCGGCGCCGTCAAGCTCGGCGCCGAGCTCGGTAAGGGTGCGGTCATCGTCGTGAACCTGTCGGGGCGCGGCGACAAGGACGTCGAGACGGCCGCGAAGTGGTTCGGTCTGTTGGGGTCCGGCGAAAAGTGACGGTCGAACAGAGCCAAGCAAGCCGGCTGGGGCCGACCTTCGATGCCTGCCGTAAGGACAATCGCGCGGCGCTGATCGGTTACCTGCCCACCGGTTACCCCGACGTGCCCACTTCGTTGGAAGCGATGATCGCCCTCGTCGAATCCGGTTGCGACATCATCGAAGTCGGCGTGCCGTATTCGGATCCCGGGATGGACGGCCCCACCATCGCCCGGGCCACCGAGGCAGCGCTGCACGGGGGAGTGCGGGTCCGCGACACGCTGGCCGCCGTCGAGGCGATCAGCACGGCCGGCGGGCGTGCGGTGGTGATGACGTACTGGAACCCGGTGCTGCGCTACGGCGTTGACGCGTTCGCACGCGACCTGGCTGGGGCGGGCGGGCACGGCCTGATCACCCCCGACCTCATTCCCGACGAAGCCGGGCAGTGGCTGGCGGCGTCCGAAGAGCATCGGTTGGATCGCATTTTCCTGGTGGCGCCGTCCTCGACCCCGCAGCGGTTGGTCACGACGGTCGAGGCGTCGCGGGGGTTTGTCTACGCCGCTTCGACCATGGGGGTGACGGGCGCGCGTGACGCGGTGTCGCAGGCGGCGCCCGAATTGGTGCGCCGGGTCAAGGAGGTGTCCGACATTCCCGTCGGCGTCGGCCTCGGGGTGCGTTCCCGGGAGCAGGCCGCCCAAATCGGCAGCTACGCCGACGGCGTGATCGTCGGCTCGGCGTTGGTGTCGGCGCTGGGAGACGGCGGATTGCCCGCGTTGCGCGCGCTGACGGCGGAGCTGGCCGCCGGTGTGCGGCTCAGGGCGGGCGCCTCGTGACGCACCTGCTCGCCTACATCCCCAGCCCGCCGCAGGGCGTGTGGCACCTGGGGCCGTTGCCCATTCGCGCCTATGCCCTGTTCATCATCGCCGGCATCGTGGCGGCACTGATGATCGGCGACCGGCGCTGGGAGGCACGCGGCGGGCAGCGCGGCGTAATCTACGACATCGCGCTGTGGGCCGTGCCGTTCGGCTTGGTGGGCGGCAGGCTCTATCACCTGGCCACCGACTGGCGGACCTATTGGGGTCCCGGTGGCGCCGGTTCCATGGCAGCGCTGCGCATCTGGGACGGCGGCCTGGGCATCTGGGGCGCGGTGGCCCTGGGCGCCGTCGGTGCGTGGATCGGCTGCCGGCGTCACGGAATTCCGTTGCCGGCCTTCGGCGACGCTATTGCGCCGGGAATCATATTGGCGCAGGCGATCGGTCGGCTGGGAAACTACTTCAACCAAGAGCTCTACGGCCGGGACACCACGCTGCCGTGGGGTTTGGAGATCTTCTACCGGCGTGACCCTTCCGGATACGTCGACCCGCATTCGCTCGATGGCGTCTCGACGGGTCAGGTCGCGCTCGTCGTGCAACCGACGTTCCTGTACGAATTGCTCTGGAACCTGTTGGTTTTCGTCGCATTGATCTACATCGACCGGCGGTTCAACTTCGGCCATGGGCGGCTCTTCGCGCTTTACGTCGCCGCCTACTGTGTCGGGCGCTTTGGCGTCGAGCTGCTGCGCAACGACACGGCCACACAGATCGCCGGGATCCGGATCAACGTCTTCACAGCGACTTTCGTATTCATCGGGGCCGTCGTATACATCATTCTGGCGCCCAAAGGCCGCGAGGACCCCGCGACCCTGCACGGCACCGATTACGGCGACGAGGAAGCACCACCAGAACCCAAGGCAGAATCTAAGCCAGAAGCCCGGCCGGAAGTCGAGCCCGAACTCGAGCCGATAACCGGCGTTCGGGTGCTGGCGGCGGCCGGAGTGGCCGGGGTCGTCGGGGCGGCGAAGGCGACGAAACGGCTGATACCCCGGAGGCGGTCGAGTCCGATGGTGGCCGACGAGGCAGAAGCCGACGAGGCCGAGACCGTGAAAGCCGAGGCCGCCGAACCGACGGTCGATGAGCCGGCAACCGTCGAGGCCGAAGTAGCGGAGACCGAAGCAACGGAGCCCGAGGCCGCGGAGACCGAAGCCGACGCGGCCGAGGCCGAAGAGTCCGAAACTGCCGAGGCCGAGGTCGCGGAGTCGGAGGTCGAGGAGCCGGAAGCCGACGAGCCCGAAACCCCGGAGGCTGAGACCGCGGAGGCCGAGGCAGTAGCCGAAGAAGCCGAGGCCGAAGAGTCCGAAAGTGCCGAGGCCGAGGCCGACGTCGAGGAGCCCGAGACCGCTGAGGCCGAGGCCGAAGAGTCTGACGAGGCGGAGGTCGCGGACGCGGAGGCCGCCGTGGCCGAAGCCGTCGAAAGTGAATCCGCGGAGTCCGAGGCCGCGGAGGATGAGGCCGTCGCGACCGAGGCCGCGGACGCCGAAGTCGAGGAGCCCGAGGCCGAGGAGCTCGAGCCGGAGGCCGGGGAGGAACCCCAGGCCGAGGAGGAACCGGAACCCGAGGAATCGGAGGCCGACAAGCCCGAAGCCGAAGAGCCGCAAGATGATTCGGAGTCGGCGGAGCCGGACGAGCCCGCGGAGGTCGCCGATGAGCAGCAGGCCGAGCCCGAGACGGCGCCGACGAAATCCCCGCCGATGACACCGGCTCAACCAGGCGGCGACTGAGCTTTCGGCTGAGGAGCCGACGCCGCGGCTGACGGCCAAAACTCTTCGGCGGGCGGGCACCGGATCTGGCATGCTGAAAACGTGACTGACCAGCCGTGGAACGACGCCACCCCGTCGGGCCCGCCGCCGCAGCAGCCGGGATATCAGCCCGGATATCCGCCGCAGTACCCGCAATATCCCGCGGCTGGCCCTTACTACGACCCGTCGGCGCCGTTTGGCCGGCATCCGGTGACGGGGCAACCGTTTTCGGACAAATCGAAAACCGTCGCGGGCCTGCTGCAGCTGCTCAGCCTGCTCGGCATCGGCGGGATCGGCCGCTTCTACATCGGTGACATCGGGATCGGCGTCGCACAGCTGCTGGTGGGCTGGCTCACCTGTGGAATCGGACTGATCTGGCCCATCGTCGACGCGATTCTGATGTTGACCGGCAACGTCCCCGACTCACAGGGACGCCCCCTGCGCGATGGCACCTAGTCCTTCGCGCACGCCGGGGCGCACGCATCGTCATCGCACCGCCACGGCGGCGGGGACCGGCGTGTTGCTGGCCGGCGCGCTCGGCTACGTCGGCCTGGTCGACCCGCACAACGTGAATTCGGTGTATCCGCTATGCCCGTTCAAATGGCTCACCGGCTGGAATTGTCCCCTCTGCGGTGGCCTGCGCATGACGCACGACCTGCTGCACGGTGACCTGATGGCCACCATCAACGACAACGTCTTCCTGTTGTTCGGTATCCCGATGCTGGCCGGATGGATCCTGCTTCGCCGCCGCAACGGCCGGCCGGCCCTGCCGATCCCCGCGGTGGTGACCGTCGTGGTCGCGGCGATCGCCTGGACGGTACTGCGCAATCTTCCGGGTTTCCCGTTGGTGCCGACCGTGCTCAGCGGGTAGCCGCAATCCGTCGGGTGGGTTAACTCGGGCTGCGAGCGCCTCGCACGACTATGCTGGGTCGCCGTGAGTAGACGCGGGAAGATCGTCTGCACCCTTGGCCCTGCAACCAACTCTGACGAGCTGATTCTGGCGCTGGTGGAGGCCGGAATGGACGTCGCCCGAATGAACTTCAGCCACGGCGATTACGCCGATCACAAGGCCGCCTATGACCGCGTGCGGGCCGCCTCGGACACCACCGGCCGCGCCGTCGGCGTGCTCGCCGACCTGCAGGGCCCCAAGATCAGGCTCGGGCGCTTCGCGACGGGGTCGACGTTCTGGGCCGACGGGGAAACGGTCCGCATCACCGTCGCCGACTGCGAGGGCACCCACGACCGGGTCTCGACCACCTACAAGAGGTTGGCCAAGGACGCGGCGGTCGGTGACCGCGTCCTGATCGACGACGGCAAGGTTGGGCTCGTCGTCGACGCCATCGACGGCGACGACGTCGTCTGCACCGTCGTCGAGGGCGGCCCGGTCAGCAACAACAAGGGGATGTCGCTGCCCGGCATGAACGTCTCCGCCCCCGCCCTGTCCGACAAGGACATCGAGGATCTGACCTTCGCGCTGAACCTGGGCGTCGACCTGGTCGCGCTGTCGTTCGTGCGCTCGCCGTCCGACGTCGAGCTGGTGCACGAGGTGATGGATCAGATCGGGCGGCGGGTACCGGTGATCGCCAAGCTGGAGAAGCCCGAGGCCGTCGACAACCTGGAAGCCATCGTGCTGGCTTTCGACGCCATCATGGTGGCCCGCGGCGACCTGGGCGTCGAGCTGCCGCTGGAAGAGGTGCCGCTGGTGCAGAAGCGGGCCATCCAGATCGCCAGGGAGAACGCCAAACCGGTCATCGTGGCGACCCAGATGCTGGACTCGATGATCGAAAGCTCGCGCCCCACCCGCGCCGAGGCGTCCGACGTCGCCAACGCCGTGCTCGACGGCGCCGACGCGGTGATGCTGTCCGGTGAGACGTCGGTGGGCAAGTATCCGTTGGCGGCGGTCCGCACGATGGCGCGCATCATCTGCGCGGTGGAGGAGAATTCCACCGCCGCCCCGCCGTTGGCGCACGTGCCGCGCACCAAGCGGGGTGTGATCTCCTACGCCGCCCGCGACATCGGCGAGCGCCTGGACGCCAAGGCGCTGGTCGCGTTCACCCAATCGGGCGACACCGTCAAGCGGCTGGCGCGGCTGCATACCCCGCTGCCGCTGCTCGCCTTCACGGCGTGGCCCGAGGTGCGCAGCCAACTCGCGATGACCTGGGGTACCGAGACGTTCATCGTCCCGATGATGACATCGACCGACGGCATGATCCGCCAGGTCGACAAGTCGCTGCTCGAGCTCGGTCGCTACAAGCGCGGTGACCTGGTGGTCATCGTCGCGGGCGCGCCGCCGGGCACAGTAGGCTCGACCAACCTGATCCATGTGCACCGGATCGGGGAGGACGACGTCTAAGGAGCTGAGGAGTGCCCGTGCCGGCTGGCAACGATTTCGAGGAACTGCTAGCCCTGCTCGATCTGAACTGCATCTCCGAAAATCAGTTCGTCGGCTCCCATCCCAGCAAGAACCCGATGCGCACGTTCGGCGGCCAGCTCATGGCGCAGTCGTTCGTCGCCAGCAGCCGCACGCTGGCCCAGGACGACCTGCCGCCCAGCGCGCTTTCGGTGCACTTCATCAACGGGGGCGACATCACGAAGGACATCGAATTCCACGTGACGCGCCTGCGCGACGAGCGGCGCTTCGCCAACCGGCGCGTCGACGCCGTGCAGGACGGGATTCTGTTGTCCACGGCGCTGATCTCCTACATGTCGGGCGGCCCCGGCCTCGAGCACGGCGTCGACCCGCCGCAGGTCGCCTCGCCGCACGCGCAGCCGTCGCTCGCCGAGCTGTTGCGCGGCTACGAAA
>NZ_LZKK01000258.1 GCF_001672815.1 Mycobacterium sp. E796 | reverse complement strand
CGCCCGGTGGGCGCCAGCGGCGAGCGGACCCGCGCCCGAATAATCGACGCGGCGATGCGCTGCGTGGCGGAGGTCGGGTACTCCCGCGCAAGCATTCGCGAGATCGCCCGCACCGCGGAGGTGACCAGCGCCAGCCTGTACAACTACTTCCCCAACAAGTCGGAGCTGATCAAGGCCGCCGTCGCGGCCAGGACCGACGTCGCGTTGCCGCGCCTGCGCGAGGCCGCCCAGGGTCCCGGCGACGTCACGGACCGGATCGAAGCGGTGCTCGACGAATCGGGCCGGTTGATGCGCGAATACCCCGACCTCGCCGCCTTCGAGTGGGCGCTCCGTGCCGAAGGTGCCGTCGACCCTCGGGAGGGCGGCGCCGGATTCCAGGCCTTCCGCGAGATCATCGAGGGCATCGTCGGGGGCACCGACAAGCCGGGCTCGGTGGAAGCCGTCTATTCGCTGATCTACGGGTTGACCGAGCTGGCGGCGACCGTTCCGCCGGAGGAGTACCACGCTGCGCTGGACTCGGCCAAGCGCCTGATCAGGGGCACGCTGCTGGGCGGCGGCCCACAG
>NZ_LZKK01000257.1 GCF_001672815.1 Mycobacterium sp. E796 | reverse complement strand
AGCGCAGCCAGGTCGGAACCGGACCGGGGCACCACGAACGCGCGCGACCTCCCCGCCGGCGCCGCAGGCCCCGACGACCGCGGGCAGCAGCACCGAGCCGAATCCCACAGCGCCCCCGACCACTTCCAGCGGCACTCCGCCCACCAGCGCCACCCCGACCAGCGTTCCCGCGCCCGCGACCACGTCGCCCACCACGTCCCCCACGGTGACCGCGCTCCCCCCACCTCCACCTAAGCCGGGCATCGACTGCCGGGCGGTGGCATGACCACACAACTTCAGCCGCCGGTCGCGGTGACTCCTCCGCTGCCCACTCGACGCAATGCCGAGCTGCTGTTGTTGTTCTTCGCCGGGTTGATAACCGTCGCCGCGTTGCTCATCGTCCAGGCCAATCAGGAACGAGACCTGCACTGGAACCTGGTGACCTACGGGCTCATCTTCCTGGTCATGTTCGGCAGTGCGCACCTGGCCATCCGGCGCTTCGCGCCCTACACCGACCCGCTGCTGCTTCCAATTGTGGCCCTGCTCAACGGACTTGGCTTGGTGATGATCCACCGGCTCGACCTGGTCAACAGCGAGTTGAGCGGCCGTCGTCACCCCAGCGCCACCCAGCAACTGATGTGGACCGTGGTCGGAGTGGCCGCCTTCGCGTTGGTGGTCACCTTCTTGAAAGACCATAGACAGCTCGCACGCTACGGCTACATATGCGGCGTCGTGGGTCTGGTTTTCTTGGCGATCCCGGCGGTGCTGCCGGCGTCGCTGTCCGAGCAAAACGGCGCCAAGATCTGGATTCGCTTGCCGGGCTTCTCGATTCAGCCGGCCGAGTTCTCCAAGATCCTGCTGCTGATCTTCTTCTCTGCGGTGCTGATCGCCAAGCGGGGTCTGTTCACCAGCGTCGGCAAGCATTTCATGGGAATGACCCTGCCCCGGCCCCGAGACCTCGCGCCGCTGTTGGCGGCCTGGGTGATCTCAATCGGCGTGATGGTCTTCGAAAAGGACCTCGGCACTTCGCTGTTGCTCTACGCGTCGTTTCTGGTGGTTGTCTACCTCGCCACCCAGCGCTTCAGTTGGGTCGTCATCGGACTGGTGCTGTTCGCCGCGGCAAGCGTTGTGGCGTACTTCCTTTTCGAGCACGTCCGCGTTCGGGTGCAGATGTGGTGGGACCCGTTCTCGGATCCCGACGGCAGCGGCTATCAGCTCGTGCAGGCGATGTTCAGCTTTGCCACCGGCGGCATATTCGGCACCGGGCTGGGAAACGGCCAACCCGATACGGTGCCGGCGGCGTCGACGGACTTCATCATCGCCGCCTTCGGTGAAGAGCTCGGGCTGGTGGGCTTCGCGGCGCTTCTCATGCTGTACACGATCGTCATCGTCCGCGGCCTGCGCACGGCGATCGCGACGCGCGAAAGCTTCGGCAAGCTGCTGGCCGCGGGTCTGGCCTCGACACTGGCCATCCAGCTGTTCATCGTCGTCGGCGGCGTGACCCGGCTGATTCCGCTGACCGGGTTGACCACGCCGTGGATGTCGTACGGCGGCTCGTCGCTGCTGGCCAACTACATCCTGCTGGCCATCCTGGCGCGCATCTCGCACAGCGCCCGACGACCCCTGCGCACCCGCGCCCGCAACACCTCGCCGATCGCGGCGGCCGGCACCGAGGTGATCGAGCGGGTATGAACGCCTCCCTCCGCCGGATCTCGGTGACCGTGATGGCGCTGGTCGTGCTGCTGTTGCTCAACGCCACGATGACGCAGGTCTTCGCCGCCGATGGGCTGCGTGCCGACCCGCGCAACCAGCGAGTCCTGCTCGACGAGTACTCCCGGCAACGCGGCCAGATCGTCGCGGGCGGTCAGCTGCTGGCGTACTCCGTGGCCACCGACAGCCGCTTCCGTTTCCTGCGGGTCTATCCCGACCCCGCCGTGTACGCGCCCGTCACCGGCTTTTACTCGCTGCGCTACTCCAGCACGGGACTGGAACGCACCGAGGACCCGGTGCTGAACGGGTCGGACGAGCGGCTGTTCGGGCGCCGGCTAGCCGACTTCTTCACCGGTCGCGATCCCCGGGGTGGCAACGTCGACACCACCATCGTTCCGCGGGTCCAGCAGGCGGGCTGGGATGCCATGCAGCAGGGCTGTGGTGGGCCGCCGTGCAAGGGCGCCGTCGTCGCGCTGGAGCCGTCCACCGGCAAGATCCTGGCCATGGTGTCGTCGCCGTCCTACGACCCCAACCTGCTCGCGTCGCATGATGCCCAGGTGCAGTCGCAGGCGTGGCAGCGGCTTCGTGACGATCCCGACAATCCGATGACCAATCGCGCCATCTCCGAGACCTACCCGCCCGGCTCGACGTTCAAGGTCATCACCACCGCGGCCGCGCTGCAGGCCGGCGCGACCGACACCGAGCAGTTGACCGCGGCGTCCTCCATTCCGCTGCCCGGCAGCACGGCCACCCTGGAGAATTACGGCGGTACGCCGTGCGGCAATGAGCCGACGGTGTCGCTCAGCCAGGCGTTCGCGCTGTCGTGCAACACCGCGTTCGTCCAGCTGGGCCTCCTTACCGGCGCCGACGCGCTGCGCAGCATGGCGCACTCGTTCGGGCTGGACAGCACCCCCAGCGTCATACCGCTGCAGGTCGCGGAGTCCACGATCGGGATCATCCCGGACGCGGCGGCGCTGGGGATGTCCAGCATCGGTCAGAAGGATGTGGCCCTCACACCGCTCCAGAACGCCGAGATCGCCGCTACCATCGCGAACCGCGGGGTGACGATGCAGCCCTACCTGATCGATAGCCTCAAGGGGCCGGACCTTTCAAACATCAGTACTACCGCGCCCTACCAACAGCGCCGCGCGGTGTCACCGCAGGTCGCCGCTAAGCTAACAGAGCTGATGGTCGGCGCCGAGAAGGTCGCGCAGCAGAAAGGGGCGATTCCCGGCGTGCAGATTGCATCCAAGACGGGTACCGCTGAGCATGGCACCGACCCACGTAACACTCCGCCGCACGCGTGGTACATCGCGTTCGCGCCCGCGCAGACACCGAAGGTTGCCGTGGCGGTGCTGGTGGAGAACGGCGGCGACCGCCTGTCCGCGACCGGGGGCGCGCTTGCCGCACCGATCGGCCGGGCGGTGATCGAGGCCGCGCTACAGGGAGGACCATGAGCCCGCGAGTTGGTGTGACGCTGTCTGGCCGGTACCGCCTGCAGCGCCTCATCGCCACCGGTGGCATGGGCCAGGTGTGGGAGGCGGTAGACAGCCGGCTGGGCCGGCGCGTCGCGGTCAAGGTACTCAAGCAGGAGTTCTCCCAGGACCCCGAGTTCATCGAACGGTTCCGCGCCGAGGCGCGCACCACGGCGATGCTGAATCATCCCGGGATCGCCCAGGTCCATGACTACGGCGAGAGCCAGTTGGACGGGGAGGGCCGCACCGCATACCTGGTGATGGAGCTGGTCAACGGCGAACCGCTGAACTCGGTGCTGAAACGCACCGGACGGCTGTCGCTGCGGCACGCGCTCGACATGCTCGAGCAGACCGGCCGGGCCCTTCAGGTCGCGCACGCCGCCGGCCTGGTGCACCGCGACGTCAAACCGGGCAACATCTTGATCACCCCGACCGGCCAGGTGAAGATCACCGACTTCGGCATCGCCAAGGCGGTCGACGCCGCACCCGTGACCCAGACCGGGATGGTGATGGGCACCGCCCAATACATCGCACCCGAGCAGGCGCTGGGTCACGACGCGACCCCCGCAAGTGACGTCTACTCACTGGGAGTCGTTGGCTACGAGGTCGTTTCGGGTAAGCGCCCGTTCGCCGGCGACGGGGCGTTGACGGTGGCGATGAAGCACATCAAGGAACCCCCGCCGCCGCTGCCCGCCGAGCTGCCGCCCAACGTGCGCGAACTGATCGAGATCACCCTCGTGAAGAACCCCCAGATGCGCTATCGCAGCGGGGGACCGTTCGCCGACGCGGTCGCCGCGGTGCGGGCCGGTCGCCGGCCGCCGCGGCCGAGCCAGTCGCCGCCCCCCGGCCGGGCCTCACCGGCGGCCATTCCGTCGAGCCCGCACGCCAGAGCCACCGCCGTCGGGCCCAGCCGCGCCGTCGCGCCCCGTCGCTCCGGGCCGTCCACCGGTCGGTCCCGGCCGCCCGCGCGGCGCACGTTCTCGTCGGGCCAGCGAGCGCTGCTGTGGGCCGCGGGTGTGCTGGGGGCGCTGGCCATCCTGATCGCGGTGATCATCGTCATCAACTCCCGCGCGGAGAACGGGCAACCGGCGCCGCCGACGGTCACCGACACCGGGACGCCGCCGGCCACGGCGCCGCCGGCGAGCAAGACGCCCAGCGGGTCCGCGCCGCGTCTGCACCTGGATTGGACGGATCCCCCGGCCTCAGGTAATTCTGGACTTCAGAGCAGGCCGCATGGACCTGACTGGGTTACCCCCTCTCGACCCAGCACATCGCCGGCCCGTTATGAGACACCGCGATGACCACCCCGCAGCACCTGTCCGACCGCTATGAGCTCGGCGAGATCCTCGGTTTCGGGGGCATGTCCGAAGTTCATCTGGCCCGCGACGTCCGTTTACACCGCGACGTCGCGGTGAAGGTGCTGCGCGCTGACCTGGCCCGCGATCCGAGTTTTTATCTGCGCTTCCGGCGCGAGGCGCAAAACGCCGCGGCGCTGAACCATCCGTCCATCGTGGCGGTGTACGACACCGGTGAGGCGGAAACCCCGACCGGACCGCTGCCCTACATCGTCATGGAGTACGTCGACGGCGTCACCCTGCGCGACATCGTGCACACCGACGGGCCGTTGCCGCCCCGGCGGGCCATCGAGATCATCGCCGACGCCTGCCAGGCGCTGAACTTCAGCCATCAGAACGGCATCATCCACCGCGACGTCAAGCCGGCGAACATCATGATCAGCAGCACCAACGCGGTCAAGGTGATGGACTTCGGCATCGCGCGCGCGATCGCCGACAGCGGCAACAGCGTCACCCAGACCGCGGCCGTGATCGGGACGGCCCAGTACCTGTCACCCGAACAGGCCCGCGGCGACTCCGTCGACGCCCGATCCGACGTCTATTCGCTGGGCTGCGTCCTCTATGAAATCCTCACCGGCGAACCGCCTTTCACGGGTGACTCACCCGTCGCGGTGGCCTACCAGCATGTCCGCGAGGATCCGGTACCGCCGTCGAAACGGCACGAGGGCATCTCCGCCGACCTGGATGCCGTGGTGCTCAAGGCGCTGGCCAAGAACCCGGAGAACCGCTACCAGACCGCGGCGGAGATGCGCGCCGACCTAGTGCGGGTGCACAACGGTGAGCCACCCGAGGCGCCCAAGGTGCTCACCGACGCCGAGCGCAGTTCGTTCCTGTCGTCCACCGGCCCCGGTCACGGACCGCGCACCGACCCGCTGCCGCGCCAGGCACTCGACGACACCGACCGCGACCGCGGCGGTTCCATCGGCCGCTGGGTCGTCGCGGTCGCCGTGCTGGCGGTGCTGACCATCGTCGTGGTCATCGCCTTCAACACGTTCGGCGGCAGCACCCGCGATGTCCAGGTGCCCGACATGCGCGGCCAGGTGTCCGCCGATGCCATTGCCGCGCTACAGAACAGGGGCTTCAAGACGCGCACCCTGCAGAAGCCCGACTCGACGGTTCCGCCCGACCACGTCATCAGCACCGACCCCGCCGCCAACGCTTCGGTGAGCGCCGGCGACGAGATCACCATCAACGTCTCGACCGGTCCCGAGCAGCGCGAGGTGCCCGACGTCTCCTCGCTGAGCTACGGCGACGCGGTCACCAAGCTGAAGACCGCCGGATTCAGCAAGTTCAAGCAAGCGAACTCCCCGTCGACCCCCGAGCTGCTGGGCAAGGTCATCGGGACCAACCCGCCGGCCAACCAGACGTCGGCGATCACCAACGTGATCACCGTCATCGTCGGCTCCGGGCCGGAGACCAGGCAGGTCCCCGACGTCGCCGGTCAGACCGTCGACGTCGCGCAGAAGAACCTCACGGTCTACGGCTTCACGAAAGTCACCCAGGCCCAGGTGGACAGCACCCGGCCCGCCGGTGAGGTGATCGGCACGAATCCGCCCAAGGGCCAGACGGTTCCGGTGGACTCGGTGATCGAGATGCAGGTGTCCAGGGGCAACCAGTTCCTGATGCCCGACCTGACCGGCATGTTCTGGACGGACGCCGAACCGCGGTTGCGCGCGCTCGGTTGGACCGGGGTGCTGGACAAGGGGCCCGATGTCGACGCCGGCGGCTCCCAGTCCCACCGGGTCGTCTATCAGAACCCGCCGGCCGGGGCCGGTTGCAACCGGGACGGGATCATCACGCTGAAGTTCGGCCAGTAGCTCCCGCCGCGCCGGGCTCGGCATCCGGGAAATACGGCCGGACCGCGGCGCGCACCTCGTTCTCCAGGCGACGCACCAGCATGTCGTCGTGCGTCCAGCCGCAGTACCCGAGCCAGTTCGCCAGCATGCGGTGCCCCCCCTCGGTGAGGATCGACTCCGGATGGAACTGGACACCGTGGATCGGCAGCCCGGTGTGGCGCACGCCCATGATCACACCGCTGCGGGTGCGGGCCGTCACCTCCAGAACCGCGGGCAGCGACTCGGGAAGGATTGTCAGCGAGTGGTACCGGGTCGCGGTGAACGGATCCGGAAGCCCGTGCAGGACACCGACATTGGTGTGAAATACGCTGCTCGTCTTGCCGTGCAATAACTCTGGCGCGCGGTCCACCGTGGCGCCGAACGCCACGCCGATCGCCTGATGTCCCAGGCAGACCCCCAGCAGCGGGGTGCGCTGCGCGGCGCACGCGTCAACCAGGCTGATCGACGCGCCCGCACGTTCCGGGGTGCCCGGTCCGGGGCTGAGCAGGACGCCGTCGAACTGCGCCGCGACGGTGGTCGGATCCGAAAGGCGGGCGTCGTCGTTGCGCCAGACGTCGGCCTCGACGCCGAGCTGGCCCAGGTACTGCACCAGGTTGAACACGAAGCTGTCGTAGTTGTCGACAACCAGGATCCGCATCGTGTCAGGTTACCGTCCGGCCCCGCGGGGAGCCGCCGCTCAGTACCCCACCGGGCCCGCCGGCTGCGCGACGTGCATCCGGACCGGTTCGGAATGGCCGGCGATCTGCACATCGGGCTTGACCTCTTCGCGATACCCGAGGCCAAACCGGACCACGTACTGCTTGTAGAGGATGACCAGGGGAGCGGCCGCCAGGGCGGCTTGCATGGCCGCCGCGTTGCCGATCGCGGTGATCGTGTAGGGCGGGCTGTAGGTACGCCCGTTGAGCAGCAGCGTGTTGCCGACGCAGCGGGGGACGGACGTCGCGATGATCCGCTGGTCTTGCATCTGGATCGCCTCGGCGCCGGCGCTCCACAACGCGTTCAGGACGGCCTGGATGTCCTGCTGGTGCACGACCAGATCGTCGGGCGATGCGTCGCGAGGGAAGCGCCCGTTGGCGTCGCGCTGTGCGTCCTGCAGGGTCACCACCAGACCCGGGCCGTGCACCGGGTCCATACCGGCTTCGCCGGCCAGCTCGGCGGAGCGCCGCAGCATCGCCTTGAGCGCCGTGTCCGTCGACCGGCCGTGCGCGGAGTCGATCTTGTGGGCCAGTTCGTCGCGTTGGGCGCGGAGGCGATCTACCGACGACTGGGCCTCGCGGACCAGATCGACCAGGCGCGGCGCATCGCTGCGGCGGATCTCGGCGCCGCCGGACACCCCGTGTGTGGCGGCGAGCAGCAACCCGGCCAGGAGGCACACAAGTGGGACCCCGAAGCGCCACGGTGAGCGGCGCGTGTCAGTCATCAAGTCTCCATTTCTGGGTCCCCGTGCCAGGTGAGTTAGTCTCGTATCCGAGCTGTGCGTGCAGCTGCCATCGTTATCGTCGCACCCCGTCCCGTTGTTCAGGTATGCCGAGGTATTCAAATGCCCAAATCGAAGGTCCGTAAGAAGAACGACTTCACCGTCAGCGCGGTCAGCCGCACCCCGGTGAAAGTGAAGGTCGGACCGTCCAGCGTGTGGTTCGTTTGCCTGTTCGTCGGACTCATGTTGATCGGGCTCGTCTGGCTGATGGTGTTCCAATTGGCCGCCGTCGGAAGCCAGGCGCCGGCCGCCCTGAACTGGATGGCGCAACTCGGTCCGTGGAATTACGCGATCGCGTTCGCTTTCATGATCACCGGGTTGTTGCTCACGATGCGCTGGCACTGACCAACCCCGCAGAGGTAATGAATTCATCTTGGGGTGTACCTGTAACTGGCTCAGCAACGTCGCGACCAACCAATCACACGCGTGTGATTTATCCCCACTGTTGATAGCGCTTGTGGATAAGCGCGTTGGCAGTGGTGGGAGGGGTTAGGTAGCCCATGCAGCAAACAGAATGGGCGCCGCCCGCGACCGGAATCGCAGGTTGCGGGGTCGTCGGCGTTTTGATGGCTATCGCCAGTGTGACCGTAGTCACAGACGCGCCCGGCCGCATACTGACCGGGATTGCCGCGGCGGGGTTGATCTTGTTTGCGGGCATGACGTGGCGCGCGCGTCCGAAGCTGGCAATTACCCCGGCCGGCCTCGCGTTGCGGGGGTGGTTCCGGACGCAGTTATTGCGGCACTCCGACATCAAGATCATCCGGATCACCGAATTCCGCCGTCACGCGCGCACCGTGCGGTTGCTCGAGGTCGAAACGGTCAACGGCGGGCTGCTGATCTTGAACCGTTGGGACCTCGGAACGGACCCCTTGAAGGTGCTAGACGCCCTGACCGACGCCGGCTACGCGGGCGGCAACCGGCGCTGAGCGGGCGCCGCCTCAGGAGATCGTGATCGACTCGATGACGACCGGCTCGGTGGGACGGTCGTTGCCGTCGGTGGAAGTCGTCGCGATCGCGTCGACCACTTTCTGCGAATCGGGGTCGGTCACTTCGCCGAAGATCGTGTGGCGCCGGTTGAGGTGCGGCGTCTGCGCGACGGTGATGAAGAACTGCGAACCGTTGGTGCCCGGGCCCGCGTTCGCCATCGCCAGCAGGTAGGGCTTGTCGAACTGCAGCTCGGGGTGGAACTCGTCGGCGAACTTGTAGCCCGGACCGCCGCGGCCCGTACCGGTCGGGTCGCCGCCCTGGATCATGAAGCCCCTAATCACCCGGTGAAAGACCGCGCCGTCGTAAAACGGGCCCGACGGGCCACCCGAGGCGTTCTGGGTGGAGTACTCCTTGGTGCCCTGCGCCAGGCCGACGAAGTTGGCGACGGTCTTGGGCGCGTGGTTTCCGAACAGGGCGACCTTGATGTCTCCGCGGTTGGTGTGCAGCGTTGCGGTGGCGGTCTGAATGGGGCTGTTAGTCACGGGGCTAGAGTCTGCCATTACGCGCGACCTTGCCCGCACCCGGTACCGAACCCGGATGCGCGCAATAGGGCCGGGCGTGGCCCATCAATGGCACGCTGATGAGGCATCGCACGAGCGGACAGAAGGGCGGCAGATGAGCGCGAAGACGGAAACTCGGCTGACCCCACGGGAGCGACTGGCCCGCGGGCTCACTTACTCGGCGGTGGGGCCGGTCGATGTCACCCGCGGCGTCGTCGGGCTGGGCGTGCATGGCGCGCAGTCGACCGCTTCGGGACTTCGTCGCCGTTACCGCGAGGGCCGGCTCGCCCGCGAAATCGCCGCTGCCCAAGAAACACTCGCGCAGGAGCTGGCCGCCGCGCAGGAGGTGGTCGCCGGGCTGCCGCAGGCGCTACAGGAGGCACGCCGGGCCCAGCGCCGCCGGCCCCGCCCCTGGGTGATCGCCGGGGTCGCCGTCTTGGTCCTGGCCGGCGGCGCCGTCGCGTTCAGCGTCGTCCGCCGTTCGATGCGCGGCGGGGGCGAGGAGCCGTCGCCCCGGCCGCCGAGCGTCGACGTACAGCCCCGACCGTGATCCTCAGCTGACGGCCAACCGCAGACTTTTGCGGCGCCGCACCAGGATGCTGGGCAGCCAGTCGCCGACGTCAACCGCGTCGATCCAGGCGGTGCGCTCCAGTAATTTGCGCAATACGATTTGGGCTTCGAGGCGGGCCAGCGCGGCGCCCACGCAAAAGTGCACGCCCTTGCCGAACGCTACGTGGCCCTTGGCGGCAGTGCGATCGAGGCGGAATTCGTTCGGAGCGTCGAAGTGCGCCGGGTCGCGGTTGGCCGCTCCCCACATCAGCAGCAGATGGGAATCGGCCGGCACCTCGACGCCGGACAGCGTGGTGTCGCGCCACACGTGTCGGTAATGGCCGCGGAACGGTGGCTCGAAGCGCAACGTCTCTTCGATGAAAGCGGTTAGTAATTCGGGATTTTCACGGAGCTGTCGTTGGATCGCGGGGCGATCGGCGAGAATCCACGCGGCGCTGCCCAGGAGCGAAGCCGTCGATTCTCCGGCGGCGCTGAAGAGCGTCATCATGATGCCCATTGCGGGGAGCTGCTCCAGTTCACCCGAAGCGCAGCGCGCCGCCAGGTCGGCGATCAGGCCGGATTCGGCGTTCTCGCTTGCCTTTTCGAAGTGTTCCGTGACGTAGCCCGATAGCTCCAGTGCCGCCGCGAATGCCTGTTCAAGTTGGTCGGGGGTGACGATCCCGTCGAGCAGCGTGGTGGTGGCGTAGCCGAGTCGAATGAGTTTGTCGACGTCGTCATGCGGCAGGCCGAGAAGCTGGGCGACCACCATCATCGGCAGCCTGTTGGCGATGGCGCTCATCCATTCGATCTGACCGTTGTGCAGGTTCTGCTCCCACAACCGGTCGGCGGTGGCGGCAGCGAACTCCTCGATGATCCGCACCCGCTTGGCCGACAGGTGCGGCAGCAGGATTTTGCGGTGCGCCGCGTGCACCGGATCGTCGGCGGTGGCCAGCGCATGGGTGGCGCCTCCCGCCGGACCCATGTCGAACGGGGTGACGGTGCCGTCCTCTTGAAAGACCATGGTGGCGGTCAGGTTCGACGAAAAGTCGTCGACGCGCTCGACGGCCTCCTGGACCGCGTCCCAACCGCACACGGCGTAGAAGACGGAGTCGCCGATGCGCTGCACCGGCGCTTCGGAGCGTATTCGGTCGTACAGCGAGGACGGATCTTGTAGCGCCTCTGGGCCGAGGAGCTCACTCGGTTTGTCCAGGACGGGCATACGTTCAGCCTCGGTGCGCCGACCTGCCGCGTCAACGGGACTAGACGATGTTGAGGAGCGATCGCGCCGGGCGCCGGTCGAGGCCGCCGGCGGTCACCGACCGCCAGCTGCGCATTCGCTTGAGAAATTCTGCTGAAGAATTCTCATTATGAGAGAAGTATTTCTGCCGACTGCGATCTGTTAGAGCATGGGTGGATGGCGCGCGACGACTGGCTGGTGGGGCGCGATCGCCGCAGCGAAGCCACCGAACGGATTTTCGCCGCGGCCGCCGATCTCATCTCTCGCGAGGGATACGAGGGTTTCACGATCGAAGCCTTAGCGGCCCGGGTGCACTGCTCGCCCGCGACGATCTACCGCCATGCCGGCGGCAAGGCGGCCATCCGCGACGCCGTCGTCGGCATCCAAGCGGCTCGCATCGTCGACAGCACACGCGAAGCCATCAAGGACCTCAGGGGGCCCGACCGTGTCGTGACCGCCACGATCATCGCCCTACAACGACTGCGGGCCGATCCGCTGGCCCAGCTCATGCAGTCCATGCATGTGAATCCTGTCAGTGAATGGGTCATCAGCTCACCCATCGTCACGGGATTGGCCGCCGAAATGGTCGGCCCCGACAACGACGACCCGCTGGCCGCGCAGTGGCTGATCCGCGTTTTCCTGGCGCTGTGGTGCTGGCCGCTCAAAGACCCGGATGCCGAACGCGCCCTGATTCAACGCTTCCTGGGTTCGCCCCCAGGGGTGCGGCAGTGAGGATGTAAGGCGTGAGTTGGATGAGGTATGAGGGCAGGGCGCTCGCGGACACCGCTCTCACTGGCGACGCGCTCGAGGCGGCGCTCGAAGACCATGTGCGAGTACAGAATCCGCATCTGACCGACGTCCGCTTGGAGTCGGTGGTTGCCACCGAGGACTACGACACGCAGGCAACGCGGCCGGGGCGTTGGTACCGCGTCACCTACTTGGCCGAAGGTGCGGACCTCTAGGCCGGCCAAACCGCACTAGATATGCGCTCCGATCGCTCCGTTGGTCCCCGCCGCTCCCAACAGAATGCCGCCGTTGCCGCCGGCACCACCGGCACCGCCCGCGCCCGTGCCGGCTGCGCCGCCGGTGCCGCCGTCGCCGCCGTTGCCGAACAGCCCCACGGCGTTGCCGCCCGCGCCCCCCGTGCCCGGGGTACCGAACACCGCCTGCCCACCGATGCCACCGTGACCGCCGTTGCCGGCAAGGAGCCCACCGTTGCCCCCCGCGCCCCCGGGACCTCCGTTGTTCACGGTGCTGAAAATGCCTCCGCCCGTCCCTCCGGCGCCGCCGTTTCCGATCAGCCCTGCGCTGCCGCCGGTGCCGCCACCGAATCCCAGGGAGCCATCGCCGCCGTCGCCACCATCGCCGAACAGCAATCCGCCTTGGCCGCCGGAACCGCCTACGTTGCCGCCGTTGCCGAATCCGGCGTCGCCGCCCGCGCCCCCCGTCCCGAAGAGCAGGCCCCCACTGCCGCCGCCACCGCCGGCCCCGCCTGGGCCGGTGCCGATGTTGGCGAAGCCGCCGGCCCCGCCGGCGCCGCCTGCGCCGAACAACCCGATGGCGTTACCGCCCATGCCGCCGTTGCCGGCTCGGCCGCCCACAAAGTTGTTGGCGCCCCCGGTCCCGCCCGCGCCGCCGTTTCCGCCCAGCAGCCCGCCGGTGCCACCCGTGCCACCCGTGCCGCCGGTCCCGTTTGCGACGTTGACGCTCCCGCCGGTGCCGCCATTGCCGCCGTGGCCGAAGAGGCCGGCGGCGCCGCCGTTTCCACCGTTCTTGCCCCCGGCGCCGGACCCGCCGTCGCCGCCATTGCCCCAGAGAATGCCGCCGGCACCACCGTCTTGCCCTGTTCCGGCTGCTCCGTTCGTGCCATCGCCGATCAGCGGGCGCTGCAGCAGCAGTTCGGTGGGTGTGTTAATCACGTTCAGCAGGTCCTGCACAGCGGTCTGTAGTGGCGACACGTTGGCCGCTTCGGTGCCGGCGTACGCGGCCGCACCCCCGCTCAAGGCCTGCGCGAACTGCTGATGGAGCGCCGCCGCTCGGGTGCTGAGGGCCTGATACGCCTGCCCGTACTCACCGAACACCGACGCGATCGCCGCCGACACCTCGTCGGCGCCGGCCGAGAGCACGTTCGCGGTGGGAGCCCACGCGGCCGCATTGGCCTCGCTGATCGTCGAGCCGATACTCGCGACGTCGGTTGCGGCCGCTGCGATCAGGTCTGGAATTGCGACGGCAAACGACATTCCGCACCTCCGATCAACGCTACGACCCGGCGGTCGGCCACCCAGCTACATCGTCGAGCCTCGCGGAACACCCGCAGCGTATACACGCGCCGCGCGCTATATAGAGGATTCCGCACAAAACGTAGCGGGAGGGCGGCCGCAGCCGCCGGTTGTATCGCGCCCTTGGGGCAACTCGGCGGAAACCGTTACCGGAGAATGCTTCCGGCCTACGGTTTCAAGCCGTCAGTGATGGCACAGCCGCCGGCGGCCGGGTGACCGCCGCGATTCGATCGAAAACCGTTCGGCTCTAACCGATCTCGCGTGCGACGTAGATTGCGACATATCCGATCGGGATGCCGGTGCGGTTCGCGATCGATTGCCGCGCCGCCAGCTCCACGGCGGCCCGGCTGCCGGCGCGGGTGGCACCGCCGATCTCGGGAATCCGAATCAGCCATCCGTCGGCGTCGCGAGTGATTTCGATGTCGAAGCACTGGCCGACGGTGGGGCGCGTCACGCGGTGAGTGACGCGGTGTGTGCGGCTCCTGCGCAGCGTGCTTGGACGGTGCAGAGTCTGACCGGGCATGGCTACTTTCCTGAGTAGAAAACGGACCGCGCGCAAGAGTAAATCCGACCGAAGCAAAACACCTAATCGGCCAACGCCGGGCCGCTCAGGTCGGGCGTTCGACCGAGATTCGATCGCGGCGGCTTTATACCGGGAGTGGATCCAGCCGGTGCCCTAAAGTCGTCTCCCGGGTCTACCAAGGGGATGACCGGACCAGCCGCAGCGGGAGGCGTCGTGACCAAGATGCGGTCTGCAACGCCTCTCCGAGCGGGTGTGGCATTGGCGTTGATCGCCGCCTGTGTCGCCTACCCGCCGGCGCTCGCGGACGCCAATTACGGACCTGGTTCCTACTCGGTGCCGGGCCAACTTCCCTACGGCGTATATGTCGCCCGCGCCGAACCCGGCGGCTCCGCAGCAGCCTGCTCGTTCAGTACGTGGACCAGCGCCGGAAGATTCATCAGCTCCGACGACGGAACTTCGCTTACCGCGCAGATCGTGGCACCCGTGATCGGACGATTCATCACCCATGGCTGCACGCCGTGGATCAAGGTGGGATAAGGCCGTCGCACTGGGTTTCGAGGCGCCGACGCGTCGCCGCGGTGGAGCCTAGGGGAATCGAACCCCTGACACCCGCCTTGCAAAGGCGGTGCTCTACCAACTGAGCTAAGGCCCCTCATCGTGGATCGGCGGATGATCGGGTGGATCGGCCACCGCCACGTGCCAGACCTCGACCCCGCGTCGTGACCGCACCACCGCCGCCGCTACAGCGGCCAGTGCCAGTGGCAATGCAAGCCTCACACAACGTCTGGACGGGCACATGGTTGTGGGCCTAGGAGGACTCGAACCTCCGACCTCTTCGTTATCAGCGAAGCGCTCTAACCGCCTGAGCTATAGGCCCATACTCTCGGTACGGCCGAGCGACGAGATTACCGCAATCACCGCCGGACCCCCAAAACCGCGTGATCGCCACTAGTCCGATGGTGTCGACCCACCGCGCCCGGCTGCGCCGCGCTTGTGATCGCCACTAGTCGCGGTCCGCCAATGTGACTTCGATGCCACCGATGAGATCGGTGGCCAGGTTGTAGACGAACGCGGCGATGGTGGCCATCGCGGTCAGCAGGACGATGTTGACCAAGCCGATGAGCACGGCCCCACCGAAGATCGTGCCGCTGGATACCAATTCGCCGCTGCTGCCGCTGGTGTTGTTCAACAGGTCGCCGACGTTGCTGTTCAGCTTGGCCCACACACCCATGCCCCCGAGCACGAGGTACAGGAAGGCCACCGCGATCATCCACACGAAGAACAGCGCCACCGACAGCAGCAGCGACACCTTCAGCGTGCTCCAGGGATCGATCCGCCGGATCTGCATGCTGGCCCGAACGGGACCGCGGGTCCGCCGCGACACCTGGACCCGGTTTTCGCGGCCTTCGTTGGTGTCGGCATTCGTGGACCTCGCCGAAACCGATGGGCTGGGCGCCTCCGCGCTGCGCTCCGGCGGAGGCTTGCGTTGCGGGGGCCGGGGCAGGGGCCCGGACAGGTCGGGCAGTTCGCTGGCGTAGGCCTCGGCGGGCGGACCGTCGCCGCGGGGCGGCGCGGGGTCGTACTCATACGGGTTCTTCGCGCGAGCGGACGCGCCGGCCCCGGGCGCGGCCGTGCCCGAGATGAAGCGGTTTAGCCGGGCATCGGCACCGGTGGGAGCGGTGGCCGGTCGCGGCTCGCCGTGCGGTTCGGGCTCGCGATGCGTCGGGGCGGCCGCCCGGGCGGCGCCACGCTGCCGAGACGGCGGATCGCCAGCTTCGGGTGCCCGGCCGGTCTGCGCAGGCGCCGCGCGGTGCGCACCGGCGCGCTCGGCCGCGCCGTCCCCATTAAGGCCGTCGCCCTGTTTGGGGGCGCCCGGCTCGTTCGGTGAGGTCACCCCGACTCCTTAGATCTTCTGCGCTGGCCGCCTGCGGTGGCAGTCGCAATATGTCCGGTCGGGCCGAGTCTAGTTGCCCCGGCATTTGTGCGGACCCCCGCTTGCCCGCATCGTTACCTGCCTAGCTCTGCGCGTCGTCGGCCTCGTCGGCGTCTCCGACGACCTCCTCCGCGGCTTCCTCGGCGTTGCGCGCGATGGCCAACAACGTGTTGTCCTCGCCCAGGTTCATCAACCGGACGCCCTTGGTCTGCCGTCCCGCCTTGCGGACCTGGCGCGCGGCCGTCCGGATCACGCCGCCTCCGGAGGTGATGGCGTAGATCTCGCTGTCCTCGTCGACGATCAGCGCGCCGACCAGTCTGCCGCGCCGACGGTCGTACATCACGGTCAGGACGCCCTTGCCGCCGCGGCCCTGCACCGGATACTCCTCGATCGCGGTGCGCTTGGCATAACCACCGGACGTGGCAACCAGGAGGTACGTGCCTTCGCGGACGACGTTGAGCGACAACAGGTAATCGTCGGCGTTGAACCGCATGCCCTGCACGCCCGAGGTGGCCCGGCCCATCGGGCGCAACGCCTCATCGGTCGCCGAGAAGCGGATGGACTGCCCGTTGGCCGACACCAGCAGCAGGTCGTCGTCGGACGAACACAGCACCGCGCCGACCAGCTCGTCGTTGTCGCGCAGGTTGATCGCCACGATCCCGCCGGAACGGTTGGAGTCGAAGTCGGTCAACTTCGTCTTCTTCACCAGGCCGTTACGAGTGGCCAGCACCAGGTACGGCGCGTCCTCGTAGCTGCGGATCTGGATGACCTGGGCGATGCGCTCCTCTGGCTGGAAAGCCAGCAGGTTGGCCACGTGCTGACCGCGCGCCGTGCGGGAGGCCTCGGGTAGTTCGTAGGCCTTGGCCCGATACACCCGGCCCTGCGTGGTGAAGAACAGGATCCAGTCATGCGTCGAGGACACGAAGAAGTGCGCGACGATGTCGTCCTGCTTGAGCCCGGCGCCCTGCACGCCCTTGCCGCCGCGTTTCTGGCTGCGGTAGAGGTCGGTCTTGGTGCGCTTGGCATAGCCGGTTTCGGTGATGGTGACGACGACGTCCTCGCGGGCGATCAGGTCCTCGTCGCTGACCTCGCCGTCGGCCGCCACGATCCGGGTGCGACGGTCGTCGCCGTGCTTGTCGACGATCTCCTTGAGCTCGTCGCGCACGATCGCGCGCTGCCGCTCCGGCTTGGCCAGGATGTCTTCGAGATCAGCGATCTCGGCTTCGATCTTGGCCAGGTCGTCGATGATGCGCTGGCGCTCGAGGGCGGCCAGGCGCCGCAGTTGCATGTCGAGGATCGCTTGGGCCTGGATCTCGTCGATGTCGAGGAGCTCGATCAGGCCGGCCCGGGCGATGTCGACGGTTTCCGATGCCCGGATCAGCGCGATCACCTCGTCGAGCGCGTCGAGCGCCTTGACCAGACCGCGCAGGATGTGGGCCCGCTCGTTGGCCTTGCGCAGCCGGTAGGTGGTGCGCCGGACGATGACGTCAAGTTGGTGCGCCACGTAGTGGCGGATCATCTGGTCGAGCCGCAGGGTGCGCGGCACGCCGTCGACGATGGCCAGCATGTTGGCGCCGAAGCTGGTCTGCAGCTGGGTGTGCTTATAGAGGTTGTTGAGCACCACCTTGGCCACCGCGTCGCGCTTGATCTCCACGACGATGCGCACGCCGACGCGGTCGCTGCCCTGGTCCTCGACGTTGGAGATGCCGGCCAGCCTGCCGTCGCGGACCTGCTCGGCGATGGAGGTGATGAAGTTGTCGTGGTTGACCTGATACGGCAACTCGGTGATCACCAAAGACGTTCGGCCCCTGGCCTCTTCGACCTCCACCACACCGCGCATCCGGATCGAACCGCGTCCGGTTTTGTAGGCGTCGGCGATGCCCTGGTTGCCCACGATCAAGCCGGCGGTGGGGAAGTCGGGGCCTTTGACCCGTTCCATGCAGGCGGCCAGGGTGGCTTCCTCGTCGGCCTCGTGGTTTTCCAGGCACCAGAACACGGCCTCGGCGAGCTCGCGCAGGTTGTGCGGCGGGATGTTGGTCGCCATGCCGACGGCGATGCCGCCCGAACCGTTGGCGAGCAGATTGGGGAACCTGCTCGGCAGGACCGTCGGTTCCTGCACCCGGCCGTCGTAGTTGGGGATGAAATCGACTGTCTCCTCGTCGATTTCGCGCAGCATCTCCATGGCGAGGGGGGTCAGCCGCGCTTCGGTGTTGTGGCTGACGAAGCCGTTCGTCACGAATGCGTGGTCGTCGGTGTCGACGCGCAGGCTGTACACCGGTCGCACGCCGGCCTCCGTCACAGAGGCCACACGCGCGTAATAGAACCGCCCGTCGGTCAGGTCGGTTGCAATGGCCGCCGCGTCCGCGTCGTCCCCGAAGAGGTCCAGAAACTCGGCGAGTCCGGGTACCTCGTCGACCGTGGGGCCTATGTGCGCCGCTGACGGCGTGTTGCGTGCATAAGCCACACACTCGGCGCTCATGACGGCGAAGTCGCCCGGTCGGATCTCGGCGATCAGCTTCCACAGCAGCGTCGGGACGCCACCGACGTTGACCAGACACAACAATGGGTGGTTGGCAGTGCCTGTGACCTCGTGGCCCTCAACCGTCCGCACGGTGTAGGTCTCATGCTCGCCCGAATGGAACAACCGATCCACCCGGACCGGATCCCCATGCCGGCCAACGACTTTCAAGTCGACAACGTGGTCGGAGTTGGGTTGGGCGCCAGGGACGATTTCGGCGATCCGAATCGACTCTCCGGATGGCAGCGCAATCAACGCATCTCCGGAAACGCAATACCTCATGGCCGCCGGCGGATCGTTGCCCGGCGAACCGAAGTTGCCCTGGCCGTCGACGAGCGGGTATCGCAGCGACCACGGCTGGGCCATGCGCACCAACGTGTCGTAGATCGACGCGTCGCCGTGCGGGTGGTAGTTACCCATCGTCTCGGCGACCGAGCGCGCGGACTTGGCGTGGCTGCGGTCCGGGCGGAACCCGGAGTCGTACATCGCGTAGAGCACGCGTCGGTGCACGGGCTTGAGGCCGTCGCGCACCTCCGGCAGCGCGCGGCCCACGATCACGCTCATCGCGTAGTCGATGTAGCTGCGCTGCATCTCCTGCTGGATGTCAACCGGTTCGATGCGGTCGCCGGCCTCGTCGCCCGGGGGCAGCGTGGTGTCAGTCATCTATTCCTCGTTTGCGTTGGGATACGCGTGCCTGATCGATCAGACGTCCAGGAAGCGAACGTCCTTGGCGTTGCGGGTGATAAAGCTTCGGCGCGCGTCGACGTCCTCGCCCATCAGGATGGAAAACAGCTCGTCGGCGGCGGCCGCGTCGTCGAGAGTCACTTGGCGCAGTACCCGCACGGACGGGTCCATGGTGGTTTCCCACAACTCCTTGGCGTCCATCTCGCCCAGACCCTTGTAGCGCTGGATGCCGTCTTCCTTATTGATCTTCTTGCCGGCCTTCAGCCCGGCCTCGAGCAGGCCGTCGCGCTCGCGGTCGGAGTAGGCGAATTCGGGATCGCTGCGCTGCCACTTCAACTTGTACAGCGGCGGCTGTGCCAAAAACACATGGCCGTTCTCGATGAGCGGGCGCATGAAGCGGAACAACAACGTCAACAGCAGTGTCGAGATGTGCTGGCCGTCAACGTCGGCGTCGGCCATCAACACGATCTTGTGATAGCGCAACTTGCTGAGGTCGAACTCGTCGTGGATGCCGGTGCCCAGCGCGGTGATGATCGCCTGAACTTCGGTGTTCTTCAGCACCCGGTCGATGCGCGCCTTCTCCACGTTGATGATCTTGCCGCGCAGCGGAAGGATCGCCTGGAACATCGAGTCGCGGCCGCTCTTGGCCGAGCCGCCGGCCGAATCACCCTCCACCACATACAGTTCGGACTTCCGCGGGTCGGTGGAACGGCAGTCGGCGAGCTTGCCCGGAAGCCCACCCAGGTCGGTGGCGCTCTTGCGGCGCACCAACTCCCGCGCCTTGCGGGCTGCGATCCTGGCCTGCGCCGACGAAACCGCTTTGTTCACAACCACTTTAGCGTCGGCAGGATTCGCTTCGAACCAGTGCGTGAGCTGCTCGTTGCAGACCTTTTGGACGAACGACTTGACCTCGGTGTTGCCCAGCTTGGTCTTGGTCTGACCCTCGAATTGCGGCTCGCCGACCTTGACCGAAATGACCGCCG
Source organism: Mycobacterium sp. E796 (assembly GCF_001672815.1). Lineage (GTDB taxonomy): Bacteria > Actinomycetota > Actinomycetes > Mycobacteriales > Mycobacteriaceae > Mycobacterium. The sequence goes on along the minus strand of NZ_LZKK01000257.1, from coordinate 49,854 downwards.
CCAGGCCTTCTCGGATGTCGTCACCGGTGAGGTTCGGGTCCTTGTCCTTCAGCAGTTTTTTGTCTTTGGCGTATTTGTTCACCACCGACGTCAACGCGCTGCGGAAGCCCTCTTCGTGGGTGCCGCCCTCGTGGGTGTTGATCGTGTTGGCGAACGTGTGGACCGACTCCGAATAGCCGCCGTTCCACTGCATCGCGATTTCGACCTCGTGACCGGGGCCCTTGCCGTCAAAGTCGATGATGCTCTGCTGGATCGGGCTTTTCGTGCGGTTGATGTGCTTGACGAAGTCGACCAGACCGCCGGGGTAGTGGAAGGTGCGGTGCTTCACCTTGTGCGGCGCCGTTGATTCGGCAGCCTTCTCCTCGGCAGACTTTGGTGCGTCGGCGGTATCGCTGACCACCTCGTCGACGACCTCATCCTGCTCCACCCGCTCGTCGGTGAGATTGATCGTCAGACCCTTGTTCAGGAACGCCATCTCTTGAAGCCGCCGCGCCACCGTCTCGAAGTCGTACTGGGTGGTCTCAAAGATGTCCGGGTCCGCCCAGAACCGGATGGTGGTTCCAGTCTTCTTGGTGGCCTCGCCCTGCTTCAGGGTTCCGGGCACGGCGTGGTCGTAGAACTGCGACCACTCGTAGCCATCGCGGGAGATGTCGACCTCGAGGCGGGTTGATAGCGCATTCACGACGGACACGCCGACGCCGTGCAAGCCGCCGCTCACGTTGTAGCCGCTGTTCTCACCGCCGAACTTGCCGCCCGCGTGGAGTTGGGTCATCACCACGTCGATGGTCGGCGCGCCGGTGGCGTGCATGGCCACCGGGATGCCGCGCCCGTTGTCGGCCACCTCGACGCCGCCATCCTCCAGCAACCGGACGTCGACCTGGTTCGCGTAACCGGCCATCGCCTCGTCCACCGAGTTGTCGACCACCTCCCAGATCAGGTGGTGCAAACCACGCTCGCCGGTGGAGCCGATATACATGCCCGGGCGTTTGCGGACAGCCTCCAGCCCTTCGAGGACGGTGATCTGTTCAGCGCCGTATCCGGCTTGAGGCTTCTTCTTCTGGGCAGCCACGGTCGGAATGCTCTCCTTGGGGTTTCATGCGGGCGGTCCGGTCACCGCAGCGGTCGCACTCCGTCAGTCTACCGTGACTGGGGCTTAGCACCGATTTTCTGGGCGCGTTTCTACCCAGCTAACCGCGCCGTGCACACGATTTCTCTATTCTCACCGCGTCCCGACGTGCCTGATAGGGGTCTCTTTCGTCCTAGCGGCTCTGAGGCGCCTGTTGATACCGGCTCAACTGGGGACCGATTTGGCCCCCGAACCCCTCAGCCGTACGTGTCCCGCGGCCCGCGACCGGCGATATGTCGGGGCCCCTTGCGCCACGACGGCGCAGTGGGTCCGGTGATCTTGAGCGAGGTCACCACGCCGTTGCCAACCGCCGCCGCGATCTTGGCCAACAGTTGCGCCTGGATCATCCGCAGCTGGGTGGCCCACGCCGTCGATTCTGCGGTGACACTGAGAACGCCCTCGTTGAGTGCGGTCGGGGTGGCATGGTCGGCGATCTGCTGTCCCACGACAGACGACCAGTGGCCCAGCACCGTGCCTTCAGCGACGTGCGCCGTCCAGCCGCGTTTTTTCGCGAGGTCGCGCGCCAGCCGTCCCAGCGGTTGTGGGTCGCGAACGTCGGGCCCCGGCCCCGACCAGCTCCGGCGCTGACCCGCGACACGGCGGGGAGCCGATGGGACGGCGCGCCCCCGGCCGGCGTCCTTTCCCTGCGCGCGGGCCGCCGCCCGGGCCTCCTCGAGCGTCCGGCGCACCAGGTCGATCCCGGTCAAGCCGCCCAGTCGCTCGACGTCGTCCTTTGTGTTGTCGGCGTCGGTCACGACCGCACCGCCGATACTCGGCCCGCGTCGTCGTCGCGCAGATCGATATGCACCCGCCTAGCATCCCAGTCGGCCGGAATGTCTTCCAGCACCGCCGCGGTCACCAAAACCTGCTCGGCTGACTCGGCCACCGTCGCCAACGCGCGACGACGGGTGGCGTCGAGTTCGGCGAACACGTCATCGAGCAACAACACCGGTTCACCGCCGTCTGCCCTCAGCAACTCATACGCCGCCAACCGCAGCGCGACCGCGAACGACCACGATTCGCCATGGCTGGCAAAGCCTTTGGCCGGTTGGTCGCCAAGCCGCAGCTCCAGATCGTCGCGATGCGGGCCGACCAGACACATCCCCCGCTCCAACTCCGCGTCGCGCCGGGCCGACAGGGCGGCCAACAATGCGGCTTCCAGGAACTCTCGGTCGCTGATGTCGGAGGCATCGAGGCTCGCGCGATAGGCGATCGAGGCGGGGCGCGATCCCGGCGCCAGCAGCTGGTAGGCCTTCTCCACCTCCGGGGCCAGCTCGTTGACCAGATCGATGCGGGCGGCCATCAATTGGGCGCCGTGCTCGGCGAGCCGGCTGTCCCACACGTCCAGCGTGTCCAGGGCGCCGCGGTCGCCTCGAAACCGCGCGCCCGACAGGGACTTCAACAGCGCGGTCCGTTGCCGCAAGACCTTGTCGTAATCGGCGCGGACACCGGCCACCCCCGGCCGGCGGACCGTGGCCAAATCATCGAGATAGCGCCGGCGGTCCGACGGATCCCCGCGCACCAAGGCCAGGTCTTCGGGTGCGAAGAGCACCGCCCGCAACACACCGACCACCTCACGCGTGCTGCGAACCGGCGAGCGATTCAGTCGCGCCTTGTTGGCCCGGCCCGCGGCGATCTCCAGATCGATCGCGCATTCCCGGCCGTCGTTGACCACGATCGTCGAAACCACCGCGCGGTCGGCACCTGCCCGGATCAACGGCGCGTCGGTTCCGACCCGGTGCGACCCCAATGTGGTCGAATACCACAGGGCCTCAACGAGATTCGTCTTCCCGAAGCCGTTGGGACCCACGAACACCGTCCGGCCCGGCTGCAATTCGAGGTCGGCGTGTGCCCAGGACCTGAAATCACGCAGACCTAAATGCCGGACGTACACCTAGCCGGGCAACCGGACTGGCATGAGCAGGTACACATAATCCGTCGGCAACGCGGGGAAGGGCCCGGCGCCGGTGGGGGAGGTGTCGCCCTCGGACGCGGGGCGCAGCAGCGCGGGCTTGCCTGGCGTGGTGAAGCCGAACGACACCCGTTCCGAATGGACCGATGCGAGCCCGTCGGTCAAATAGGTCGGGTTAAACGCGATCGTCAACGGCTCACCGACGAAATCAACCTGGAGATCTTCTTCGGCCCGACCGACGTCGTCGGCGCCGGCAGACAGCCGCAACGTTCCGTCGGAGAATTCCATCCGCACCTGCGCACCGCGATCGGCCACCAACGCAACCAGCTTGATGGCCTCGGTCAGCTCGGCCACGTCGATGGTGGCGACGGCGGTGTGCTCGGCGGGCAGCAGCTGACGAAACTTCGGGAACTCCGCATCGAGAAGCCGGGTGGTGCTTTGCTTGCCGTTGCCGCTGATGCCAAGCAACCCTTCTTTTCCGACTCCGGCGCCCGCGCCCAGCGACAGCTGAACCTCGGAGCCGTCGGCGCCGGCCTTGGCCGCCTCCGACAACGTCTTGGCCGGTACCAGCACCGCAGCCTCGATGTCGGGCGAAAGCGCCGTCCAGGTCAGCTCGCGAACCGCCAGACGGAACCTGTCGGTCGCGGCCAAAACCACCGTGTCGCCGGAAATCTCGACCCGAATCCCGGTCAGCATCGGCAAAGTGTCATCCCGCCCGGCGGCGATGGCGACCTGGCCGATCGCCTCCGCGAACAGGTCCGCCGGCAAGGTGCCGGTGCCTTCCGGCAGTGCGGGCAGCGTCGGGTAATCCTCAACCGGCATCGTCGGCAGGGAGAATCGTGCGCTTCCGCAGGTCAACGCGACCCGGTTGCCGTCCACATAGAAGTCGACCGGTTTGTTCGGCAGCGCCCGGGTGATGTCTGACAACAACCTTCCGGATACCAAAACGCTTCCCGGAGAAGCGATTTCGGCGGCAACCTGGGCTTCGGCGGACACCTCGTAGTCGAACCCGGAGATCGTCAGGCCATCGTCCGAGCCGGACAACAGGACCCCGGACAACACCGGCACCGCGGGCCGGGTCGGCAGGTTCTTCGCAACCCACGACACCGCATCGGCGAATGACTCTCGCACCAGACGGAACTTCAAGTCGGTGAGGCCAGCTGTTGTCGTCGCCGCGTCCATAGCGTCCCTTTACCTGCCGAGTGTCCAAAAACCTTCAAAAACCACGGTGGCTAGCCGCCCGTCGCTAGCAGTCGAACCACAACCGTAGATCTTCTGCCGCCATCTTGAAAGCTAATCCCAGCGGCCGACAAGCGGGGTGAACGTGGGTACCGGCGCGGCGCGGTCGACGGGTCTCCCCAACGCCGTTCTTCAAAGAAGAAACAACGGATAGATCTCAGTAACAGTATTAAGGCCTGTGCATTCTGGGGACAGCTTGGCTTTAGTGCAGCTAGTGGAGCGGCGAGGTTGTGGATGGTGCCGTTGACAACGGGGCCGCGGTTGTTGGGCCGATGGGGATGGAAGACGGGTGTGCACGGGAACCCCAATCCCGCACCGATCTTTGACCGACTTGTGCACAGGGCTGCGCACAACGTCCTGGTGTGACAGCTGTGACAGGGGGGTGAGAAGTTTTTTGAAAAAAGTTCGGCGGAAGCGCCTCGGTCAGCGCTTGGACCGCTGCCGGATGCGGGTGGTGAGCTCCTTGACGTGATCGAAGACCTCACGGCGCTCGGCCATCTCGGACAAGATCTTTCGCTGCGCGTACATGACCGTGGTGTGATCGCGGCCGAATGCCTGACCGATCTTGGGCAGGGACAGGTCGGTCAGCTCGCGGCACAGGTACATCGCGATCTGTCGTGATTGCGCCAGCGCCCGCGTCTTGCCGGGCCCGCGTAGTTCCTCGACGGTGGTGTCGAAGTACTCGGCGGTGGCGGCCATGATGGTGGCCGCGCTGATCTGCATCGTGCTCGCGTCGGCGATGAGATCGCGAAGCACGATCTCGGCCAGCGCCTTGTCGATGGGAGTCTTGTTCAGCGAGGCGAACGCCGTCACTCGGATGAGGGCCCCTTCGAGCTCTCGGATGTTGCGTTCGATGCTGCTGGCGATCAGCTCGAGAACGTCGTCGGGCACCGCGAGCCGTTCCATCTGTGCCTTCTTGCGCAGAATGGCGATGCGGGTTTCGAGTTCGGGGGGCTGCACGTCGGTGATCAGTCCCCACTCGAACCGGGTGCGGAGCCGGTCCTCCAGTGTGGCGAGTTGTTTCGGTGGCCGATCGGACGAGATGACGATCTGTTTGTTGGCGTTGTGCAGCGTGTTGAAGGTGTGGAAGAACTCTTCCTGGATACCTTCTTTGCCCTCGATGAATTGGATGTCATCGACCAGCAGGACGTCGACGTCGCGGTAGCTGCGCTTGAACGCGACCTTGCGGTCGTCGCGCAGCGAGTTGATGAAGTCGTTGGTGAATTCTTCGGTCGAGACGTACTTCACCCGCATGCCGGGGAACAGCCGTTGGGCGTAGTTGCCCGCGGCGTGCAACAGGTGTGTCTTGCCCAGGCCGGACTCGCCCCAGATGAAGAGGGGGTTGTACGCGCGGGCCGGGGCTTCGGCGATGGCCAGGGCCGCGGCGTGGGCGAAGCGGTTGGACGCGCCGATGACGAACGTGTCGAACGTGTAGCGCCGGTTGAGGCTGGTTCCGCCGGCGACGGCCGGGTCGGCCGCGTGTGGGCGTTCGGTGAAGTAGTTCGGCCAGCTGTGTTCGGCGCCGCCGGGAACCTCACCGTTCTCGTCGCTCTCGTCGGTGTCGATCGACGTGTCCAGGTCGGCGTCGTCGGCCTGGTCGAGGGTTTGGGTTTCCGAGGCGTGGGTGAAGCTCTCGGCATTGGCGAACGCGCCCGCGTCGGAATCCTCGGGGGGTGGGGCGATGCGCACACCCAGTTGGATCTGCTGCCCGAGCCGGCGGCTGAGCGCGTCGGTGATCGGGGCGCGGAGGTGACGCTCGATCTCGTTTTGCACGAAACTGCTCGGCACCGACAACAGAGCAAAGCCCTCGACGATCGTCAGCGGCCGGACAAGATTCAGCCACGCCCTTTGCTGGGGGGTCAGGGGGGTGACAAGGGTCGTCCGGTTGGCGCCCATGGCGTCCGAGGCAGATTCGCCGTTGAGTTCGGAGACGACCGCGTTCCAAACTGTTGTGAATCCTGAACCGGGGTCATCGGTCAACGACGTAATCTCCCTGGCTCTCGCAGATCCCGGGTCGAGGGGCAACAACGCTTAACGACGAAAAGAGCTGTCCACATGGTTATCCACAGGTGTGGACAGGATGATCGTAGACGAGCCGCAGCCTACCGGCGACGGCCCGCGATCTTCGTGCTGATGGCAACCCCCGCCGGTCGCCTAGACAGCTACTTGATCCGCCATCCTCGCTTCGTCGTCGAGCGCCGCTCCGCTCTGAAACGGCATTGGGAGAAGTTAACAGTTTTCCGTTCGGCTGCCAACAGTTCTGCTGCATTCCAATCGGCTTCTCTAGGGTGTATTGGGGCCTGCTTGTCGCTCGTTCTCCTATGGTGCCGCAGGGACGGCTTCGAGAACTTCGGTTTTCGCGGATGTGTGAGTTTGGTGCGTTGCGGCAGACCAAGTTTGACCCAGCGAAGACACGTCAGTACCCTCGAACAGTCGCCCGAAAGTCGGCGATACGGCTGCGACCCAGACGAAGACCGGGGACCGCGCCGGCCAGTAGCAAGACCCACCTCCGATCGACCCGCGGATGAATGGCGCGAGCGGCCGGAAGGTTCGAATTACGAGGAGAATGCCGTGGCCAAGGGCAAGCGGACCTTCCAGCCGAACAACCGGCGCCGAGCCCGCGTGCACGGCTTCCGGTTGCGGATGCGCACCCGCGCCGGGCGGGCGATCGTCTCCGGCCGGCGGCGCAAAGGCCGCCGCGCGCTGACTGCCTGATCGCATCGCCAGGTTTTTGGCGGTGCTTTCCGCACGCAACCGCATGAGGCGGTCAACGGAGTTTGACGCCGCGGTGAAGTACGGGATGCGCTCGGCGCAGCCCGATGTCGTCGTGCATGTGAGGCGGGCTGTCGAGGACGGTGCCGGTCCGCGTGTGGGGTTGATCGTTGGCAAACGGGTGGGCTCGGCCGTCGAGCGCCATCGTGTCGCGCGTCGGCTGCGCCATGTCGTCCGGACGATGTTGGGCGACCTCCACCAATCGGATCAGGTGGTGATCCGCGCGCTGCCCAGCAGTCGCTTGGCGTCGTCGGCGCGATTGGAGCAACAGCTGCGGCGCTGCCTGCGACGCGCGTTCGAGTCGGCGGGAACCGATCGGTGACGCGCGCGGCGGCGATGCGAGCCGTGATCGGCGGGGCCGGCAGGGCTACCGCGCGCGGGCTGATTTTCGTGATCCAGCTCTACCGGCACATGGTGTCACCGCTGCGCCCGGCGACGTGCCGCTTCGTACCGACCTGTAGCCAGTACGCCGTCGATGCCCTCACCGAGTACGGCGTGATTCGGGGGAGTTGGTTGTCCGTGGCCAGGCTGGCCAGATGTGGACCGTGGCATCCGGGAGGATGGGATCCGATACCGGATCGACACGGATGCCGGGCGAGCTTCGAAGGCGCCGGCCCCAGACAAGCGGGGCGCCCCGCGCCGCAGCAACGGGAGAGTGAGTCTTTTGTCGTTTGATTTTTTCAGCCTTGACATCTTCTACTACCCGGTGTCGTGGATCATGTGGGCCTGGTACAAGTTGTTCGCGGCCGCGCTTGGACCGTCGAACTTTTTCGCCTGGGCCCTGTCGGTGATGTTCCTGGTATTCAGCCTGCGCGCGATCCTGTACAAGCCCTTCGTGCGCCAGATCCGCACCACCCGGCAGATGCAGGAGCTGCAGCCGCAGATCAAGGCGCTGCAGAAGAAGTACGGCAAGGACCGCCAGCGCATGGCGCTCGAGATGCAGAAGCTGCAACGCGAGCACGGCTTCAATCCGATTCTGGGCTGTCTGCCGATGCTCGCTCAGATCCCGGTGTTCCTCGGCCTGTACCACGTGCTGCGGTCCTTCAACCGGACGACCGGCGGCTTCGGCCAGCCGCACATGTCGGTGGCCCAGAACCGGGCGACCGGCAACTACGTCTTCACCCCGGCCGACGTCGGGCACTTTCTCGACGCGAACCTGTTCGGCGCCCCGATCGGTGCGTTCATGACCCAGCACGCCGGGTTGGACGCCTTCACTCACTTCAGCCGGCCCGCGGTGATCGCCGTCGGTGCGCCGGTGATGATCCTGGCTGGCGTCGCGACCTACTTCAACAGCCGAGCGTCGGTGGCGCGGCAGAGCGCGGAGGCGGCGGCCAACCCACAGACCGCGATGATGAACAAGCTTGCGCTGTACGTGTTCCCGCTCGGCGTCGTCGTCGGGGGACCGTTTCTTCCGCTGGCGATCATCCTGTACTGGTTCTCCAACAACATCTGGACGTTCGGACAGCAGCATTACGTGTTCGGAATGATCGAGAAAGAGGAAGAGGCTAAGCGACAGGAGGCCGTTCAGCGGCGAGCCGCAAACGCGCCGGCGCCGGGCGCCAAGCCCAAGCGCAATCCGAAGGCGACGTCGGCGAGCGGTAACGGTTCGTCGACGGAGGACGACGACGGAAGCGACGGTTCAGACACGGATTCGGATCGATCGGATAACGGCGCCGCCGGGGCGAAAACGGCAACAGCGCAACCGGACAAGCCGAACGCCGCGGGGCGCACCACCGGCCCGACCAACCGCACCCCGCGACCCGGGGCGCGACCGAGGAAACGAAAGCGCTGACGAGGCGCCACGGCTTTTAGGGGGTCCCGCGGGCGAGCGACCCGACCGGAGAGGGACCCGTGATGAGGGAGAGGGAACAACATGACAGACGCCGACACCACCGAGCGCGACGTGGACACGGACCTCGATGCGCACGAGGAGTCCGACGATGAGACGGCGGCGGACCGGGGCGATGACCAAGTCGACGACCAGGAGGAGCGATTGGTCGCCGAGGGGGAGATCGCCGGCGACTATCTCGAAGAGCTGTTGGACCTGTTGGACTTCGACGGCGACATCGACCTGGACGTCGAGGGCGACCGCGCGGTCGTCAGCATCGACGGCAGCGACGACTTGAACAAGTTGGTCGGCCGCGGCGGTGAAGTGCTCGACGCCCTCCAAGAACTCACCCGGCTGGCTGTGCATCAGAAGACGGGGGTGCGCAGCCGCTTGATGCTCGACATCGCGAGCTGGCGGCGTCGGCGCCGCGAGGAATTGGCGGCGCTGGGCGACAAGGTGGCGCGGCGCGTGCTTAACACGGGCGAACGCGAGGAGCTTTCCCCGATGACGCCGTTCGAGCGCAAGATCGTCCACGACGCGGTGGCGGCGGTGCCGGGGGTGCACAGCGAGAGCGAAGGGCAGGAGCCGTCGCGCCGCGTCGTCGTCCTGCTCGACTGACCCACTGAGTCACAGCCGTGTAATTCGCGGGTCCTACCGGGCAACAGAGGATCGAGGATGTTTCACGTGAAACACGACAACGAGACGTTTCACGTGAAACATGCCCGCGACGGCGCGGGCGCCGAAGGTCCCGGATCCCTGAGCGATGCCGCGATCGCAGTGTTCGGCGACCGGCTGGACGTGGCGCAGCGCTACGCCGATCTGCTCGCCGGAGCCGGCGTGGAGCGCGGGCTCCTCGGCCCCCGGGAGGTCGGCCGGCTCTGGGATCGCCACCTACTAAATAGTGCGGCCGTGGGGGAGCTTCTCGGTCCGGGTGAGCGGGTGATCGACATCGGCAGCGGGGCCGGGTTGCCGGGGATCCCGCTGGCGATCGCGCGGCCCGACCTCGAGGTCGTGCTCCTCGAGCCGATGCTGCGCCGCAGCGAGTTTCTCACCGAGGCCGTAGCCGAACTAGGGTTGGCGGTCGAGGTGGTGCGCGGCCGTGCGGAGGACCCGTGGGTGCGGGATCAGTTCGGCTCCCGGGACGTCGCCGTGTCACGCGCCGTGGCGGCTCTGGACAAGTTGGCGAAGTGGAGCATGCCGTTGCTACGGCAGGACGGGCGGATGGTCGCGATCAAAGGGGAGCGTGCTCCCGAGGAAGTGGAAGCGCACCGGCGTGTGATGGCCGGTTCGGGAGCCGTTGATGTCAGGGTGGTGGCATGTGGCGTGAACTACTTGTGTCCGCCCGTAACCGTGGTTTTAGCGCGACGCGGAAAGCCGGCGCGCCAGAAGCCGGCCCGTTCGGCAGGCAGGGAGGCGCGGTGAGTTCTCCACACGATTGGTCCGGCGAGTCCCCGCCGTCACCGCCCGTCGCGCAGGCGCAACCCTCGGCGCCCGCCGCCGCGCCCGGCGATGTTTCACGTGAAACATCGGCCGACTACGACACCCCGATAGGCGCCGCGGCCGAGCGCGCGATGCGGGTCCTCCACACGACCTACGCGCCACTGCGCCGCCCGACCCACCGACGGGTGTTCACCGTCGCCAACCAGAAGGGCGGTGTGGGCAAGACGACCACCGCCGTCAACCTCGCCGCCGCGCTGGCCGTGCAGGGGCTCAAGACCCTCGTCATCGACCTCGATCCCCAAGGCAACGCGAGCACCGCGCTGGGCATCCACGATCGGCAAGCCGGGACCCCCTCCTCGTACGAGGTCCTCCTGGGCGAGGTGTCGTTGCGCGACGCGTTGCGGCCCAGCCCGCACAGCCCCCGGCTGTTCTGCGTGCCGGCGACGATCGACCTGGCCGGCGCCGAGATCGAGTTGGTGAGCATGGTGGCGCGCGAGAACCGGCTCCGCACCGCGCTGGTCGAGCTCGACGAGTTCGACTTCGACTACGTGTTCATCGACTGCCCGCCCTCGCTCGGACTGCTGACGATCAACGCGCTCGTGGCCGCGCCCGAGGTGATGATTCCGATCCAGTGCGAGTACTACGCGCTGGAGGGCGTGTCCCAGCTGATGCGCAACATTGAGATGGTCAAGGCCCACCTCAACCCCCGGCTCGAGGTGACCACCGTGATCCTCACGATGTACGACGGGCGGACCAAGCTGGCCGACCAGGTGGCCGACGAGGTCCGCCGGTTCTTCGGGAACAAGGTGTTGCGCACCGTGATTCCGCGCAGCGTCAAGGTTTCCGAGGCGCCCGGCTACAGCATGACGATCATCGACTACGACCCCGGTTCGCGCGGGGCGATGAGCTACCTCGACGCGAGCCGCGAACTCGCCGAGCGCGACTGACCACCATCCGTGAAGGGACGACCATGACGCAGCCGTTACGCAAGAAGGGTGGCCTCGGCCGGGGCCTGGCTTCGCTGATCCCCACCGGCCCGGCGGAGGGCGACTCGGGTCCGGCGACGCTGGGTCCCCGGATGGGCGACGCGGCGGCCGATGTGTTGATCGGCGGGCCGGCGCAGGACGCAGCCTCGGTGGGCGCGGTCTACCGCGAGATCGCGCCCGGCGACATCGAGCGCAACCCGCGGCAGCCCCGGCAGGTCTTCGACGAAGAGGCGCTCTCGGAGCTGGTGCACTCCATTCGCGAGTTCGGGCTCCTGCAGCCGATCGTGGTCCGCGCGGTGACCGGGGCGCCGAGCGGCGCGCGGTACCAGATCGTGATGGGGGAGCGGCGTTGGCGCGCCGCGCAGGAGGCGGGCCTGGCCACCATCCCGGCGATCGTGCGCGAGACCGGCGACGACAACCTGCTGCGCGACGCCCTGCTCGAGAACATTCACCGGGTGCAGCTGAACCCCCTGGAGGAGGCGGCGGCCTACCAGCAGCTGCTCGACGAGTTCGACGTCACGCACGACGAACTGGCGTCGCGCATCGGCCGGTCGCGGCCGCTGATCACGAACATGATCCGGTTGCTGAAGCTGCCGATCGCGGTGCAGCGCCGGGTCGCCGCGGGGGTCCTGTCCGCGGGCCACGCGCGTGCGCTGCTGGCCCTGGAGGCCGGCCCGGAGGCGCAGGAGGAGCTGGCTAGCCGGATCGTCGCCGAAGGCCTGTCGGTGCGCGCTACCGAGGAAGCGGTCACCCTGGCCAACCGGGGCGACGGGGCCGCGCCGGCGGCACCGCGTCGCAAGCCGATCCAGATGCCCGGCCTTCAAGACGTTGCTGACCGACTGTCCAACACGTTCGACACCCGGGTCACGGTCAGTCTGGGCAAACGCAAGGGACGGATTGTCGTCGAGTTCGGGTCGGTGGAGGACCTCCAGCGGATCGTCGACGTGATGACCCCGCCCACGGCCTGACCGTCCATACCGTGTAATTACGTCACTGTGACACTGGGCCTCTCCTGCGCCCGAAATCGCCGGCCTCGTGTGCCCTAGCTGAGCGGAGTTTCGATGTGCCCCAAGATGTTTCGCGGTGTCCGGGGCCGCCTACCGGCTGTCCGGTCCGTTCTGCGGGGCCGGCTGAAGTGGCGGGGCAAACACTGGTCCGATGAGGTCGAACTCTCCTATCCTGGAGGGGTTGCTGATGGCCGGGAATTGGTTGGCCGCAGTACCGCACGGAAGCCAGGAGGCTAGTGTCCGCTCGAATCACGCCGCTTCGGCTCGAGGCTTTCGAGCAGCTTCCCAAGCATGCGCGCCGCTGCGTGTTCTGGGAGGTCGACCCGGCGACCCTCGGTAACCAGGACCACCTCGCCGACCCCGAATTCGAAAAAGAGGCGTGGCTGTCGATGGTGATGTTGGAGTGGGGTTCGTGCGGACTGGTCGCGACCGCGATTCCCGACGACGAACGCAGCCACTCCGAGCCGCCGTGCCTGGGGTATGTCCTCTACGCCCCGCCACGCGCGGTGCCGCGGGCGCAACGGTTTCCCACCGCCCCGGTGTCCGCCGATGCGGTGTTGCTGACGTCGATGAACATCGAGCCGGGCCAAGCCGCCGACGATCTGCCGCATGGGCTCATCGCCCGGGTCGTCGACGAGCTTGTCCGGCGCGGCGTCCGGGCTTTGGAAGCTTTCGGTCGCACATCGGAGGCGTCCGAGCTACAGGATCCGCGGTTGGTGGACCCCGATGTCCGGCCGGTGCTGGAGGCGCTCGGCGACTGCTCGGTCGACCACTGCATGATCGACGCCGAATTCTTGAAGGACGTGGGATTCGTTGTGGTGGCGCCGCACAGGTACTTCCCGCGGCTGCGGCTGGAATTGGACAAGGGACTCGGCTGGAAGGCCGAGGTCGAGGCGGCGCTGGAGCGCCTGCTGGCCCAACTGGAAGAACCGGTGGGTGCTGGTTCTTCCGCCGCCGGAAATACGCTGCGGGCCAACGAGAGCGGCTAGGAACCGCCCAGCCGGGAGGCCCGTTCCACCGACAGTTCGTGAGCCAGCAGCTCGGCGAAGGTGAAGGTGCCGGTGGGACGGTCGTTCTTGCCGAGCAGGTAGAGCCGCTTGACCGCGGCCAGGATGCCCTCGGCGATGGCGTCGCGGGTCTGCGTGGAGATCAGCATCGCGCGGTCGCGCGGGTTGGTGATGTAGCCGACGTCGACCTGGACGGTGGGCATCCGGGTGAGCCGCAGCAGATCCCACGTCCGGCCATGCGTGCGGCAATCCCGTAAACCGGTGCGGGCCACCACTTCTCGCTGAATGAAGTCGGCAAGGTTGCGTCCGATCGTGGAGACGGAACCATGCGAGTTGCCGAAGTGAAAGGAGGCCACGCCGTTGGCCGACGGGCTGGTCTGGGATTCGCAGCGCAGGCTGATCATGAGGTCGGCGCCGACGTTGTTGGCGGTAGCCGCGCGTTCGGCATCCGACGGGCTGCGATTGGTCGGCCGTGACAGGAACGTCTCCATGCCGATGGCGGTCATCCGGCCCTCGAGCCGACTTGCCAAGTCCCACAGCACATCTGCTTCGCTGATCGGGCCGGCCGGGCCCTGCATGATGGCGCCGTGGTCCGCGCCGCCGCGGCCCGGATCGATGATGATGCGCTTGCCCGACAGTTTGGGCCCGGAGCGGCGGACCAGCTCTTCCTCGCGAATGGCATGCGGGGACCCGCCGCTGACGCGGGAACTGAGAAAGTACAACGAGCGCAAGGTTTCCGGGCCGCAGATGCCGTCGGCGGCGAGCCCGTATTCGCGCTGGTACGACATCAAAGCGTTGTGGGTCTGCAGGCCGAAGTGCCCGTCCACCAGGCCGGTGTAGAAACCGAGGTCTTGTAGCCGCGCCTGTAGGGTCGCGACGTCGTCGCCGTAAAGCGGTGCGCCGAACTGGTGATACAGCGTGCGCGCTCCCAGCCGGTACGAGGCCTCCTTCAGCGCACGGTAGGTCGCTTCGCCGACGATGCCGTCCACCAGCAATCCGCGGTTCTGCTGGAAGGCACGCACCGCCTGATCAAGGTGGGCATCGAAGACTTCCAGGGCCACGTGTCGCCCCGTAGTCATGTCTTCGTCGGGATTGTCCAGCAGCCCTAGCGCGGCCAGCGTCGCCCGGATTTCGGTCACGGCTGCGCTGCAGTCACCACAGCGCAGCGCGTCGCCGTATTCACGGCGCTGACTCGACATACCAAAGGCCCTCCGGGACAAATTGACAGGCTGAATACGGGCAACGGCTAAGCGCTATTGTCGCAGATGCTTCTCAATTTTCGGAAAACCCCAGGCTAAGCGCCGGGGCGTGGTGTGACGAACTGGTTGGCGTCAGGCGAGGTTGGGAACCGCGTCGGAAAGCTCGCGCAGCAACGCCGCCTTGCCCTTGGCCCCGACGATCCGCTTCACCGGCTGACCGTCCTTGAACAGGATCATGGTGGGAATCGAAACCACCTGAAAATCCCGGGCCGTTTCGGGGTTGGCGTCCACGTCGAGCTTGGCGATGGTGATCTGCTCGGCGCGCTCGGTCGCGATTTCCTCCAGGACCGGGGCGACCATCTTGCACGGGCCGCACCACGTGGCCCAAAAGTCAACCAGCACAGGCTTATTGCTCGACAGCACCTCCGAGGAGAAAGACGCGTCGGAGACTTCTATTGTGGCGCCAGTCTTTTCGGCGTCGGTCATCGCGGTGCTCCAATCAATGTGTCGGTACCCTCAGTGTTTCCGGTTGCAGACTCGTCTTCCTGTTCGGCCAGCCAACGCTCGGCGTCGATGGCCGCCGCGCAGCCGCTGCCCGCGGCGGTGATCGCCTGCCGGTAGGTGCGGTCCACCAGGTCGCCGGCCGCGAACACGCCCTCCAGCGAGGTGCTGGTGGTGCGGCCCTGCACGAGTACGTAGCCGTCGGGATCGACGTCGACGAGATCGCGCACCAGCCCCGAGCGCGGCTCGTGACCGATTGCCACGAAAACGCCGGTCACCGCGAGGGTGGATTCTTCGCCAGTTACGTTGTCGCGCAACCGCAATCCGGTCACCGTGGTGTCGCCCTCGACGGCGAGCACAGCGGCGTTGGTGATGAACTTGATCTTGTCGTTGTTGCGGGCGCGGTCGAGCATGATCTTGGATGCCCTGAACTCGTCGCGCCGGTGTACCAGCGTCACGCTGCTGGCGAAGCGGGTCAGGAAGATGGCCTCCTCCATCGCCGAGTCGCCGCCACCGATGACGGCGATGTCCTGGTCGCGGAAGAAGAACCCGTCGCAGGTGGCACATGAACTCACGCCGCGCCCCAGCAGCTCCTGCTCGCCGGGCACCTGCAGGTAGCGAGCGGCCGCGCCCATGGCCAAGATGACGGCTCGTGCGCGGTGGGTTTCCCCGTCGGCGGTGACGACGGACTTGACCGGCCTGTCCAGGGATACCGATTCGACGTCTTCCATCCGCAGGTCCGCGCCGAACCGCAGCGCCTGCTCGCGCATCTGGTCCATCAACTCCGGGCCGGTGATCCCGTCGCGAAAGCCCGGGTAGTTCTCCACCTCGGTCGTCGTCATCAACGCGCCGCCGAAAGACGTGCCCTCGAATACGAGGGGGGCGAGCTGCGCGCGGGCGGCGTAGAGGGCCGCGGTGTAGCCGGCGGGGCCGGAGCCGATGACGATGACGTCGTGAATCGTGTCGTGAGCGGTGTTATCGGCAGTCATTCGGGCCTTTCAGGTGCGGAAGCTACGCATACGAACGCCAGCGTAGGCGTAGGTGTTCCCGGGTGTCGGGCACCACACTAGGTGTCGTGGCGGCGACCCGCTGCGCCCGGCTGCGCCGCGCCGCTAGGCCCGCGGGACCTGCGTGTTAGCCAGCAACCCGGTATCGGCGGCGCTGCAATTCGGCGCCACCGCGAAGACCGCCAGATTTTCGGGCGTGTCGCCGGGCAATACCAGCAGCACGCCGGGGCGGGCGTTGATGTCGACCGGTCGCGCGCCCAGCACCTGCGTGGACGCCGGGTAGCCCAGGCCGCTGAGGCAGGACGCGCGCAGCCCGGGGTCGGCGAGCGGGCCGTAGTCCGGGCTGCGGTGCAGCAGTCCGAGGATCTCGGGCTGTGACAGCGGAATCGTCGGCGGCGGCGTGGACACCGTGATGTGCTCGGCGGTGGCCGGGGTGCTCGGGACGGGCTCCGGGGCGCTGATCAGCGCCACCGTGCCCACGCCGACGGCCGCCAGCACGGCGCTCACGCCGAGCAGGCCGGCGACCACCCTCGCGGGCCCCAGATGGGGCCGGGCCGCGTGTGCGACACCGGTTTGATCGGCCGACCGCAACGCCGCCGAGATGCGCGCGGTGACTTCCAGGGGCACCTCCGGCGCGGACGCCGGATCGGCCCCCAACGTCGCGACGTCGCAGCGCACCCGGTTCAGCGCGTGCAGCATGTCCTGCGCTTCCGGGTCTTCGCGGACGCGTTTACGCACGCGGGCCGCGGCGTCGTCGTCGAGCAGGCCGGCCTGAAGGTCGGCCAGCAGCTCGACGGTCAGGGGCGGCTCGGCGGTTTCGTCGTCGGGTTCACCCATCCGCCCCAGTGTCCGTCATGCGCTGCCTGACGGCCATCGGTGGGCCCGCGTCGGGACCGGTGTCAAGGTAACCAAGCAGCTGGGCGAGGCGGACCCGGGCGCGCGAACACCGGCTCTTGACGGTGCCCTCGGCGACGCCCAGCAGTGCGGCGGTGTCGGCGACGGAATAGCCCTGCATGTCGACGGCCACCACCGCCGCCCGCTGCTCGACGGGAAGGCGCATCAGGGCCCGTTGCACCACGATCGCCGTCTCGACCTGCGCGGTGCGATCGGCAACCGGGTGCACGTCCTCGAGCGGCGCCGTCGGGTGGGCCTTGGTGCGGCGCAGCCGGTCCAGGCACGCGTTGACCACGATGCGGTGCAGCCAGCTGCCGACGGCCGCGTCGTGCCGGAACGATCCCGCCCCGCGATGTGCCGAGAGCATGGCGTCCTGCAGCGCGTCCTCCGCGTCCTCGCGGGTGCGGGTGGTCAGCCGGGCCAGCCGGTGCAGCTGGCGGTGGTGACGATGGAACAACTCGGCGAACGCGTAGCGGTCGCCGGCGACGTGGGCCGCGAGCAGTTCGGCGTCGCTGCGTTCGCACTCGCTGTTCCCCCCGAGACCCACGGCCGGACACTAACCAATCAGTGGTCGCGCGGCACTTCACCAATGTGGGGGCTGTGGGCGCCCGCGATCTCCGTCAGGAGGCTGCCTGGACCGTGACTTCCGAGAAGCTAGCCTGGCTCTTGCCGTTGGTGGTTCCCAGCGTGGAGATCCACACCAGCACGTTCGACGTCGCCGAACCGCCCCGGACGGGGATCACATTGTGACCGGGCTTGAGCGCGAACGCTGGAGCCAGCACGGTGGTGTCTTCGAGCTTGGACGGCGACGCAGTCGAGGCCGAGCGAATCTCGACCTTGGTGCCGCTGCTCGGTGTGTCGATGGTGACCTGACCGATCACGGTGGGGTTGGGCAGCTGCAGCATCAGCCCTTCGCCCTGCTTGAAGGAGGGGAACGGGACGGCGTCCGTGTAGACCTCGGTGGACCAGGCGGTCGAGGGGTCACCGTCGATCGCCTGCCCGGCCTGGCCGGGGTTGTCGGCGTCTCCGTCGGGGGAGTAGACCGTCGCCTTGGTGGGTTTGACGACGCTGCCGGCGGCCGCGGAATTGGGAGCAGACGACGACGCCGCGGACGACGACGGGCCGTTGAGCCCGAGCTCGTCTTTGTTCAGGCCGCCGCCGACGTTGCCGAAGATCTTGCTCACCACCGACGCCAGCACCAGCAAGGCCACCACGATGACGGCGACGGCGGCCCCGACGCCGATCAACACGTTGCGGCGCCGGCGCGCGAAGGTCGCGTACTCACGGCCGGTGGACAACCGGGTGGTGGGAGGCAGCGCGGGAGAATCATCGATCGGGCCGAGCACCTCGGTGCGATCGGCCACCGCCGTCGCCTGCTGGAGCAAGTTCAAAAGGGTTGAGGCGCTTCGGATTCCGCCATCCTCTTGAACCGCCCGCACCGCGACCGCGGATACCTGGAACGGGATCTCGCGGTCGATCACCATGGGTTCGACGGGATTGCCCGTGGAATCACGCTCGGCCGGCGCCAGCCCGCTGCGCACCCCGGACTCCGGCAGCGGCCACCGATTGACCAGTAGCGCATACAGGGCGGCGCCGATTCCGCGGATGTCCTGTTGCGGGTTGCCGTCGGGCATGGTCGCGGGGTAGGCCAGCACCACGTCGCCCTCGATGCTGACGCGCACCCGACTGGGGTGGTCGATCGACAGCGCGACCCCGGCGCGGTGTGCGGCGTCCGCCGCGGCGGCCAGCGATTGCATCGCGCGAACGGCGCCGATGGGCGACGGTGCGGTGTCGGCCACCTCCTGCAGCGATCCGCCGCGGATCCACTCCGAGACGACCAGGCCGCCGGAGCCGGTGTGGACCACGTCGAGCACACGGGCGATACCGGGCTTGTCGATCCGGCTCAGCCGCAGGGTTCGGGACAAGATGTCCTGCAGCACCTCGCGGGGCAGGGCTCCGTCCGGATCGACGAAGGTCAGCGCCACCTGCCGGTCCAGCTTGGTATCCAGCGCCTGCCAGAACTGCAGCGGGGGGGCGCCGCCGTGGAAGACCAGCAGCCGATACCGGCCCCCGGCGATGCGTGCCCCCGGGACGAGGTGGACGTCGTCCCCGGCTCCACCGGCGGTGTCGACCGACAGGTCGCCGTTTAGACGGTCGGTGGGGCGCGGCGCCGGCCGTTCATGGGCCGGCCCGGGCGGAATGTCGGGCTGGAAGTCGTCGGCGACAGGGCGCGGATTCTCGGCGCCTGACCCCAAATCGGATCCAGCGCTAGATGCGCTCTCCAATGGGCGGTCGGTCACCTCCGGTCCTTTCGCTACTCGGGCGCTGGCTACCCGCTCCGGAGGCCTGCGCCGGATCGGCTCCTGGACCGCACTTCCCCCCGGCGGGGACGAATTCCTCTGCTCAGGGTACGTGACGTGGCCCGGCCGAGACGATCCCTGTTGCCCGGCCGATTTGCGTGAAGCTACCGCGATGCGCGGGCCGCGGCCCGAAAAGCGGCGCCTGAGCGCGTCAATCGCCGCCTGCGCTTCGGGCACCCGCGCACGGACCATCACCGCGGCCATGATCGGCAACATGATCATCGCGAGGATCAAAAGCCGCAGCAGCGAGCCCGCGCCGCCGTGGGCCGTCAGCCGGGCGAGCCCGAGCAGTCGATCGGCCACATGCGCGACGAGGCCGGCCAGCATCGACGCGACGATCGTCACGAGGATTGTCCGCACCGCCCCGACGTCGATCAGGTGGCCGCCCTTGGGCAGCAGCGCCCGTCGCAGCAGGTAGTAGCCGACGATCGCGCCGGCCAGGAAGCCGATGCCGTTGGCCAGGCCGAGGAAGCCGGCCACCAGCTTGGGGTCATGGGTCAGATGGGGCGCCAGCACCGAGCCGACGATCTTGACGGCGGTGATGACGAGGATGAGCACGATCGGCGTCCACGGTTGCTCGCGCGCATAGAAGACGCGCAGCTGCAGCAGCACCAGGCCGTAGGGGATCAGCGTGAACGCCGACAACGCGATCGCGGCGCCCAGGTAGCCGGCGTCGACCTCCCCGAAATGCCCGTAGGCGAACAGCGCGCTGCCGATCGCCGGGCCGCCCACGGTCATGAACGCCACGATCGGGATCAGCGTGACGAGCGTCAGGCGGGTCGCCAGCGACAGGTCGGCCAGCACCGCCTCGGTGTCATCTGCGGCGGCGTTGCGACTCAACCGCGGCATCACCACGGTCAGCACGGTCACGCCGATCATCCCGTAGGGCAGCATGAGGACCAGCCAGGTGTAGTTGTAGATCACCGGGCCCGAGGCGGCCGCGGTGCTCGCGATCTGGTTGGCGACTACCAGCCCTAGTTGACTGATCAGCACGTAGAGCCCCATCGCGGCGGCCATCGTGCCAAAGGTCTTGAGGCGCTTGTCGATTCCCCACAGCGGGCGCAGGCTCACGTGCTGGCGACGCAGGGCGATCAGCAGGACGGCCGTCTGCGCGAACACGCCCAGCGTGGTGCCGATGCCGAGCACCAGCAGCTTGGCGTTGCCCATCCGAACGGGGTCGACGGACAGCTCACCAGGTACCGCCAGGTACACGCCGAGGGTGACCAGCGCGACCACGTTGTTGACGACGGGTGCCCACGCCGTCGGCCCGAACACGTTGCGGGTGTTCAGGATCGCCATAAACACCGAGGTCAGCCCGTAGGCGAGCACCTGCGGCAGCAGCAGGTAGGCGAAGGCGGTGGTCAGTGGCTCGTTGACCTGCGGGGAGCGGCCCAGCATCAGGCGCGCCAGCAGGGGCGCGGCCACCACCGACAGCGCGGTGACGACCAGCAGCATCGCCGTCGTCAGTGTGACCAGGCGCCGCACGAACGCCGCGCCGCCGTCGGGGTCGCCTTGCTCAGCGCGGGCAAGCACCGGCACGAAGATCGCGGTGAACGTCGCCTCGAGTACCAGCGCGGCTATCTGGTTCGGCAGCTGGTTGGCCACCGAGAAGGCGCTGGACAGCGCCGCACCCAGGATCGCGGCCAGCAGGACTATCCGGGCGAAGCCGGTGAGGCGGCTGATCAGCGTCGCGAACGCCATCGCCCACGACCGCGAGACCAGCGCGGCGTCGGACAGCTCGGGTCGGCGCCGGGCGAGCTCGGGCACCGGCGGCAGGGGACCGGTCGGTGGGCCCGGGCGGGCGTGACGTGGCCCCGCCGGCAGGCGCTGTGGTGGCGGCCGTTGATGTGTCCGCCGGGAGGCGGGGCTCATACTCGCGGTTTGTGCTCGACCCGATCGTCGATCTCGTCGTGCAGGTCGGCGGATCTGGGATGCGGCGGGTCGGGGCGGTCCAGGTCGGCGCGGTCGGGCTGGCCGCGGAACCGGTGCCACAGCCGGCGACCGGCCAGCAGGACCAGCACCGCCGCCGCGCTGAGCGTGATCGCGAACAGCACCTTGCCGTACGCGTTGGAATGCACCGACAACCGAACCGGCTCCCCCAGCCGCATGCCGTCGGGGGTTCGCAGCGTCACATCGACCGCGACGCGCTGGGTGAAGTTCACCTCGATCGGCACCCGGAGCGGCAGGTAGCCCGGCGGTAGCTCGATCTGGCCGACGTCGGTCACCGTCATGCCCGGCGGGGCGTCGACCTGCAGCCGCACCCGGATGGGGACCGCGAGGCCGTTGTGCAGCGCCAGCGGCAGCGGGCTGTGCTCGGTGGCCAAGGTGTAGGAGCCGCCCGGGTTCACGATCGTGACCGCACCGAACAAGTCGTCGATGGTCTTGCCGACCACCGCCAGGCGCTGCTGGGCGAGCCCGTTGCGGGTGTCGGGCGGTTCGGATTGGCTCAACGCGCGCAGCATGTCCTCGCGCAGGGGCGCGGTGTACTGGATGCCGGTCAGGCCGGTGCGTTCGTCGGTGCTCAGCGCGGAGGTCAGGCCCCACAGCCGGCCGACTTGGGCGGCGATGCTGGCGGTGACGTCGTCGGTGAATCGGCCACGCGCGGAGCCGTCGTCGGCGGCCTGCTCGGGCTGCTCGGTGCGGGCCGCGGCCTCGGCGACGACGGCGGGCAGCGGCCGCGGCACCGCCAGGCCGGACCGGATGCTGGTGGCGAGCGCGGTCAGGATCACCTGCGCGTCGTCGGCCTGCAGGTTCCACGTCGCCGGCGGCACCAGCAGCTGGGTGCGCGGCGCCGCATCGCGCTGCAGCGCGTGCCAGAAGATCGAGCCCAACGCGTCCTGGCGCCGGGCCGTGTTGGAGTCGTGCGAAAGGCGGACGGTCAGCGAGGAGTCGAGGTAGGTGGGGGCGATCGGGTTGTTCCCCGCGCCGGCGAGCGCGGCGCCGACGGCCGGGTCAAACGGCGCGACCACCACCTGGGGGGACAACCGCCGGGGCGCGGTGTCGACGCCGGCCGGGTTGTCGGTTGTCGAGTCCTGGGCGGACAACTCGCCGGCGGCAATCGCGACCGTGCTGTCGTTGGCGCTGAGCAGGCTGACGGTTCGGCCGGTCAACGGGCCGTCGGGCAGCAGCGTGGCCCCGCGGGTGGAGGGCACGTCGAGGATGCGGTCGACGATTCCGCCGACGCTGTTGGTGGCGGCATCGCTCAGCCCGGGGTCGTTGACGCGTTGCAGGGCGTCGAGGTCGGCCTGGGCGTAGGGCAGCGGCGCCACGCAGGTGCGGTGGGACAGGGCGCGCAGCCGGTTCAGCCACTCGGTCGCGGCGGCCTGGCCGGTGCCCGGATGCGTTGGGGTGCCCGGCAGCTGGGCGGGCCCGTCGGGCGAATTGGAGACCACATAGCCCGCCGTCATCGCGTTGACGGTGACCAGCAGGTCCGGGTCGACCGCCAGGCACAGCGCATGGCTAACGGCGCCGTCCGGGTCCACGTCGTGGCTGGTGGCGACCTCCGCGGCGGCGAGCAGGATGTCCAGTCGCCCGCCGGTCGCCAAAGAGGTGGCCAAGTCGTCGTCGACCAACCGGACCGGAATCGTGCCACCGGGCACGCCGGGGGACAGCCGCGGCCGATCGGCGAGCGGCCACAGCATAGTGATCCATACGGGTTTGGAGGTGTCGGGCGCGACGGCGGAATTGACGTCGTCGGCGTGATCGGGCGGCACGCCGACGACGGGCAGCAGGAACCGGGCGTTGTCGAGGCGGGCCGGGGCGCCGTAGTCGGGTGTCCCGTTGACGTTGACCAGGACGGGGTAGATGCCGGGCTTCTCCATCGCCAAAGACGGCTTGGTCAACGCGCGCAGTGGGGCCGACAGGGTGAAGCTCACTTCCTGGCCGCGCTGCAGTTCGGGGGCCACCGTGAGGAAGTCGGCGGCCGGCTGGTACTGGTCGGTGCTGCCGTCCAGCGAGGTGCGCAGCGACGCGGAGTCGTTGACCGCCGGCGCGTGCTCCAGCCGGACCATGACGTCGCGGACCGGGCGGTCACCGATGTTGGTCACCATGCCGCTGACGGTGACGACGGGTGGGCTTGTCGTGGTGACCACGTCCGGGGTCACCTGGTCGATCCGGACCCGGACGAACGGCGTCTCCCCGGGTTCGCCCGCGTCCGCGCGCGGGGTGGGCCCGGCGAGCACCGCAAAACCGGCCACGATGCTAACCACGGCGGCGAGGCGCACGAAGCCGGCCCAGCAGAGTCGGAGAGCCGTCACGGCCCTGGCCCGTGACCGTTCTTCCGGCCCGCCACGGGCTTGTCGGAATGCCGGGTCCGTGAATGCGTTTGCGGGCGTCGACGCGGTGAGCTCGGCGGCAGCGGCGGAAGCGCGGACGGGCCGTCGCTCTGCAGCTTGTCGATCAGCTCGTCGGCGACCTGGGCCAGGCGGCGCTCGTCGGCGTAGGCCAACCGGGATGGCAGCTCGCCGATCGGCACCCACGCCACCTCGGCGACTTCAAGGTCCTCGTCGGAGAGCTCGCCGCCGGAGAAGCGCATCAAATAGTGGTGCACGGTCTTGTGCACCCGGCGGCCGTCGGTGACGAACCAGTAGTCGATGCGTCCCAGCGCGGCGAGCACGCTGCCGCGAATACCCGTTTCCTCGGCGACTTCGCGGATGGCGGTCTGTTCCGCGGTCTCGCCCATCTCTATATGTCCTTTGGGCAGCGACCACAGCATCCGTCCGCGCCGATCGACGCGGCCGATCAGCGCCGCGACCTGCTCGTCGCGCGGCCCGTCGATTCCGTCGATGACGAGACCGCCGGCGGAGGTTTCGTGGACGGTCTTGAGTCGATCGGGAACGCCGCGGGAGGGCCGGGACCGCCGGGATTTGGAGGGCGACGAGTCGCCGTTCGTCTGGGGATCCTTGGGGGTTTCGGCCGCGCCAGCCGCGCTACGACGCCGACGCCGCCCCCGGCGTCGACGTGGTTTGGCTTGTTCGGCGTCCGACACCCAAGCGATAGTAGCTGGCACGGGCCGGTCTTCCCGAGATACTCGCCGCTAGTCGCCGTCCGGCGGCGCGGGCGCGGGGTCAGTGTTGGCCGCGTCACCCGACTACGCTGATCGAACGTGCCTGACGCCGCCCGGGATGCCAACCTACTGACCGCTGCCGCGGTCGCCCTGAACAAGCACACCTCGGTGCTGGGTGAGCTTGGCGCGCTCTTCGACGCCGGCGGTCACGAGCTGTACCTCGTCGGCGGCTCGGTGCGAGACGCGTTGCTGGGCAGGCTCAGTCCCGACTTGGACTTCACCACCGACGCCCGCCCCGAGCAGGTCCAGGAATTGGTCCGGCGCTGGGCCGACGCGGTATGGGAGACGGGGATCCAGTTCGGCACCGTCGGTGTCGGCAAGGGCGACTATCGCCTCGAGATCACCACGTTCCGCGCCGACGCCTACGACCAGGTGTCACGCAAACCCGAGGTGCGCTTCGGCGATCGCCTCGAGGACGATCTGGTGCGCCGCGATTTCACGGTGAACGCGATGGCCGTGCGGGTGCTGCCGACCGGCCCGGGTGAATTCCTTGATCCCCTAGGCGGTTTGGCGGCGCTGCGCCAGCGCGTGCTGGATACCCCGGCCGCGCCCTCGGTGTCCTTCGGCGACGACCCGCTGCGGATGCTGCGCGCCGCGCGGTTCGTCTCGCAACTCGGGTTCACCGTCGCGCCGCGGGTGCGGGAGGCGATTGACGAGATGGCGCCGCAGCTGGCGCGGATCAGTGCCGAGCGGGTGGCCGCCGAGCTGGACAAGATGCTGCTCGGCGACGACCCGGTGGCCGGCATCGACCTGCTGGTCGAGACCGGGATGGGTGAGGTGGTGCTGCCCGAGGTGGGCGGCATGCGGATGGCCATCGACGAGCACCACCAGCACAAGGACGTCTACCAGCATTCGCTGACGGTGCTGCGCCAGGCGATCGCGCTGGAGGACGAGGGGCCGGATCTGGTGTTGCGCTGGGCCGCGCTGTTGCATGACATCGGCAAGCCGGCGACGCGGCGGCACGAGGAAAACGGCGGGGTGAGCTTTCACCACCACGAGGTGGTGGGCGCCAAGATGGCCCGAAAGCGGTTGCGGGCGTTGAAGTATTCCAAACAGATGGTCGACGACGTCTCGCAGCTGGTGTTTCTGCATCTGCGGTTCCACGGCTACGGCGAGGGCAAGTGGACCGACTCGGCGGTTCGCCGCTACGTCACCGACGCGGGGCCGCTGCTGCCGCGGCTGCACAAGCTGGTTCGCGCCGATTGCACGACCCGCAACAAGCGCCGGGCCGCCCGCCTGCAGGCCAGCTACGACCGGTTGGAGGAGCGGATCGCCGAGCTGGCGGCCCAGGAGGACTTGGCGCGGGTGCGCCCCGATCTGGACGGCAACGCGATCATGGAGTTGCTCGGGATCCCGGCCGGCCCGCAAGTTGGCGAGGCGTGGCGGTATCTCAAGGAGCTGCGCCTGGAACGCGGACCGCTGACAACCGAGGAGGCGACCGCCGAGTTGCTGTCGTGGTGGCGGTCGCGGGGAGACGCCTAGCAGGCCCGACTGCGGCCGCCGGGCATAAAATGCAACGCGGACGCCGGTCTTTGCGCTGATTAGGAGGGCATATGACCGAACATAGAGGCGCAGACTCCGACGATCATGCGAGTTCGCCCGCGGTTCCCGCCGGCCCGCCCGAGGCGCTAGCAAACGGGTCCGGGCCGGTGCCGTCGCGCCCGCAGGACGATAAGCCCGACAACGCGGCTCGCGCGCCGGAGACGCCAAACGACGCCCCCTATCAGTGGCCGGACCAGCCCGCGTTCCGCCACGGCGGGCCGCTTGACGAGACCGCCACGCTGTTCGACCGCTCAAGGACGCCAGGCGGGACACGTGGACGGGGCCGCGAATTCGGGCCTGCTCCGGGCAGGCTCGAGGCCGACCAGTACGGGGGGCCGCGCCCCGACGGATGGGCCGCAGCCCAGCAACCGCCCGCATCGGGCGCCGCCTCGCCGCCGCGGCCGGATGTCCCCGCTGACCCCTCAGGCCCGGCGTGGCCGCAACCGCAGCAGCAGGCGGCGGCACCGCCGGCGGGTGGCCCTGGCTGGGCTCAGGCCCAGCGTCCGCCGCCGCCGCCCGTGAATTATGTCGACAGCATCCGCCGCAGCGACCTCGTGCCGACCCGGCGCATCCCGCCCGGCCGCGGCTGGCGCAAAGCCGTTTACGTCGCCAGCTTCAAGCTGATCAATTTGGGCTGGTCGCCCGACGAGCGTTATCAGGCCGAACTGGAAGCCAAGATCCGGACCCTGTTGCGCGGCACGTACAAGATCGGTGTGCTGGGCAAGGGCGGGGTCGGCAAGAGCACCATCGCCGCCAGCGTCGGGTCGGTGTTCGCGGAGTTGCGCAACGACGACCGCGTGGTGGCGATCGACGCGGACACCTCGTACGGCAAGCTGGCCAGCCGGATCGACCCCTCGACGGCGAGTTCCTACTGGGAGTTGGCCTCCGACCGACACCTGTTCTCCTTCGCCGACATCCGCGCTCGCGTGGGCAGCAACAGGGCCGGCTTGTTCGTGTTGGCCGGAGATGCGGCCACTGCCGGCCGCCGTGTGTTGGACCCGGCGATCTACCGCGAGGCGACGACGCAGCTCGACAAGCACTTCACCTTGTCGATCGTCGACTGCGGATCCAGCCTGGATTCGCCGGTCACCCAGGAGGTGCTCGCCGGTGTTGATGCGCTGATCGTGGTGTCTTCGCCGTGGTATGACGGTGCCTCCGCTGCGGCGCAGGCCCTGGATTGGCTGGCAAATCATGGTTTCAACGGTTTGCTGCAGCGCACGGTGGTGGTGGTCAACGATTCGGACGGGCACGCCGCCAAGCGCGACATCGCACTTTTGGCCGAGCGCTTCGGCGGGCGGGGCCAGAAAGTGATCGAGATCCCCTTCGACGGGCACCTGCGCCCGGGCGGGGTGATCGACGTCAAGGACGAGGTCAACCGGACCACCCGGCGGCGCCTTTTGGAACTGGCAGCGGCGTGCGCCGAGCATTTCACCACGACCGCTGGCCGGCCGAGGGGACTGTGATAGCTGACACCACCGAAAGCGCCTGTCGGGCGTTGGCGTGGGCGCAGTGCGACGAATATCATCGAAAGATTCCAATGGTCTGAAGTCTGCCCAGGAGGCATACTGCACGTATGTTGAATTCCGATGGGCGCCTTCAGGTCGTGGCTGAAGGATTCGCGTCGCCTGGGCGGATGCTGGCGCTACCGCCGGAAAACGAGTTTTTTATGTCAGCGGGGTTCGGCGGCGTTGCAGCGCTCGGGGCAGCCATGATCGTGGCCCTTCTTGCGCTGCTCGCCATGCAGCGGGCGTCGCGGCGTCACCGGATGGAGCTCGAGCAGCAGGAACGCCAGAATCGGGAACGTCGCGATGATGAGCAGCACGCCGCCGCGGTGACGCGCTGCTGGCAGCGGCTGGTGTGGGTGGTGGAAACCGCGGGCATCGAGCCGGCGAGTGGCAATGGCGCCACCCTTGGCCTCGGGCTTGGGCCGGAGCTGGCGTTGGAGATCTTGCGGGGGCTGCTGCGCGACGCAGAGCACCTCGGAGACGACACGCTCGCCAGGGCCGTGTCGGTCTACCTCGGCCAGTTCACGCTGGTGTTGGCCCAGCAAGGCAGCCTGCTCGATGAACCTCCTGGCGATGTGCCCTCTACCGCCGTCGGCGCAAAGCCAGACCTCCGAGCTGCACCCCGACCGCTGGTCGACGAAATGCCCGAATCGGGCCGGCGGATCGCCGCCGGAGGGAGGCGTCGGCGCCAGTGACAACCACACGGCAACACATCGAAGACCTCGACCGCGACCAATGGGCGTCGTTGACAAAGCGCGCCGCTGGAGAAGCGGTCGCTGCTGCGGCGCGGCTGGGCACAAAGCCACCCGCGGTGTTGGCCGTGATGGCCGCGATGACCGAACAAGACCTTGTCGAACACCGCAACCGGTTCGGCCCCGCGCGAACGCGCCTCTCGCCGATGATGCAGGTCGTCGAGGCAGACCAGTTGCGGCTTGCAGCCGAGCGCCGGGCACGCGAGGCCCAACAGGACAAGCAGGACGCCAACGCAGCCGCATCGATGGCGCAGGCGGAGGCTGAACAATCTGCACGCGCCGCCGAAGAAGCGCGCGAGCGCGCCCGCGCCGTCGAGGCGCAGGCCGCAAGTAAAGACACCGAGTGGGCGGCCGAACGAGCGGCGGCACGCCAGGCCCTAGAAAGTGTGCGCGCCGAGCTCGGGCGGGCCCGTGCTGACGCAGCGGCCGATGCCGCCGTAGCCAGGGAACTGGTCAGCGCCGCCGAGGCCCGCGCAGAACAGGGGATCGCCGAGCTGGCAGCCCAACGAATGGTGGCGGAACAAACTTTGCACACGCTGCGCGCAGAGCTGGAACGGGTCCGCGCCGACGCGATAACCGCCGCTGCCGCGGCTCAGGAAAAGATCAGGGCGGCGGAGGCGCGCGCTGAGCAACGAGTCGCCGAGCGAACGGCAGAACGAGCCGCTGCCGAACAAGCCTTGCAGGAGGTGCGTGCGGAGCTGGAGCGGGTCCGCGCTGATACGGCGGCCGAGGTTGCCGCGGCTCACCAACAGGTCAGGGCCGCGGAGGCGCGCGCCGTGCAAAGGTTCGGCGAGCGCGCGGCCGATCGGGCGATAGCACAAGAAGCCCTGCAGCAGGTGCGCGCCGAGCTGGAGCGGGTCCGCGCCGACGCTGCGGCCGAGGTCGCCGCCGCGCGGGGCCAGATCAGTGGAGATGTGGAGGCCGGACAGCGAGCCGCTAAAGCCGAGATCGAACGGGTGCGAGCGGGTGCCAAGAAGGCCGTCGCACGCGCGCAGGCCGAGGCCGAACAGGTCCGCGCCGATGCCGCCGCCAAGGTCGCGGCCGTGCGCGAGCGGGCCGATGGTGAGATGGCCGCGGCGCGCGAGCACGCCGAGCGTGAGATCGCGGCCGTGCGCAAGCAGGCCGAGGGTGAGATCGCGGCCGCGCGCGAGGCCGCGCAGGCCGAGGTGGCACGTGCGCGAGCGGAAGCCGACGCTCGCCTCGCCGCCGCGACGCCGGTCGCGTCGCCCGAGTTGTTGACGATTCCCATCCCGCCGCCGGGAGTGCGGGCGCACACGGGCCGTATTGAAGATGCGCTTGCTGCGGTGCATCAGATGTATTGCATCCTCGAAGCCGGCGTGGCTGACGATGTCGGATCGGCGGGTTCGGTCGACGTCGAAGATGTGCGCCGCCTCGTGAAGACGGTGCAGGAGCAGGCCGCCGATTTGTCGCAGGAACTCCGCGACCTGCCCGCGCAGTACAGCGTGGAGTGGCAGGTGGACGCCGCGGCCGGATACGCGAGCGCCGCGGCCAACGCCTATGGTGCTCTGCTGCAACGGATTTCGACCGCAACCGAACAGCTGGCGCGCTTCGACGAAGACACCGATGCCGAAGTCATCGAGTTGGTTAACACGATGCTGGACGAGCATCCGTGGCGAAGGCGCTAAACGCTCAGCGTCGACTCGTGGAGTTGCGGGAACGCCTTAGGTTGGCCCAGCGTCCGAGAAGGCATGGATTACTGCCTGGGTAATGACGATGGCTCCGCGGCCATTTGGAACGGCCAGCCCAACCTCGATTTGGATGGCGACGGCCGGCTCGACGCGATCGAGTTGGATCTCGACGGCGACGGCATGCAGGACGACGCGCTGGCGGATTTCGACGGTGACGGAATGGCCGACCACGCCGTCCTCGACCTTGACAATGACGGCGCCCCGGAGGCGTATTTCACCGACGACGGCTCGGGGACGTGGGGGGTCGCCTTCGATCGAGGCGGGCAGCTGCGGTGGTTCGGGCTCGACGGCGTCGAGCACACCGGAGGGCCGCTGGTCGACTTCGACGGGCACGGTCAGGCCGACGACCGATTGCTCGACAGCGACGGCGACGGGGTGGCCGATCGGGTGCTGTGCGCCGACGAGGGGGTTATCACCGGGTACGTCGACTCCGATGGCGACGGGCACTGGAACATCAAGCTGACCGATGCCGACGGCGACGGTCTGGCCGACGGGGCGAGCGCCTTATGACTGAATTGACCCGCAACCGGGCGGTTACTAGCTTGGCCACCAGGTCATGCTGCGCACCGGCTGGGAGGGGGTAGCGATGTTCGTCGACACCGACTTGCTGCACTCGGGGGCCAACGAATCGCACCGCGCCGGCGGGCATGCGCAGGAGGGGGCCGATCAGCTGTCGCGGGGACCGCTGGCAGCCGGGATGTTCGGCGGCTTTGCCTCCGCCGAGACGTTTCACGAGGCGGTGACCGCCGCGCACGGGCGACACGTCGAGGCCTTGCAGGACCACCAGCAGACGCTGACCGGACTCGGCCATAAGGCGCATTACGCCGCCGACGAGTTCACCAACATGGATGACCGCAACGCCGCCGAAGAGCGGGCGGTGCGATGGACTTCCGATACATCAGCAGTTCGCACCTGATTGCCGAAGCCGGGGGCGACCCCTGGGCCATTGACACCAGCCTCCAGGTCGGGCGGCCGGCGCAGATTTCCGAACTGGCGCAGGCGTTTCACGACGCCGGCCGCTGCACCGCCGAATCCGCCGCCGCGTTCGATGCGGCGCGCCGTCGGTTCGAGGCGTCCTGGAATCGGGTGGCCGGCGACCACCCGATCAATGACTCTGTCGAAGTGCGCCGCACGGCGCAGTCGCTCGGTGGCCAGTCATTGCAGCTGGGAAAGATTGCGATGGACCTGGAAGGCGTCGCGGCCGCACTGGCCGAGGCGCAATCCGCTGGCGCAGTGGTGATCTCTTCGTTGGAGACGCGACTGCGACGGATCGATGAGCTGCTCGGCCAAGCCCTCTCGCTCGAAAACGACAGCCGGCTCGCGTCGGACGATCGACTCGCGCTCGATGCGCTCATCGGCGCGTTGGAGCAGCAGGCCGTCGACGACACCGCGGCCGCGTTGGGTGAGCTCCGATCTCGACGCGACGGCTACTCGCAGTTTCTGCAGAGGTCGCTGACCACCTTGCGCACCGACGGCTACGACCCAGCGGTTCTTCACACGGTGGATGCCCCGGCGAACCTTGAAGAGGCGCTTCAGATTCCGCCGCCCGGAACGAGCGCCGAGGAGGTCAACCGGTGGTGGGAAACGCTGAACGGTGAACAGCAGAGCCGATTGATCACCGAGCACCCTCCGGAGCTGGGAAACCTCAACGGTATCCCCGTCGCCGTGCGAAGTCGCGTGAATAAAGCGGTGATGAACGACGACCTTCGTCGCGTGGAGGAGCTCGCTAGGTCGCGGGGCGTGGACGTCAACGACGTGTTGGCCAAACCCGTCGAATACGGGCTGACGGTTGACGCAATCAGCCGCTACACCAACGCTTTTCGCGCGCGACAGGGCCTGGAGGCCTCCAGTGGCGTCGCGGACGTCTTTCTGTTGACGTACCGGCCCGAGGTCTTTGGCGGTGACGGGGCCGCAGCCATCGCGATAGGCAATCCCGACACGGCGGCCAACACGGCGGTCTTGGTGAAGGGGGCAGCCACGTCAGTGCGGGAGGGGACGCTGGCTGAGGTCGAGGGTCTGCGCCTGTATCAGGAGTCCGTCCGCGCCGATTGGGGCAACCCGACCGCGGTGGTGACCTGGATTGGCTACGACGCCCCGAACAACTGGTTCGATCCCGGTCTTCGGGAAGTGGAGATGGCCCGGCATGGTGCGCAAGTGCTGGCCGCCGACGTCAACGCCCTGGCGGTCACCCACCAAGGCGCGCCAACCCATATGACGGTGGTCGGCCACTCCTACGGATCCACCCTCGTTGCGGATGCGGCGGCGGCCTATGGGATGCACGCAAACGACGTGGTTTTGGTCGGATCCCCAGGCACCGACCTAGCGCATTCGGCGGCTGACTTCCATCTGCCACACGGCGGGCACCTCTACGTCGGCGCGGCGTCGGGTGATGCGGTCACCTGGTTGCCGGCTCAGGTGACCGGCCCCGGACTCATCGGTGTGAGCTTCGGAGGGCTTGGCAACGATCCAGCCGTCGACGGCTACGGCTCCACCCGGTTCAAAGCCGAAGTGCCCGGCAACCGGATCGACCCGGTCAACGACCATCTCCACTACTTCGATGACGGGTCGGAGTCGTTGTTTAGCATCTCCGACGTGGTTTCCGGTCACGGCGATGCGCTGCAGCGTGACGGCATGACGGCCCGCCATCGCGGGGAATACGGCCTGGGCCGTTTAGTCGACCCCGAACTCTTGCGTCCCGCGACGGGTGCGCACCGCCATCGCGGTCCGGCGGGGTGATCTACAGCGTGGCGTCGCGCTAGCTGAATGAGCCCGCGTAGTTCGGTACTCGACAAGGCCGCCGCCGACTGCGGCTTGAAGTGACATTGGAGCGCATCCGACTAGCCTCAAAGAGGTGATGAATCCTCATCCACCCCCGATGGCCGAGTGCACACCACCGGTGCCCGGCAGGCAACGTTCTAATGGCGGCATTGCTGTAGGTCTGGTTGTGGTCGGTCTCATCGCAGTGGCGGCGCTTGTCGTGGGCATCATCGCCCTGATGCGGCCGACGGCCAGTAGCGCTGGAAAGGCTCCGACCGCCGTGACGCCTTCGCCGACGTTTACACCCGACCAAGTCGCGAGCGCCAAAAAAGAGCTATGTTCGGCGTATCAACTAGCGGCTCGCTCCGTGAACGCTGATACGCATTCCGCTGACACCGCGCTCGCGCGCATCTCGCTCGCTAACGGGGCAGGGATGTTAGACGCTGCGGCAGCCAACCCAGCGCTAAGTGCACACGATCGAGATGTTGCGCGGGCACTAGCTTCCGCCTATCGGACGTCTAATGCTGTCAGTAGTGATACGGATGTCGCATCGCCCCTTTATCAGATGACGCTCGACGAAGCGAAGCGCGCGGACTCTGCCATGGCCGCCGTCTGTCAATAAGCGCATCCGATGCGTTGGAAATTGCGATGACGGTGCACTTGGTGATTTGCTGGGCGATATAGCTGTCTGGACGTGGGGAGGGGAGTTTATGGCAGGCGACGTGCCACCTGGGAAATATACGCTGGCACTCATCGGTGCGTGGTGGCCGCAATCGTCTGCGACCCTCAGATCGAGTGCTGCACATTGGGGGTCGCAGCAGCAACAGCAAGAACAGTATGCTCAAGAATTGCGTCGTCAATGGGTTCAATTTAGCTCACACAACCAAGGACATACTGCTGACGATCTGATCCAGCGCTTCCAGCAGGGAGAAAAGCATCATTTAGATTTAGCCGAAAAATACAAGGCGAAGACTGACGCCTTTGACAAGGGCGCGGATGCGATAGATAGCCTACGCGAAGGGCTTAGAGGGATAGCTGACGACTACAATCAGCGGATCACCAATATCGAAAATTCAAAGGAGCTCGCGCCTGTGAAGGCCGCGGAAATTGAGAAGCTTATTACTGAGGC
The DNA here is from genome assembly GCF_001672815.1 of Mycobacterium sp. E796. Classification (GTDB taxonomy): domain Bacteria; phylum Actinomycetota; class Actinomycetes; order Mycobacteriales; family Mycobacteriaceae; genus Mycobacterium. The sequence continues at coordinate 16,117 of NZ_LZKK01000257.1, read as the reverse complement.
TAATGGCTTTGCCGCTCACAAGTCTGCTGCGGCAGTCTCGACAATTATGGACGCGGTGCAAAAAATCCTCACTGCCGAGGGGATGGCAATGTCTCCTCAAGATTTCCTGAGCAGTCAGGGGCAGAGTACTGAAAATCCGGTCAAAGCTGCAGGCGGTGATGGAAGCCCGCTGGGTTCTGGTGGAGGTGTGCATGGAGTCAGCAATCGCGTAATGGGTGGCGGTCCCGGCCCGCCCGGTGCTGGTGGCGGAGTGCACGGCGGTAGTGGAGGAGTGGGTGCCGGCGCCCCTGGCCCGCCTGGTGCTGGTGGCGGTAGCCATGGAGCCGATCTTTCGAGCATCCCAAATAGTGGCCCTGGAGTTGGTGGTGGGCATATCCCGAGTGCTCCTGCAGTGACCTCGCCCGTACCTGGAGGGTCCGGACTCTCTCCGGCCGCCAGCCTCGGTGGGCTCTCACCGAACCAGCTCGGGCAATCGTTCGCCCAAGGAATGATGACCGGTCAACCCGCGGCAGCAGGCGCCCACGACTTGTCGCAAGGTTTGATGAACGCGACGGGGGCGTCGGCGGCGCAACCGGCCCAGGCGCCGGTCGTGCCGCCGGTAGCTCCAACAATTGCGGCGGGCGGCATCGAATCGGCTGCGGTGGACCATGGTTCGGGCACATCGGCCGCCACTGCCGCCAGCGCACCGCAGTCCCCGACCGGCGGCGCGGTACCGGTCGCCGCACCGATGCCAGTTTCGGCACCGGCGGCTCCTGTAACGGGAGCCCCGGCAGTCGCAGCTGGGCCGTTGCCCGCCTACGGCTCCGATCTGCGCCCCCCTGTTGTGACCCCACCGACGATGTCGGCGCCCACCACGCCGGTTTCCGGAGCACCCGTCGCGCCCTCGCCATCGACGTCGCCTTCGGCGGGCAGCCCGTTGATGTCGACGGTCCAGCGGAGCGCCGCCGCGCAGGCCGCGGGCAGTGTGGCGACGCCGGCGGGCGCGTCGGCGTTGTCGGCGGCAACTGGTGCCTTGGCTGGCGACGTATCGAGCCGGGCCGCCGAACAGCAGAGGCTGCAGCGCCTCGTGGACTCGGTGGCTCGGCAGGCCCCAGGTCTGTCTTGGGCCGTCGGCTTGCGAGACGACGGCACAACGCTTTTGGTCGGCAGCATTGGGTGCGGGTGGATCCCGCCGAACGTTAAAATCCCCGTCGGCGTGAATCGACTACTCGAGCCTGCGCTTCGCCGGTCCGACGCCGACGTGGTGGACCTGCTCGGCGCCGTCACCGCCGCGGCAGTGCATAAGGCCCACGGATTCATCACCAAGCCAGGACCGGATGACCCGCCCCTCACCGGTGATCGGGTGGCGCGCGCCGGACCGGAAGTGGAAGAGCTGGGTCCAACGCTGGTTGAGGCCATTCGCCGCCGCGACGGATTGCCCCGAATCGCCCAGACCCTGGCGCAAGCCGCGACCCGGGGAACAGGAGTCACCGAGAACGAGGTCGACGCGTTGCAGCACGAGCAGCGTTCCGCGTATGACAAAGCGCTGGAAGATCTTCACGACGTGTCGCGCGCGGCCGACGGGATGCTCTTGGCAGCGGTACAGGCCCTTGTCGAAGGCCACGAATGGCTCGCGCACTACCACGTAGCGTGGTACCAGGCGATTTCGCCCAAGCTGGGGTGACTACCCTTCTACCGTCGGGGGATTTACCATGCGACTCACAACTACGCGGCTCGTGTGGCCGCGGTGTGAGGGGTTTGAGGTGCGACCATGAGCGGGGGCTTCAAGGTAAGTCCGGCGGACTTCGCCGGGATAGCCGGGGCGCCACAGTCGCCGCCGCCGATAATGCCGAATGGTCTTCCTCCGGGAGCCAGTACACCGGCTGACGGCGCCCAAGCCGGACTCGCGGCCGCCGGAAATCTCGGCGTAAGTGCGGACCAAGCGTCCAGCGTGCAAGGCGATCTGGATCGTCGTGCCCATGCACTCGACGCCGCGAAGAAGTTTCCGGAGAACGAGGCCCAATCCTCGCAGCAGTTCCAGCAGTTAGCCCAAATGATCCCTCAGATGGCCTCCGGAATCGCGGGTTCGCTCACCGGCGCGCTGGGCGGCGTCATGGGGCCGCTCACGCAGCTTCCACAACAGGCGATGCAGGCCGCCCAGAGCGCGATTCAGCCGCTGATGGGGGCGGCAAAGGGCGGCGAGGCTGCGGCGGCGCTGACCGATATGTCCGCGGAAGAGCCCGGTTTCGGTGGCGCTGGTGGCGGCGACGCCGGGCTTGGCGGCGGCGGTGGGGGAGTCGGCGCAGGCGGTGGCACTACCCCGACCGGATTCATGGGTCCGCCACCCGTGCCGTCGTCGTCGCCTCCGACCACACCCGCGGCGGCGTCGGCCAAGCCGGTCGCGGTGACGCAGACCGGTGGCATGACGCCGCAGGCCGGTCCGATGGGCATGACCGGCATGCCGATGATGCCCGGCGCCATGGGAGCGGGCGGGGATGGAAGCAAGGACAAGCCCGCGGAAAAGCGCGTGACCGTGCCGGGGATTCCCAACGGTCAGCCGGTCAAGGGTCGCTTGACAGTCCCGCCGAGTGTTCCCGTCACGAAGTCCGCTGACGGCAAACCGCCCGTCGTTGCCAAGCCGAACCGGCGGATTGTGATTGTTCCGACCGACGAAGAGCCGCAGGAATAGCGCTCGGCCCGCACCGAACATTGAAAACGCTAATTCTCGGCGCTGAATTGCATTCCCAAACCAAATGCCTCGACGCGATCGCGGCCACTAATACCACCCTCAAGATTGAGTGGTCGCACCTCGCGACCGGCAGTAATGTCATGATCGTGCGGCCATTATCATTCGCGGTGGCAGCGACACACGGCACGGGGACAGGTGTGCATCGGGGCGGGCAAACCAAGGCCGACTCGTGGGCCACAGGTTATCGGAGTTGTGGCTGAGGTGTCCGGTACGGATGAGGGGCGCCCGAACGCGGCGGCGGATAAGGCATTGGTCGACCAGGTCCTGGCGGACCTAAAGGCGAATTTCGAGAAGTGGGAAGCGGTTCTGGCCGCCCAGGAGTCGGTGACATTTACGGCCGACGTTGGTGACGTATATGCGGTGTGCAATTCAGACGGGCGGCTGACGGGGCTGTCGTTGGCGCCTCACGTGGTGACGTCATACTCGTGTCGGGAGTTGATGGACCGACTCAATATGGTTTTTGAGGCATTGCGCGAAGAGGCGCAGGCCGATTTCGATCGGAATTACGGTGGGGGAATCGTTGAATGATCCTGCGATGACGCGCGCAGTGGCCGCCTTGTCCCGGGGCCACAGCCTCTTCGCCGGCGACGGTACCGGTCGCGGCGTCGGTGATACGCCCGCCCGCCTGCACGCCTACACCAATGGGATGACGACGGCCCGATCGGCCACCTCGGCGGCAAGGCTGCGCCAGCTGGCCGAGACGGATCGGTCGCTGGACGCGATCCTGGCGACGGCTCACGCCGACCGCGTCCACGCAAGGACCGCGACCGGACTGAACATGCGCGCGGCGATGGCCGACGCAGTGCCGGCGGCCGATACGCCGCTTGGCCGCCGCGAGGCGATGGCTCGGATGGCCGGACGGTTGCGCAACCAGCACGGGCACATCGTGCGGGCACGGGCGCGGGCGCGGATGTTGGCACTGCGACTGCGGCACCTGCGATACAGCCCCGGCCACGCCGGCAGCGGCCGCGCCGCTGTCCTGACAGCCATCCGTAAAGCCCTGGACATCAAGGGCATTCACGATCCGATGGCCCGCGCCCGCTGGGAACGCGGCATGGATCTGGTGGCTCGCCGTGAGTCGAACTACGACGCCTACGCCGAAAACGACTGGGACTCCAATGCCGCGAGGGGCACGCCCAGCAAGGGCGCGTGGCAGTTCATCGCCCCGACCTTCGCCGCCTATCACCAGCGCGGCACGTCGGCCAACATTCATGACCTGGTAGCGCAGGCCTGCGCCTTCATCAACTACGCGCAACGCCGTTACGGCGTCGCCGTCGACGCGTCGGATCTGTCCGAGCGGATCCAGCAGGCCGATCCCCGCCGCGGACCGAGGGGCTACTGAGCAATGCCGCTGAGTTTATCCAACCGCGACCAGAATTCGGGTCACCTGTTCTACAACCGCCGACTGCGGGCGGCGACCACCCGATTCTCGGTGCGGATGAAGCACGACGACCGCAAGCAGACGGCGGCCCTGGTGTTGTCGGTCGTGCTGGTGGCCATCGCTTCGGGCTGGATGGTCCTGCTCAACGTGATCAAACCCAGTGGGGTGGTGGGGGATTCGGCGATTATCGGCGACCGCGAATCCGGGGCGATCTACGCGCGAATCGAAGGCCGGCTGTATCCGGCGCTCAATTTGACCTCGGCGCGGCTGGCGACGGGCACCGCCGGGCAGCCGACATGGGTGAAGCCGGCCGAGATCGCCAAGTATCCAACCGGCCCACTGGTCGGCATACCGGGCGCGCCGGCGGCCATGCATGTGAACCGGGGCGCGTCATCCGCGTGGGCGGTGTGCGATACGGCGGGCCGGCCGCGCACCGCGGACAAGCCGGTCGTGACCTCGATCGCGGGACAGCTCATCGGCGGTCGCGCCGCCCCGATGGCCAAAGACGCGGGGCTGCTGGCGACGTTTCAAGGCGCCACGTATGTGGTCTGGGGCGGCAAGCGCTCGCAGATCGACCCCTCCGACAGGGCAGTCACACTGAGCCTGGGGCTGGACCCGGGAGTCACTGTGCCGGTGGAGATCTCGCGCGCGCTCTTCGACGGGATGCCGGCGACGGAGCCGCTTCGCGTACCGAAGATCTCTGAGGCCGGAACCCCGTCGAAATGGCTGCCCGGCTCGCAGGTCGGGGCGGTCCTGCAGGCCCAAACCGCCGGTGGCGGCAGCCAGTTCTACGTCTTGCTCACCGACGGGGTGCAAAAGATCAGCGGCTTCGTGGCCGATCTGCTCCGCAGCGCGAACTCCTATGGATCGGCGTCGCCGCGGACGGTCACCCCGGACGTGCTCGTCAACATTCCCGAAGTGAATTCACTGACGGTGGATTACTACCCGACGGGGCACCTGAATTTCATTGACTCCGCGGCGAATCCGACCACCTGCGTCGGGTGGGAGAAGGCGTCGACCGATCCGCAGGCCCGGGTCGCCATCTACAACGGGCGCGGGCTTCCAGTGCCCTCGTCGATGGACGACCGGATCGTGCGCCTGGTCCGTGACGACCGCGACCCGACATCCGTCGTGGCCAATCAGGTGCTGGTGCTGCCGGGAGCGGCCAACTTCGTGACGTCGACGAGCGGCGTGATCACCAGCGACTCAAGGGAATCGCTGTTCTGGGTGGCCGACAACGGCGTGCGGTTCGGCATCGCCTCCGACGATTCGACCCTGCGCGCACTGGGCCTGGATCCCAGGATGGCAGTGCAGGCGCCGTGGCCGTTGCTGCGGACCTTTGCCGCCGGCCCCGCGTTATCGCAACAGGCGGCGTTGGTGGCGCGCGACACGGTGCCGGCGACGGGTCAGGCGACCGTGGTGACGACATCGGCAAGGGCGGGAGGCTAGAAGGTGTCGAAGAGAGCGTTTCCCATCAATCGTGTCAAGATCCAGCCGCCGAAACCCGTTCGGGTGGCGCCGAATGCGCCGATAGCTCTGCCCGAACGCGAACCGCGCAACATCTGGGTGATGATCGGCGTGCCGGCGCTGATCGTCGCGCTGATCGGCACGATCGTCATGCTCTACGTCTCGGGGGTGCGTAGCTTGTCGACCGGGTTCTTCCCGTTGATGGGCATCGGCGCGTTCAGCATGCTGGCGTTTTCGGGCAGGCTCGGACGCGCGCGCAAAATCACCTGGGGAGAACTGGAAAAGGGCCGCCGCCGCTACCTGCGCGACCTCGACAGCAACCGCGACGAGATCCAGACCGCGGTATGCGCGCAGCGCCACTGGCAGCAATCGGTGCATTCGGCCCCCCGCGGGCTGGGAGCCATCATCGGCGGTCCACGGATGTGGGAGCGCGGTCGCGGCGACGTTGACTTCCTGGAGGTCCGACTGGGCACCGGTGTGCAGCACGCCCCGGATTCGGTGTTGTCGGTGACGTGGCCCGACATTGCCTCCGACGAGGAACTGGAGCCGGTCACCGGGCAGGCTCTGCGCGATTTCATCTTGGAACAACGCAAGATCCGCGACATCGCCAAGGTGGTTAACCTGCGATCAGCTCCGGGCTTCAGCTTCGTCGGTGAGGATTTGAACCGCGTGCGGTCGCTGATGCGCTCGGTGCTGTGCTCGCTGGCGGTGTTCCACAACCCGCGCGACGTCAAGCTGATGGTGGTCACCCGCAACCCGGAGTTGTGGTCGTGGATGGTGTGGTTACCGCACAACCTGCACGACGAGCTGTTCGACGCCTGCGGGTGGCGCCGCCTGGTCTTCGCGACACCCGAGGAGCTGGAGGCGGCACTGGGCGCCGAGCTGCACATGAAGGGGAGGCGCGGCCAATGGACGCCGCTGGCGGCGGCCAGTCCAACCACCCTCGGCTCCACCCTGGAGACGGGCCAACCCGACGCCGGGTCCGACCTCGGCCCGCATTGGGTGATCGTGGACGACAACACCGGCAGCCCGGAGGCATGGGAGAGTGTTGTCGGCCAAGTCGGCAAGGCCGGAATCACGGTGCTGCGCATTGCTTCTCGGCCCGGCATCGGGGTTGGGTTCGACCGCGATCAGCTCTACGAGATGAGTGAACGGCACACCGCGGTCGTCGACACCGCTGCCAAGGCCCGCCGCAACGGCGACGGCGTCGAGGACGACGACGGCCGCCCGGCGCCGCTCCTGCGCACCGGCGGCAAGTTCTTCGCCCACGCCGACCAGCTGTCGATCCCGCGGGCCTACCGGTATGCGCGTTCGATGGCCCGGTGGTCACCGACGAGCAGCGCCGAGATCGCCGATTCGACCAGCGGCGCTGCCGAACTCCTGCGAGCGCTGGGAATCAGCGACCCGCGCGAGTTGGATGTCGACCGGCTGTGGGCCGAGCGACGTGGCCGCGGCGACGAGCGGTGGTGCGAGATCCCGGTTGGCGCCAAGCCCAATGGCGAGTTGCAGAACGTGATCATCCGCGCAAAAGACTTCGGCGGCTTCGGTTTTCACTCGGTGGTCATCGGCACCAGCGGCTCGGGGAAATCGGAATTCTTTCTGTCATTGGTGTACGGCATCGCGCTCACGCACTCACCCGAGACGTTCAATGTCATCTTCGTCGACATGAAGTTCGAGTCGGCGGCCCAGGACATCCTGGGAATCCCCCACGTGGTCGCCGCGCTGTCGAACCTCGGCAAGGACGAACGGCACCTGGCTGAGCGGATGCGCCGGGTCATCGACGGTGAAATCAAGCAAAGGTACGAGCTTTTCACCTCGGTTGGCGCGCGAGACGCCAACGACTACGAGGAAATCCGGTTGGCTGGACGCGACCTGCCGCCGGTGCCGGTGTTGCTGGTCATCGTCGACGAATACCTCGAGCTGTTCGCCAACCACGATAAGTGGATCAACCTGATCATCCACATCGGCCAGGAAGGCCGGGGAGCCAACGTCTTCTTCATGCTGGGCGGTCAACGGCTGGACCTGTCGTCACTACAGAAGGTCAAGTCCAACATCGCATTTCGCATCGCGCTGCGCGCGGAATCCGGCGACGACAGCCGCGAGGTGATCGGCACCGACGCCGCCTACCACCTGCCCTCGAAGGAAAACGGCTTTGCGCTGCTCAAGGTCGGTCCCCGCGACCTGGAGCCGTTCCGCTGCTTCTACCTGTCCGCGCCGTTCATCGTGCCCAAGAAGAGCCAGGTGGTCCGGACCGTCGACATGACCCTGACGCAGCCCCGGCTCTACAACTGGCAGTATCAGCCGTTGGATGAGGCAGACGCCGCGGCGCTGGAGGCCGCTTCGGCCGCCGACGAGGAACCCGACGAATTCCTGTTGCACGAGGATGGTTTCAAGAAGAAGAAGATCGTGGACGTGCTTCGGGAGTCGCTGCAGACGGTGCCGCACCGGGCGCCGCGCCGCCCCTGGCTGGAGCCGCTGGAGCACCCCGAACCCGTCGACGCCCTGGTGTCGGGCTGGCGCGGCAAACCCTGGCATGTCGACTACGGTCAAAACCCCGGGCTGGTCTTCCCGGTGGGCATCATGGACATCCCCGAAGAGTCCAAGCAGGTGGTGTACTCCGTTGACGCGTTGCGCAGCAACATCATCGTGGTGGGGGCCAAGCAGCGCGGCAAGACGACCACGATGATGACGCTGATGTGCTCGGCGGCAATGATGTACACGCCGTCGCGGGTGACGTTCTTCTGCGTCGGCGGGGCGACCATGGCCCAGATCGGGTCGCTGCCGCATATCGCCGACATCGTCTCGCCCAGGGACACCGAGGGCATCGAGCGCATCCTGAGCAGCATGGACGCGCTCATCGACGCCCGCGAGGACGCATTCCGGCGCGCCAACATCGACCTCGACGGGTTCCGCGAGCGACGGTTCGGGCCGGGCAGCGACGGACTGGGCGGGACCGACCCGAATGACCCGTTCGGCGATGTCTTCGTGGTGGTCGACGACTACGACGACCTCTACACCAAAGACATGGTCTTGGGCGATCGGATCATCTCGTTGAGCAGCCGCGGTCCCGAATACGGGGTGCACGTGATGTGCAGCGCGGGAGGCTGGATTCACGGGCAGCGGCAGAAGTTGCTGCAGAACGCCACGGCGCGAATCCAGTTGCGGCTGGCCGAGCCGGGCGAGAGTCAAATGGGCCACTCGGCGATCGAGTCGCGCGAAGCGGCCCGTCGGACGTTGAACCGCCCCGGCTTTGGCCTCACGGACTCGTTGCACGAATTGTTGGTCGGTCTTCCCATGGCGGTCGATCCGGCAACCCGCACCGTGGTGGACACCCCCGACGTCGGCGCGCGCGTTGCCGAGGTCGCCGGAGTCACGAAGCACGCGGTCCTGCAGCGGCTGCCGGACCGCGTTGAGCTGAGTGCGATTCTGGCGGCCCATGCCGGTGCCGACGATCTGTCGATCGCGTTCGCCATCGGCGAGCGCCACCAGTTGGGTCCCGTTCCCCTCCGGCTGTCGGAGAGCCCGGGCTTGATGATTCTGGGCAGGCAAGGTTGCGGCAAGAGCACCTCGCTGGTCGCCATCGGCGAGGCGGTGATGAGCCGGTTCAGCCCGGAAGAGGCCCAACTGACGCTGATCGACCCCAAAGCCGCCCCGCACGGCTTACGGGATCTGCACGCCCCCGGTTATGTGCGCGCCTACGCCTACGACCAGGACGAGATCGACCGAGTCCTAACCGAATTGGCGCAGGAGGTGCTGCTCCCGCGGCTTCCTCCCAAGGGCCTGAGCCAGGAGGAGCTGCGGGCGCTCAAGCCGTGGGAGGGAACCCGGCATTTCGTGCTCATCGACGACGTCCAAGACCTTCGGCCGGCGCAGACGCAGAGCTACCCGGCGACGCCGCCGGTGGGCGCGGCGCTGTGGATGCTGATGGAACGTGCCCGGCAGATCGGCCTGCACGTGTTCACAACCCGTAACAGCACCAACTGGGCGACGCTGCAGATGGACCCGTGGTCGAGGTATCAGACGTCGGCGAAGGTCGCGCAGCTTTATATGGACAACGATCCGCAGAACAAGATCAATCGCCTTGTTCGTGCTCAGATGTTGCCGCCGGGGCGCGGATTATTGGTCAGCGACGAAGCCGACGTCGAGGGGATTTTGGTTGGGTTGCCGTCAATTGCCGCCACGCAATAGCGTTTGCTGGCGACGATGCATTAATTGCAAAAGCCGGCCGCCGCTGAAAACGGCGATTTCAGTTGCGCCACACACTGTCCGCGGCCGAGTGACTGACGGTACAGGAGTGGTTATCGCGCCCATTGCGCCGCAAGTGGCAATAATTCGACGCAAGTGTAATTGGGTCGAACATGCTGGTGAGACGCAATTTGTTTCGGGCGGGGATACGAAGATAATGCTTTGAATACGCGATTGTTCGGCAGCTACTAGACTGGCCGATCATTCGCAGATCATGCGACGGCGGGAACGCTCGGAGGGAAATTATGTCGTGGACTGTGCAGCCCGAGGCTGTTTTGGCGTCAGCCGGGGCGGAATCGGCGATCAGCGCAGAAGTCGAATCAGCGGCGGCGGCTGCCGCGCCCGCGCTATTGGGCACCTTGCCGATGGGCAATGACCCCGACTCGGCTCTGTTCGCCACAGCGTTGAACGCGTGCGGGGGCGCCTACTTGGGCGTGGTTCAGGAGCACTCGCTGCAGCGCGGATTGTTCGCCGGAACGCAGAGCATCTCGGCATGCGTCTACACCGCCACCGAGGCGGCGCGCGCCTTGACGCTCGGCCTGTAAGCGGCGCATATGCCTGATCCGGGGTGGGCGGCGCGTCCACCCGAAGTGAATGATCTCCTGCTCAAGCTGGGGACAGGGGTGGCCACGATGTTGGCCAACGGGTCGGCTTGGACCGCCGTGGGCGCCAGTCACCATGCCTCTGGTGTTGCGTCGGCGATCAACACCGCCGTGACCTCAGCAAGCTGGGTGGGAGCCGGATCGGTGGGCTCGGCCGCGAGCGTCACGGCGCTGAACGCGTCGCTGCACGGATTGGCCGGCTGGGTCGATGTGAAGCCGGGAATCGTCTCGGCGGCCGTCTCGGCTTACGAGACCGCCAACGCCGCGATGCGCCCGGAGCCCGAGTGCACCGCGAACCGTGTCGAATGTGCCACCGACTACCACATCAACCCGCTCGTGTTCGGGGCGCTCACGCCGCGCATCGGCTCGCTGGAGTTCGAGTACTACGGGGTGATGTGGCCGAACAACTCCGCCACCGGCGCCAGCTATGGCGCCATCCTCGCGGGGTTGGCCGAAAGCCTGGCCATCCCACCGCCGTTGGCCACCATGGGCGCCTCGCCGGCCGCCCCGGCCGAGGCGGCCTCGGCGATCGGCCAGGCCGCCGCCGACACCGCCGCCGGCGATGGAATGCGTTCCGCCTTGCAGGGCGCGCAGTCCGGCACGACGGGCGCCGGTCAGGCCGCATCGAGTGGCCAGGACGTGGGCAGCCAGGTCGGCACCTTCATGCAACCGCTGCAGTCGATGATGGGCGCGGTCCCGCAGGCGCTGCAGGCGCCGTCGCAGCTGATGCAGGCGCCGATGAGTGCGATGCAGCCGCTGCAGTCGATGATGGGCATGTTCGCCAACCCCGGCGCACTGGGCGCGGGTGCTGCGACACCCGCCTCGGCTGTCAGCGCGGTGTCCGCCGCGCCAAGCGCAGCTGTGGGCGCCGGTGGCGGAGGGGCATCGCTCGGCGGCTCGGGCGTGCCGGCGACGACTTTCACCCGGCCGGTCAGCGCGTTTGAGCCCGGCAGCGGCGGTCGCCCGGTGGGGCTGCGTCCGAGCGGGGCGTTGGGCGCCGAATCGCTGCGGCCCCCGACGACGACAACGACGACGGGTGGCACGGGTGTCGGCGGCATGCCGGTGGGCCACGCGGCGGGCGGCCACGGCGGGTCGCAGAAGAAGTCCGAGCAGCCGTCCACTGTGCGCGTCGTCGACGAAGCCGTCTGAAAACGGCCTGCTCAGCGGGTGAATCGACACATCTGAATAGCGCCCATACACTTCGACCCATGCCCCCGGGGTCAAAAAGGGGATTCAAAAGGGGACACGCCAAACCGGATAAGGAGTATCGCAGTGACAATCAAGGTGACACCGCAATTGCTGCGCAGCACCAGCCACGACATCCAAGCGAATATGGAGCAGGCGATCGCTATCGCCCAGGGCTACCTGGCTAATCAAGAAAACGTGATGAACCCGGCAACCTGGTCGGGCGCGGGTGTCGTCGCCTCCCACATGACCGCCGCCGAGGTCTCGAACGACCTGAACAAGGTACTGATGGGTGGCACTCGCCTGGCCGAGGGCCTCACTCAGGCCGCGGCATTGATGGAAGGCCATGAGGCCGACTCCCAGGCGGCCTTCCAATCCTTGTTCGGCGGCGCCGCCCACAACGCGTAGTAATTCCAGGCTTATTCAGATTTCGAAAGGAACTTCATCATGGACGACATGATCACCTATAACCCCGGCCCCGTCGCAGACTTCGCGACGGACACTGGTTCTCGCGCCGGCCAACTCCACGCAATTCATGAAGACGTTGCGAACAAGACCAATGCACTGCAGGAATATTTCGCCGGCCACGGCGCGACGGGCTTTTTCGACGCCCAATACCAAATGCTGTCCGGGCTGCAGGGGCTGATCGACACGGTGCGCCAGCACGGTCAGACGACCAATCACGTGCTCGACGCGGCGCTCAGCACCGACCAGCAAATCCACGGTCTGTTCTGAAATCCCTTGCCCAGCGGGACCGTTCGTGCCGCTGAGCGGCGACCGAGGCGGGGCACCGACACCCCATGTGCCCTGCCTTCGGCGACCGGGTGAGGTGAATGTGGCTTGCTGACAACGACACTCGACGGCCTGTGGGTGTTGCAGGCGGTGACCGGGGTCGAGCAGCTGTGCCCCGAGCTGGGCCTCCGGCCGCTGCTGCCCCGGCTGGAGACCCCGGAGATGGCGCTGCGTCACCCGGTCGTCGCCGAACTCAAAGCATGCGGAGCCCTCGACGAGACCGGCAATGCCGACCCGATGATCCGCGAATGGATGACCGTACTGTTGCGGCGCGACCTCGGGTTGCTGGTGTTGATCAACGTGCCCGGGCGCGAGCCGACGCGCGCGGCGATCTGCCGGTTCGCCAGTTGGTGGGTGGTGCTGGAACGCCATGGTGAGCTGGTACGGCTGTATCCGGCCGGCACCGCCAGCGAGGCGGCCACGGCCACCGAGCTGGTGGTGGGTCAGATCGAACGGCTTTGCGGGGTCGCCGAAGCGGCGCCACTGCGGCCGGTGACCCTCGATACTGCGGAGTTACTGGAGTCGGTGCATGACGCCGCCAGCCTGAAATCGTTTCTGCTCAAGCAGCATTTGGATGTCGACCAGCTGCACATCCTCACCATGGCGGCCGATCGGGAACGTTCGGCGCACGCGGCCATCGTCGCGGTGCAGGCCGGCGTGGGACCGGAACAAACGGCCCGCTTCGCGATCGCGGACTCGTCGGTCGCGATCATGGACACCATGGCCGGCCGGGTGTGCGTGGAAAGCGTGCTGTCGGGCGGACGCCGATACCAGGTTCTGTCGCCGGGGTCGCGGAGCGACATCGGCGCGGCCGTGCAGCGGCTCATCCAAAGCCTGCCCGCCGGCGAGGAGTGGTACTCCTACCGGCGCGTGGTCTGACAACGCCGCAAAAGACGCGTTACAACCAATCATCGGAATGGCAAACCCGGCACGCTTGTAATGCACTTCGCGGGCTTGATCGCGGAAACGGGCTATCCCAAATCATGTTAGAGTTGGCGGTCGTGACGACCTCTTGGAATGACCCCAATATGTACGACGAAGAGAGGCTTGGGCGGGGGGAACCGCCAGCGGCGCGCCACCGGGATTCGGTATCGGACACAATGCGTATTACCGATTTAGCCGCACCCCGAAAAATACCGCCGGGCTCCGGTTGGCGAAAATTCATTTACAACATTTCTTTCCGCAATATAAACCTCGGGGAATCACCGAGGGAGCGGCATTATCGCGAATTAAAGGAGCGCATCCGGCGGCATATTCGGCGGCAGTTCGTCATCACGCTGGTCTCGGGCAAGGGCGGGGTAGGGGTGTCGACCTTGGCCGCGTGCATTGGTGGCGTCTTCCGCGAGTGCCGTCCGACGAACGTGATCGCGATCGATGCGGTTCCCGGTTTCGGAACCCTGGCGGACCGCATCGACGAGTCGCCGCCCGGCGACTACACCGCCATCATCAACGACACCGACGTCCAGGGCTACGCGGACATCCGCGAACACCTCGGGCAAAACGCGGTCGGGCTCGACGTGCTGGCCGGCAACCGGACGTCCGACCAGCCCCGGCCGCTGGTGCCGGCGATGTTCGCCGGGGTGCTGGCGCGGTTGCGGCGCACCCACAACGTCATGGTGGTCGACACCGCCCCGGACCTGGAACACCCGGTCATGAAGACCGTCCTGGACAACACCGACACCCTGGTGTTCGTATCCGGAATCACCGCGGACCGCTCCCGGCCGGTGTTGCGCGCCATCGACTTCCTCAGCGCGCAGGGCTATCACGAGCTGGTCTCGCACAGCACCGTGATCATCAACCACACCGACAGCGCCGTCGACAAGGACGCCTTGGCCTACTTGACCGAGCGGTTCACCAAGGTCGGCGCGACCGTGGAAGTGATGCCGTTCGATCCCCATCTGGCGAAGGGCGGCATCATCGACACGGTCCACGAGTTGAAGAAGAAGTCGCGGTTGCGGCTCTTCGAGATCACCGCCGCGCTGGCCGACAAGTACGTGCCCGATGCCGGTGCCGAGAGGGCCCAGCAGTGACCTCGCCCCACAAGGTCGCCTTCCCGGCGCGGTGTGCGGTCAACATCTCCTACGACAGGCACCTGTGCTCCCAGGTCTTCCCCGCGGGGACGCCGGTGGAGGGCTTCTTCGAGGGCATGGTCGAACTGCTCAGCGACGACCTGAAACGCAAGGGCTTCGACGGGGTCGCGTTGCCGCCGGGCAGCTACGAGCTGCACAAGGTCAACGGCGTGCGCCTGGACATCAACAAGAGCCTCGACGAGCTCGGCGTCCAAGACGGCGACACGCTGGTGCTGGTGCCCCGGGTCGACGGGGAATCCTTTGAGCCGCAGTACGAGTCGTTGTCGACGGCGCTGGCGGCGATGGGCAAGTGGCTGAGCCGCGACGGCGGGGACCGGATGTTCGCACCGGTGACCGCGTTGACGGCCGCCCATACGGCGATCGCGATCGCTGCCATGGCGGCCGGCGTCGTGGTCGGGTTGACCTTGCGGGAGCGCACCTTTACCGACGGCCTGGTCCCCGCGGCCGTCGCCGGCGGGGTCGGGGCGCTCCTCGCGGTCGCATCGGTCGTCGTATTTCGGGGATGGCCGGAGCGGCGCGATATGTTCAGCGGATTCGCTTGGCTCACGGTGCTTTTGGTCGCCGTGGCGGGCGCGTGCGCGCCGCCCGGGAGGCTCGGTGCGCCGCATGCGCTGATCGGGCTCGTGGTGGTGATCCTGGGCGCCATCGCGATCAGCGCCGCGACGCGCAAGCGCTGGCAGACCGCGGCGGCGACCGCGGTGGTGACGGTCTGCGGAATCGCGGCCGCCGTGGCCGCCGCCCGGATGTTTCGGCCGGTATCGGCGCAGGTGCTGGCGATCTGCGTGCTGTTCGGGCTGCTGGTGCTGGTACGGATGGCACCGACAATCGCGCTGTGGGTGGCAAGGGTGCGGCCGCCGCACTTCGGATCCATCACGGGCCGAGACCTATTCGCTCGCCGCGAGGGCATGCCCGTGGACACGGTGTCGCCGGTCAGCGGGAAGGAAACCGAGGACGAGGACGACGAACTCACCGACATCACCGCCCGCGGCGCCGCGATCGCCGCCTCGGCGCGGTTGGTCAACGCGATTCAGGTCGGCCTGTGCGTCGGGGTGTCGGTCGTGCTGCCCGTCGCGGTGTGGGGGGTGCTGACGCCGGGTCGCCGCTGGGCGTGGTTGGCGGTGCTGGTCGCCGGTCTCGTGGTGGGCATCTTCATCACCCAGGGCCGGGGATTCGCCGCCAAATACCAGGCCGTCGCGCTGGTGTGTGGCGCTTGCGCGGCGGTGTGCGCCGGTGTCGTCAAGTATGCGCTGGCCGGGCCCAGGGGTCTCGAAGCCGCCCTGGTCTGGCCGGCCGCGCTGGTGGTGGCATTCGCCGCATTAGGTTTGGCCGCAGCGCTTTTGGTGCCCGCGACACGGTTCAGGCCGTTGATCCGGTTGACCGTGGAGTGGCTCGAGGTACTGGCCATGATCGTGTTGCTGCCGGCCGCCGCGGCGCTGGGGGGGTTGTTCACTTGGCTTCGCCACTGAAACCGGTGTGCACCCGGGCCGCCGCGATCTTCGCAGCCCTGATCCTGGTCGCCATTACGGGTAATATTCCTGCGGCCCAGGCTATTTCACCACCCAAGGTGGATCCGGCCGCGGTGCCGCCGGACGGACCGCCGCGACCTGACCAACCGATGCGGCGCGGC
>NZ_LZKK01000256.1 GCF_001672815.1 Mycobacterium sp. E796 | reverse complement strand
TGATCTCCGGCGGACTCGCGCTGCTCACCCTCCGTTTTGTCGAGAACCCGCTGCGATTCGCGGCCCCCATACGCCGCTCTCCCCTCGCCAGTCTGGCGCTCGGCGGTGGCGCCACCGCGATGGCGGTCTGCGTGGGCGTGACACTGCTGATACTGGTGCCCGTCCCGGTCGGTCGCGGCCCGGCCGCTACGCCACTGACCATCACGGCAGCGCCCCCGCCCGCGGGTTCCAAGATGGATGCTTATGACGCGGCGTATGGGGGCCGCGAATCGCAGCGGGTTCTCGACAAAACGGAGGGTGAGCAGCGCGAGTCCGCCGGAGATCAGGGCTGCCGTCAACCGGGCGGCAAGACCAAGCGGATGGCCCAGCAGTGGTGGTGCGAGCACCAGCACCGGCCAGTGCCACAAATACCACGAATAGGACACCCGCCCGATCGCGCGAACCGGCGACAGCCCCAGCACCCGGCCGCATCCCTGAGTGGCTGTGGCACAGCCGGCGCCGATCACCAGGGCCGTGCCCAGCACGGGCAGCAATGCGGCGGTACCCGGATACAGCGTCGCCGGACTCAACCAGGTGCAGGCGAGGAGGATCAGACCTAGCCCTGCCCATCCCGCGACGGCGGCACCAAGTGCCGGCAGCCGCCGCCACTGGTCGGCGGTGAGGGCGACCAGGCCGCCGGCAGCCAACTGCCAGGCCCGGGTAGGCAGCGAAAAGAACGCGCCGGAAGCCACCTCATAGGTGACCACCAGCGACAGCGCGAACGATGCGGCCGCGACCAGCGCAAGGACCACTAGATACGGACTTTTCGAGGAGGGGGCCTCGGTCCTGGCGCGCCGGCGCACACGCCGGATCAGCCAGGCTGTGCCGATGATCATGGGCGGCCACACGAGGTAGAACTGCTCCTCAACGCCCAGCGACCAATAATGCTGAAACGGCGACGGCGGCAGGTGCGACCCGAAGTAGTCGACGCCCTGGAGCATGAACCGGTAATTGCTGACATACAGCGCGCTGGCGATGCCGTCACCCATGACGGTTCGCGCCTGCAACGGCGGTAACAGGATCGCTGAGGCGACGGTGGTGACGATGCCGACTGCGGCCGATGCGGGTAGCAGTCGGCGGGCGCGTGCTCCGTAGAAGCGGCGCAGCCCGACGCGGCCGGTGGTGCTCACCTCGCGCCAGAGCAGCCCGGTGATCAAGAAGCCTGAGATGACGAAGAAGACGTCGACGCCGACGAAGCCGCCGCTGACACCGGGAGTGTCGGCGTGAAACAAAACCACGGCGACCACCGCGACCGCGCGCAAGCCCTCGATGTCCGGGCGAAATTTCGCCTGTGCCGACGGACGACCTTGGACTTCCTCACTAGCGCGAACGCTGTCGGCCTGGCGCAATGTCACCTACCTGTTAAGAGGTCGCTTTGCCCGAATCTGGGCTTTATCACACACCTGTCTAACACTTCTCGGCGCCGGCGATGCGACGTTTCAACCACTGACGAGCGCGCGGTCAACCAACGCCCCGATCGCCGGTGCCAAAAGCCGGGAGTATTCGAGCGTCAGGTGTTCCCAGTCGAAGTAGACCAGGGTGTTGCCGACGATGACCGGGCAGCGGTCGGCGGTGCAGAACAATTCGGTCAGGTCGTCGTACTGCCCGCCGGCGGCTTTGGCCGCGGCGGTCTCAGCCGCGATGCCCGTCTGGTTCACCGCGGCCGACCTGGTGGGCGAGCAGGCCGTCGCGTCGTCGAGGTGGCCGGACAGGCAGACCGGCACCGATGTGTCCGGAGCCGGCACCGGACCGAGCACCAGCACTTGGGCACCGGTGCCGCGCAGCTGGCGCACCAGGCGGGTCAGGCTCTCGATCCACATCGGGTCGTACGCCGTGAAACCGGAGAGCCAGCCGTTGCCGTTCCCGGCGCCGTAGCCCCGCCACATGCTCACCACGATCAGCCGCGGGCGCTCGGCGCGTAGCCGGGCGAGGATCAGACCGCGCCATTGATCGCAGTGCTCGACGTTCTCAACCAGGCGGCTGAAGAGGTGGCTCGTGATGGGCAGGTCCATCGGCGGGCAGGCCCCCTTGCTCAACAACTCCAGCCGCCAGTGCCGCTGCATCGCGAGCTGCTCGAACGCGGGGTCCCACATCGCCGCGTGCGAATCCCCGACCAGGGCCACCGTTGTCGTGGACGCGGTATCACCCGTCGCGCACTCGGGTTGGCCGCCTTGGAAAGGCGTGCGCAGGCAGCCGTTGAACGAATACGCGTGCTGTTCGGCTGTCGCGTCGGCGAGCGGCGGTGTCAGGTTCGAGGGCACAGCTTTGACGTCGGCCGACGCCGCGACCGCGGTCTGCACCTGAGCGAACGCCTGCCGCACCGCCGCGTCGTAGGCCTCAATGTCGGAGCCTGCGGGAGGAGGTGCGGCATTGATGGTCAGCGCCGCGGCCGGCGCACCGCGGCCGACCGGGATCGGGACGACGACGAGCAGAGCCACGCCGACGGCCACCGCGATGGCGGTGGCGCCACCGCCGAGCGCGAGACTGCGCAGGGGAGAACGGCGGATAGGGGCGGCGAATCGTAGTGGGTTCTCGATGAACCGCAGGGTCAGCACGGCCAGCCCGGCGGAGACCAGGGCCGCCGCCAGCCTCCCGGCCAGGCCCATTGGGTGGCCCAGCAATGCGGGTGTCAAGACCAGCACCGGCCAGTGCCACAGATACCAGGAGTACGAGATGCGGCCGATCGCCCGCATCGAGGACACGGCCAGCACGCGGCCGCATCCCCGGGTAGGTGTGGTACAGCCCGCGCCGATCACCAGAACCGCACCCAGCGTGGGCAGCAGCGCGGCGATACCCGGGTAGAAGGTGGTCGCGCTCAACATGGTGCAGGCCACCAGGATCAGGCCCAGCCCCGCCCACCCGGTGATCGCGGCGGCGCGTGGCGCGCCGGCGCCATTGGCCGGCGGTCAGGGCCACCAGGCCGCCGGCGGCCAACTGCCAGGCGCGGGTCGGCAGCGAAAAGAACGCCACCGCGGGCATCACGTAGGTGATTACCAGCGACAGCGCGAACGATACGGCCGCGACCAACGCAAGGACCACCACGTACGGACGTTGCGAGGAGGCGCCGGCGCCGGCGCGCCGACGCGCACGCCGGATGAGCCACGCCGTGCCGATGATCAACGCCGGCCAAACCAGGTAGAACTGCTCCTCGACGCCCAACGACCAGTAGTGCTGGAACGGCGACGGCGGCAGGTGACCCCCGAAGTAGTGCACGCCCTCGCCGATGAACCAGTAGTTGCTGACGTACAACGCGCTGGCGATGCCCTCCAGCAGGACGCTGGATGCCTGCAGCGGGGGCAACAGGAGCGCCGCCCCGATCGCGGTGACAACGCCCACCGCGGCCGATGCCGGCAGCAGTCGACGGGCCCGCGCCCCGTAGAAGCGGCGGAGCCCAACAGTGCCGGAACTGCTCACCTCGCGCCATAGCAGCCCGGTGATCAAGAAGCCCGAGATCACGAAGAACACGTCGACGCCGACGTATCCGCCGCCTACGCCGGGCACCTCGGCGTGGAAGAGCACCACGGCAACCACCGCGACGGCACGCAGGCCCTCGATGTCCGGACGAAACCCCGACCGTTCCGAGCGTTGAGCTTCCCGTCTTTCGGTAGGGCTAGCGCTCGCGGCTTGGCGCACGGTCACCTACCTGGTACGAGGACGGGTTGTTCGAGTCGTGGCATTATCACACACCGGTCCAATACCTTTCGGCCAATGTCGACGCGAGCGCACCCGGCTCGGTTCTTGGTGCCCGGTTCGATGCTATTGAGCACCTGTCCAAAAATTTCCGGCTTTCCCGTCGGTGCCGCGCGGCCGTCGGGTTATGCTCCTGGGCGGCTGAGCCAGGGGTGCGGGGCCGCCGCTTTCATTCCGCAGAATGCGAGGGGAAGTGAAAGGTCAGGATCCGCGATGAAATTCGTGCTCGCGAACTGGGGAACGCGCGGCGAAGTCGAGCCCTACGTGACTGTCGGCCGGGAACTGGTGCGCCGCGGGCATGACGTGCGCATGGCGGTCGCGCCGGAAATGGTCGACTTCGTCGAGTCGGCGGGTCCCGCGGCGGTTCCTTATGGGCCGGAGTTGAAGGTCATCCTGGACCCGCACCGCGACTTCTGGACCTATTTCTTCGGCAACCCCTGGAAGCTCCGCGAGTTGGGCAGGATGTGGAGCGAGGTTTCAGGGCCGCTGACCGAGTGCCGCGGCGAGGTCAGCAGGATCCTGACGTCGCTTGCCGACGGGGCCGACCTGCTCCTCACTGGCATGAACTACGAGGACACCGCCGCCAACGTCGCCGAGTATTACGACATCCCGTTTGCCACGCTGCATATCTTCCCGTGGCGGGCCAACGGGCGGCTGCTGCCGTTCTTGCCGGCGCCGTTGGGCCGCGCCGCGATGACGGCGTCCGAGTGGCTGTCGTGGCGCGGACCGAAGAAGGTCGAGGACGCGCAGCGGCGTGAACTCGGTCTGCCGGAGGCGACAAGCCCCTGGACGCGGCGGATCGCCGAACGCGGATCCTTGGAGATCCAGGCGTACGACGAGGTGTGCTATCCGGGGCTGGCGGCCGAATGGGCGAAATGGGGCAGGCGGCGCCCCTTCGTCGGAGCGCTGACCATGGAGTTGCCGACGGACACGGATGACGAGGTCGCCTCGTGGATTGCCGCGGGAACACCGCCGATTTGTTTCGGGTTCGGCAGCGTCGGGGTCGAATCCGCGGTCGACACGCTGACCATGATCAGCTCAGTCTGCGAAGAGTTGGGCGAGCGGGCGTTGATTTGTGCCGCTGGGACCGACTTCAGCAACGTCTCGCGAGCGGAGCACGTGAAGGTGGTGGGCGTGATGAATTACGCCGCCGCCCTTCCCGCCTGCCGCGCGTTCGTTCACCACGGCGGCGCGGGCACCACGAACGCGGGCCTGCGAGCCGGACTCCCCACGTTGATCCTCTGGACGCTGCCCGATCAGGGGGCATGGGGCGCCCGGGTCAAGCGGCTGAACGTCGGCACCGGGCGGCGATTTGCAGCGACTACCCGAGAATCGCTGGTCACGGACCTTCGCGCCGTCCTTGCCCCGCAATGTCTCACTCGGGCCCGCGAACTCGCCGCCAAGATGACCACGTCGGCCGACAGCGTGAGGGTCGCCGCTGACCTGGTCGAAGATTTCGCCCGCACCAAACGTGCCGGCTGACGTCAGCCAACTCCAGTTGGAAGCGAGGCGGCGTCGACGCCTCTCGATGCTGTTCTACTTCAGCAAAGCCGTCATCGGCGGGTGGTCGCTTGGTTCAACAGATAATGCCGGCTGACCGCCGATCCAATCGAGCAGAGCGCGCAGACCGTCGTCAAGCGCCCACCGCGGGCGCCAATTGAGCTCACTTTTGGCCGGCTCGATGTCGCACTTGGCCGCGCGTACATCACCATCGCGGAATTTGCCCACGACGGTCGGTTCGGGGGCGTCGCACAGTGCGGCAATCTTGCGGGCCAGGTCATGGATGGTTGTCGGGACACCCGATCCGACGTCGATGCAGCGTGATCGATCGGCGGGATTCTCGATTGCAGCGAATAGAGCTTCGACGACATCGTCTATGTAGACGAAGTCGCGCACGATCCGCCCGTCTTCGTAGACCTCCAACGCTTGCTGCGCGCGCGCCAGCCGCGCGAAAAGGGCAACGATTCCCGTGTAGGAATTGGTCAGCGACTGGCCCGGCCCGTAGACGTTTTGCAGCCGCAGCACGCTGAGACGGGTGTCGTGCGCGGCCGTCCAGGCGGTCAGGACGTGCTCTTGGGCGAGCTTGGTCGCCGCATAAATGTTGGTCGGCCGCGGCTCCGTTCGGCCGGCGCGGCTCGCAAGCGGGACGGCGGGTTCACCCGCGGGCCCCTGCGGATCCCAGCTACCGGCCGCCAGCTGAGCGTGGCTGCGCGGCGGCGGGTAGAAAATCTCAGCTCCGTATTGCCACGCGCCCTCGCCGTACACCGCCCGCGATGATGCGAGGACGAGTTGGTCGGGCACGTGCGCTGAGCGGCTTAGGGCGTCGAGGAGTTGCGTGGTTCCGACCACGTTGACCGACCCGTGGCGCGTTGCCTCGGAAAGCGACTGCGCAGTGCCCGTCTCTGCCGCCAGATGCACCACATGGGAGGGACGGCACAGCCGAAGCACGGCATCGCAGTCGGGAGCATGGGTGACATCGCCGGTGAACAACCGCACGGACGGTGGCAGGTCGACCGCTGGACGTTCGCCATGCACCTGCGGGTGCAAGACATCCATCACCGCGACGTCATAGCCGGCCGCCACGAGACGCCGCGCGAGCGCGGACCCGATGAATCCTGCCCCGCCAGTGATGAGCACGGATGTGGACAACAGCCGACGCCTCCGGTTCCTCAGTGGAGGTGTGATCATACCGAGGCGCCCGCGGCACACGAGTTGAGTTCGTCAATCGATCTGGCCGCTTAGGTCGAACTCGGCGAGGGTGCGCGAGGCGAGCTCCCGCAATGCGGCCTTGGTGGTCACCGCGCCCGGTTGATAGGTGACGACGTGAATGCACACCTTTCCGAGCCCCGGCGAGCTGAAAGACAGCACCTGCAGGTGGCCGCCGGTTTCCTCCATCCACTGTCGCGTTACGTGCTGCCTGGTCCCTCGCGCCCAGGCGTAGTCGCAATGGGTGCCGTCGAGAAGGCCCACGGAGAAGCCGACGTCGCCGAGATGCGAACAAACGACCGGCAGGTCGGGGTCGTTGAGCGCGGCATCGACGCCTCGCCTCCACGTTCGCTTCGGGGTGAACGGGGTCAGCGCGGCCAGCTGCGACGCCAGATCTGGGGCGTCGCGCAGATCCCTCAGCGCCTGTTTGATGGCGGCGCGCGCCTCACGCAGATCCGTCGTCACCCGCGTCGGGTCGATCCTGACGCGGGCAAACGACACCGCGACCGCGCGCGTATCTCCCTCGGTGCGGTCGCTCTTGACGACCTGCAGGGTGACGGCGCCGTCACCGCTGCGCCGACGTCCCAGGTGTTCGGCGAGTTTTGCGGTAAACCCGGCGGCCAGCGTGTTGCTCGATCCGCCAAGGGCCTGCGCACGGGCATCCCATTGGTCCAGGTCGACGAGGATCGTGGTGCCGGGCAAGATGACGGGGTCATCGCCTCCACTGTGGGTGACGGGCCGCCCCGCCGGTGCGGCACGAGCAGCGTCGCGCCGCTGCCGACGGGCCAGCCTTGCAAACGCGACCAACGCCCGGGCCACCTCGGGTACGTCCCGGGCCGTTTGGCGGGAATCCTCGACCACGGCGCGCAGCCGCGTGCGTGAGCCTGGCGGCGGATAGCCAAGATCGCGTGTCTGGCCCAGCATCGCCTCGATCGCCGCGATGAGAAGCCCGATTCCGTCGAGCACGTAGTGCGACGCCACCAGGGTGACCGCCGTCGAGCCGTCGGTCAGAGGAAGGACGCCGAGATGCCAGCCCGGGCCCGCTTCGGGATCGACGGGTAGTTGTGAGCGTTCGTCGGCCCAGTCGCTGAGTTCCGCGCGGGGACGGGCAGCCTCGGCGATATCGATCTCCGACGGCCCCCGGTCCAAGACCCACCGATGCCGGCCGAACGGCAGCGGCGAACGCTCGATAAGCCGTCCGAGCAACCCGTGGCGGAGATTATGGTGGAAACGCCGCAGCCCGTCGAAATCGATGGCGTGCTCGTAAAGCCACACGATCTGCATGACTTCCTGTTGGCCGACGGCGCAATGCCCCGCATAAAAGCCTTGGTCCAGTAACGCAAGCCGATTGTCCGGCCGCGTCTCGGCCCGGGTCGTCACAGCACATCTGCTCCGGTGCTTCGGCAAAGTAGCTAAGAACGCACCCAAAGACTAACCCCGCAAGAGGTGCCCGGCGGATCCTCCTGAATTCCCTATTGGGGCTATCCTCGGGCGAGCGCGCGCTCGGCCAGCGCCCCGATTACCGGCGCCAGAAGCCGTGCGTACTCGATCGTCAGATGAACGTTGTCGAAGTACACGAGGTTGTTGCCGACGATTACCGGGCAACGGTCAGCGGTGCAGAACAATTCAGTGAGGTCGGCGTATTGTCCGCCCCCGGCTTTGGTGGCGGCGGCTTCGGCGGCGATGCCGGATTCGTTCACCGCTGCCGACCTCGACGGCGAGCAGGCCGTTGCGTCGTCGAGGTGCCCGGACAGGCAGACCGGCACCGACGTGAGCGGATTGGGGATCGGCCCGAGCACCAGCACCTGCGCACCGGTACCGCGGAGCTGTTGCACCAGGCGGGTCAGGCCGTCGAGCCAGGCCGGGTCGTATGACGTGAAACCTGGCTGATACCCGCGCCCGACACCGTAGCCGCGGAACATGCTCACCACGACCAGCCTCGGGTGCTCGGCCGTCAACCGGGCGAGGATCTGGGCGCGCCACTGCTCGCAGAAGGCGTTGGACACCGCGCGCCGGACGGTGTCCGCGATCGGCAAGTTCATCGGTGCGCAGCCGCCCTTGCCCAAGGTCTCCAGCCGCCAGTGCTGCTGCTCGGCGACCTGCTGGAACGCCGGACTCCACATCGTGGCATGCGAGTCGCCGAGCAGGGCCACCCTCGTGGTCGAGGCGGTGTCGCCGGAAGCGCACTCGGGTTGTCCGACCTCGGTGAGATTGCGCAGGCAGCCGCTGAGGAACACCGCCCTGAATTCGGAGCCCGCGTCGGCGAGTGGTGGGTTGAGGTTCGACGGTACGGCTTTGAGGCCGGTCGATGCCTCGACCGCGGCGTGCACTTGGGCGAACGCTTGGCGCACTGCGGTGTCGTAGGCGTCGAGGCTCGAGCCCGCGGGGGGAGGTGTTGCGGTGATCGCCAGCGTGGCGGCGGCCGGGCCGCGGCCGACGGGAACGGGCATCCACGCCAGTAGCGCCACGCCGACGGCGACCGCGGTGGCGGTGGCGGCGGCGCCGAGGGCCAGGCTGGCCATGGCCGACCGGCGAATCGGGGCGGCGAAGCGCAGCGGGTTTTCGAGGTAGCGCAGGGTGAGTGCGGCCAGCCCGGCGGAGACCAGGGCTGCTGCCAACCTGCCGGGCAGCCCGAGTGGGTGGCCCACCAGCGCGGGTGCCAGGACCAGCACCGGCCAGTGCCAGAGGTACCAGGAGTAGGACAGCCGGCCGATCGCCTGCAGCTGCGGTACGGCCAGGACGCGGCCGCATCCTTGCGTGGCTGCGGCGCAGCCGGCGCCGATGACCAGTGCGGCGCCCACGGTCGGCAGCAGCGCAGCGATGCCGGGGTAGAGGGTGTCTGGGCCCAGCCAGGTGCAGGCGAGCAGGATCAGGGCCAGCCCGGTCCATCCGGTGATCGCGGCGGCTCGTGGTGGAAGTCGGCGCCACCGGCCGGCCGTCAGGGCCACCAGACCACCGGCGGCCAATTGCCAGGCCCGGGTGGGCAGCGAAAAGAACGCGACTGGCGGCACCACGTAGGTGACCGCGAGGGACAGCGCAAACGACGAAACCCCGACCAGCACAAGGACCACCAGGTACGGCCGCCTCGAGGAGGTGGCATCGGTCTTGCCGCGCCGGCGCACGAGCCGGACGAGCCACGCCGTCCCGATGATCATCGCCGGCCACACCAGGTAGAACTGCTCCTCGACGCCCAACGACCAGTAGTGCAGGTACGGCGACGTCGCCGTCGACCCGGCGAAGTAGTCGACTTGTTGGTGAATGAATTGGTAGTTGCTGACATACAGCGCGCTGGCGATGCCGTCGCCAAGGACGATGCGGGCCTGCAAGGGCGGCAGCAGGACAACCGAGGCGATCGCGGTGATGACGCCGACCGCGGCCGATGCGGGCAACAGACGGCGCGCCCGGGCCCCGTAGAAGGTGCGAAGCCGCACCGTGCCGGTGGTGTTCGCTTCGCGCCACAGGAGTCCGGTGATGAGGAAGCCGGAGATGACGAAGAAGACGTCCACGCCGACGAACCCGCCACCCACCCCGGGGACCTCGGCGTGAAACAGAACGACGGCGATCACCGCGATGGCGCGCAAGCCCTCGATGTCGGGCCGGAATGCGGCCTTTTCCGAACGCCGAACCCGCACCCCTTCGGTAGAGGTAACGCTGTCGGCTTGGGGCAAGATCACCTACTCGCTAGGAGGGCCGGTTCTCCGAACCGAGGAATTATCACACACCTGTCCAACAGATTGGGTATGTTCGCGAATCATCACGTCGGCTCGGGCGACCGCGTCTGTTCGGGCTGTCAAGGCGAGGCGCTGAGACCGAGGCGACCACGTCAGATCCCAAGCCATTGCAGTAGGACCTAATCTCTAGCCGAGATCCTGGAGGTGAACCGGTGAGCGTAGTCGATAGTGCAACAGTGGGTAGTCCGACGCGGGATCGTACGAACCTCCATCACCTGTGGAAAGCGATTCTCGTCGGCGTCGCGTTAGGCGTGGCCGCGGCATGTTACTTCCTGCCGATTCTGCTCGTCGGACTTGGCGTACTTTTATTGTTGCTGCTGTGCGCGCGCTCGGTTTATCGGGATCGTGACCGCTACATTCCAAATCTCTATGCACGGGACATCACCGTTTACGACAACGAATATCGCGCATTTATCGCCCACACGCTTGCGGATCTGCGGCGGTCCAAGATTTCGGGCCACACCTTGCTGTGGGAAGCATCGCGCCTGCCGAAGCAATGCCCTGAGGATCGCGAGGAGCTACTGCTCGATCTAGGCGTCTGGATCGGCTGGTCGACAAGGCTGATATCTGATGCTTCCGGATGCACGGTATACGGCTTCGATACCTTTGAGGGCCTTGTCGAAGACTGGCAAGTCGACGACCAGATGGTGTTCAAGCGTGGAACCTTCTCGCTCACCGAACCACTCGCTCAACGTCTCATGCCGGATACAGGCGTGATTTTGCACGACGGGATCCCTGACGCGCTCGGTCGCAAGGTGCAGTTCATCCGGGGGAGCACCTATGAGACGTTGGCCCCGTTCTTGTCCGATCATCCAGCCGCCCTGATCCGGCTTTTCCACATGGATTTGGACACCTACGAGAGTTGTCTGCATGCGTTGGAGACATGCAAGGATCGCTTCACCGAGGGATCGATTCTCGTGTTCGACGAGTATCTGGTCACCAATGGCGAAATGCTTGCATTCTATGAATTCCAAGCGCGGTACGGGTTGGAGTGGCGCTATCGGGCCTGGGGGCTCGAGACCTGGGAGATGAATGTCGAAATGGTCACCTCACGGTGGCGGCGCTGGGTGTACTACATCATGTTGATCGCGGTCTATTGGTCCATCGGAAATGGCCAGTATGCGTGGAATTTATTCGGCAGGCGATTTTGGCGATTTTGGTTGGGCGCGCCGATGGGCGACATCTTGTTCATGCTCGGCGCTGCGGGACAGCGGAAGTCGGTCAGCCTGGAGATCACGGGTCTGGGCAAGCTCGCCCGGACCGGCCCCCAGGACAACGGGTGATTGCGCGGTCGGGCCGGGCGCACCCCTTGTCAGACACGCGTTTAATCGCAAGGATCGTCGCGTGAACTTCAACGACGGTCTCACGATGCTGGTGGACGCCCTTCCGGGGGTCAACCGGATCAAGGCGGTACAGCGGGCGCTCGAAGGGCGAGTAAAGCCCGTCTATCTGGAGATCGGCGTTTCGAAGGGCCTTGCGTTCCGTCGCATTCATGCCGACGAGAAGATCGCCGTCGACCCGGAGTTCAGGCTCTCGGCGCGCTCCCGCGAACAGGCCGATGCGAAGGCACGCGTCACCCACTACTTCGAGACGACCAGCGACGAATTCTTCGCAAACGAGGCGGCCTTCCTCGAGCAGCGCCCCATCGACGTCGCCCTGATCGACGGGATGCACACCTATGAGCAGGTGGTGCGCGACGTCGAGAACACGGTGCGCCACCTGCGGGACGATGGCGTCATTTTCCTGCACGACTGCAACCCCGCGACCGAATTGATCGGCCGCCGCGCGGCGTCGTGGGCCGACTTCGTCGCGCAGCAGAAGGGGCCACTGATCATTGGTTTGTGGAGCGGCGACGTGTGGAAGTCGATCGTTCACCTGCGCAGCACGCGCGACGACCTGCAAATCGCGGTGCTGAAGTGCGACACCGGCGTTGGTGTCGTGCGCAAAGGACCCCCAGAGTCACGACTGCCCTACTCGCCCGCCGAGGTCGACGCGCTCACCTACGCGGATCTCGCCGCCGATCGCAAGCGCTTGCTCAACCTGAAGCCGGCTCGGTCTCTCGGCCAATTGCTCGGCGAGGCAGCCGGATCTCCGCGGAAGTAAGGCGCCAACCCGCACGGAAAGTGAGGGACTAGGGCCTCGATGAAATTTGTGTTGGCCAGCTGGGGGAGCCGCGGCGACGTCGAACCCAACCTCGCCGTCGGCCGTGAGTTGCACCGCCGAGGGCATGACGTGTGCATGGCCGTCCCGCCGGACCTGGTTGGTTTTACGGAGGCGGCGGGTGTGGCGGCGGTCGGCTTCGGGCCGGAGGCACAGTCCATCCTGGACGCGCACCGCGAGTTCTGGACGTGCTTTTTCAGCCACCCGTGGAGAATCCGGGACCTGATCAGGTCGCGACTCGAAATCGCCGGGCCTCTTCTTCAGGGTTGGCAGGAGATGAGCGCGACTCTGATGTCGCTCGCGGACGGGGCCGACCTCATATTCACGGGCATCAATTTCGAGGACGCTGCCGCCAACGTGGCGCAGCATTACCGTATTCCGCTGGCCACATTGCATTACTTTCCGCTGCGGCCCAACGGCCAGGTCCTGCCATTCCTGCCCGCGCCGGTGGGTCGCTCAGCGGTGCGGGCGTTTTGGTGGGCGTCTTGGCGAGGGACGAAAAAGGCCGAGGACGCCCAGCGCCGACAACTCGGCTTACCGAAGGCAAAAACCTCCGCGCCGCGACGGATCACCGAAAACGGATCGTTGGAAATCCAGGCCTACGACGAGGCGTGCTTTCCCGGGCTGGCCGCCGAGTGGGCGCAATGGGGCCGGCAAAGACCATTTGTCGGCACCCTGACGCTCGGGTTGGCGACGGACGCCGACGACGAGGTCGCGTCCTGGATTGCCGCGGGAACGCCGCCGATCTACTTCGGGTTCGGAAGCATCCCGGTCGAATCCCCGGCCGAGACGATCGCCATGATCGGCGCGGCCTGCGCGGAGTTAGGCGAGCGGGCATTGATCGGCGCCGCCGGAACCGACTTCGGCAGGGTTGCGCACCCCGACCACGTCAAGGTCGTGGGCGCGGTGAACTTCCCGGCCGTCTTTCCCGCCTGCCGGGCGCTCGTCCACCACGGCGGCTCGAGCACCACCCCCATTGCCATGCGCGCGGGGGTCCCCCAGCTGATCCTCTATTGGGACCTCGTTCACGCCGTCTACGGGACCGCCGTCAAACGGCTGAAAGTGGGTGCCGCCCGGCGCTTTTCGAGCGCCACCCAGAAAACGCTGGTAGCCGACCTCCGCACCATTCTCGCCCCGGAATATGTCGCCCGCGCCCGCGAGATCGCCACCCGGATGACCGAACCCGCCAAAAGCGCCGCGGCCGCCGCTGACCTCCTGGAAGAATTCGCCTGCCTTAAGCGGTTGGGCTAACGGCGACTGGGCGCTGCCGGGACTATCCCGCCGACCGCGTGGTTGATTGCCTTTGCGTGAGATTAGCGAGCGGACGCCACCACCACGAAGTAAGGTCTTGCACTTGTTGCGCCCATAGAAAGCCCAAAGGAAACGCATGAAATTTGTGTTGGCGAACTGGGGAAGTCGCGGCGACATCGAGCCCTGCGTCGTGCTCGGTCGTGAGCTGCTGCGCCGCGGGCACGACGGTTGCATCGCCGTCCCGCCGGACCTCGTCGGTTTCGCCGAATCGGCCGGGCTTGATGCGGTTCCCTTCGGTCTGGATTGGTCGACCACAATGCAAGCGGTGCGTCCATTCTGGAACTCTTTTCGGCGCCGACCCTGGCGGCTCCACGAACTGATCAGTTTCGGCCGCGAAAGTTGGGGGCTCGGCGCCCGGTGCTGGGAAGAGATGAGCAGGACCGTGACGTCGGCGGCCGATGGAGCCGACGTGGTGATCGCCGGCCAGAGTATTGAGCCGGTGGTGAGCAACGTCGCCGACTATTACGACATTCCGATGGCCGCACTGCATTTCTCCCCGGCACGGCCCCGTCGCAACCACGTCATGGCGGAGGTATTCGCGTGGGAGTACTGGCTCCTGACGAAGAAGGTCGAAGAGGCCCAGCGTCGCGAACTGGGTCTGCCCAAGGCCACGGTCCCCTGGACGCGGCGAATCGCAGAACGCGGATCACTGGAACTCCAGGCCTACGACGAGGTGTGCTTTCCCGGGCTGGCAGCCGAATGGGCGAAGTGGGATGGCCAACGGCCGTTTGTCGGTGCGCTGACGCTGCAGTTGGCCACGGATGCCGACGAGGAGGTCGCGTCGTGGGTCGCTGCGGGACCACCGCCGATCTACTTCGGGTTTGGCAGCCCGGCGGTCGCATCCGCAGCCGACACGCTGGCCATGATCGAGGAGGCCTGCGCGCGGCTGGGTGAGCGTGGGTTGGTTTGCGCCGGCGGGACTGACTTCAGCGACGTTCCCCATTCCGAGCACCTCAAGGTGGTGGGAGCGGTGAACCATACGGCCATCTTCCCGGCCTGCCGCGCGGTAGTTCACCACGGCGGCGCGGGCACCACGGCCGCGGGCCTTCGCGCCGGACGCCCGACACTGATTCTCTGGAATTTGCCCGCTCAAGCGCCCTGGGCAGCGCAGGTCAAACAATTGAACGTCGGCACCGGGCGGCGCATCTCGCGCACGACCAAGGAATCGTTTATCGCGGATCTGCGAACCATTCTCGATCCGGAGTGCCTGGCCCACGCGCGCGAGCTCGCCGTGCGGATGAGCGAACCCGGCAAAAGCGCCGTGGCCGCCGCGGACCACGTGGAGGATTTCGCCCGCGTCAAGCGCGCGGGCTGAACTGGCGGCGAGCCCCGTGGCAGGCCAGTGGCGAAAACGCCTCGAAATTCAACCCATCGCTGCAGGTCAGATCCGCCGGACGGGACGAATTCTGGAGCTCTGGCTGAACCCGCCGATTAGCAACGGGCATGACGGAGGTCTCACTTACCTATTCGCGTGACAGGCGTCTCACCCAGCAAGTATGGTCAAGAACTTGTTAAACCCATGTGCAAGTAGATGGTCTGGAGACGCGGTTGAGCATCAATCCCTTCGAAGATGGCAGGGGCTGCTTTTTCGTCTTGGTTAACGACGAGGAGCAACAGCAGATGATCGGCGGTCGGAAATGACCGATCTTCGTGGCTCGCAGGGGACGGGTGAGAGCTTCGCGATAGTCGGGTATGCGGTGCGCCTTCCGGGCGCGGCCGACGCCGACGGGTTCTGGGAGGTGCTGGCCGAAGGCCGGGATGCGCTGTCGGAGGTGCCACCGGACCGCTGGGACGTCGACCGGTTCTATGACCCGGACCCCGACGCGCCCGGAAAGATCGTCAGCCGCCGGGCCGGGTTCATCGACGACGTGACGGGATTCGACGCGCCGTTCTTCGGGCTGTCCAATCGGGAGACCATGCTGATCGACCCGCAGCACCGGATCCTGCTGGAGACGGCCTGGCAGGCGGTGGAGCATTCGGGCACCGCCCCGTCGGCTCTGGCGAACACCAAGACCGGTGTGTTCATGGGCCTGGGCACCCACGACTACCTGGGCTTGATATCGGAACAACTGAGTTACGAGGAGATCGAGGCCTACGTAGCGATCGGGACGTCGTCCGCGGCGGGAGCGGGCCGGATCAGCTACGGGCTGGGGCTGCAGGGCCCGGCGGTGTCGGTCGACACGGCGTGCAGCTCGTCGTTGGTCGCCGTCCATCAGGCGTGCCAGGCGCTGCGCTTCGGGGAATGTGACCTGGCGCTGGCCGGCGGCGTGAACGTCCTGCTCAGCGCGAAGACCGCGATGACCTTCTCGCACGCGCACATGCTGGCCCCGGACGGGAAGTGCAAGACGTTCGACGCGTCCGCCGACGGCTATGTGCGCGGCGAGGGTGCCGGTGTCGTCGTGGTGAAGCGCCTCGAGGACGCCATCCGGGACGGCGACCGGATCCGGGCCGTCATCCGGGGCAGCGCGGTCAACCAGGACGGCGCGTCGGGTGGATTGACGGTGCCCAACGGCGTCGCCCAGCAGCGGGTGATCGCCGAGGCGCTGCAGTGCGCGGGTGTCGCACCCGGTGACGTGGGATACCTCGAGGCGCACGGGACCGGCACCTCGCTCGGTGATCCGATCGAAGTCCAGGCCGCCGGTGCGGCGTTGGGCAAGGGCCGCGACGCCGACCGGCCGTTGCTGATCGGGTCGGTGAAGACCAACATCGGGCACCTGGAGGCGGCCGCGGGTATCGCGGGTCTGATCAAGGTGATCCTGTCGCTCGAGCACGAGGTGCTGCCGAAGCACCTGAACTTCTCCAAGCCCTCGCCGCACATTCCCTGGGACCGGCTGCCGGTGCGGGTCGTGGACGAGCCGCTGCCCTGGAAACGCGGCGGACGGCCCCGCATCGCGGGGGTCAGCTCGTTCGGGTTCTCGGGGACGAACTCGCACATCATCATCGAGGAAGCACCCGAGCTAGCCCCGGTTGCCGCGACGCCGGCGGCTCCGTTGGACGACCGGCGGTTCAGCCTGTTGCCGCTCTCGGCGCGCAACCCGGCCGCGTTGGCGCAGCTCGCCAACGCATACGCCGATTGGCTGGCCGCCCACCCCGAGGCGTCGTTGGCCGACGTCTGCCTGACGGCCGGGGCCGGGCGCTCACACTTCGAGCACCGGGCCGCCCTGGTGGTGAATTCGACAGACGCCGCGCGCGAGCAGCTGACCGCGCTGGCCGACGATCGCCCGGCGCCGGGCCTGCTGCGCGGTGAGTGCACCGATCGGCCGAAGACGGCGTGGTTGTTCACCGGTCAGGGCAGCCAGTATGCCGGCATGGCCCGGGAGCTCTTCGAGACCGAGCCGGTGTTCGCCGAGACGATGACCCGGTGCGCGGCGGCGGTCGCCGACGTGCTCGAGAGACCGTTGCTGGATGTCATTTTCGATCCGGACGGTGACGACGCCCTGCGGCAAACCAGCTACGCCCAGCCCGCGTTGTTCGCGGTGGAGATGGGCCTGGCCCGCCTCTGGCAGTCGTGGGGCTTCGAACCGGACGTGGTGATCGGCCACAGCGTCGGCCAATACACGGCGGCCTGCGTGGCCGGCGTGTTCGGGCTCGAGGACGGAATGCTGCTGATGGCCGAGCGCGGCCGCCTGTTCGGCAGCCTGCCCGACGGCGGCCGGATGGTCGCGGTCTTCGCCGCCCCCGAGCGGGTGGAAAGCATGACCGACGAGTTCCCGAGCCTGTCCGTGGCGGCCTACAACGGCGCCAACACCGTGCTGTCGGGGCCCGTGCAGGATCTGGACCAGGCGGTGGCCGGCCTGGAAGCCGACGGTGTGCGCTGCGACTGGCTCGACACCAGCCACGCCTTCCACTCGGCACTGCTGGATCCGGTCCTCGACGAGTTCGAGTCGTACGCGAACCGGTTCGAGTTCGGCGCGCCCCAAAAGACGTTGGTGTGCAACCGAACCGGCGCGGCCCTGGGCCGAAGCGCGAAACTGGACGGCGCGTATTGGCGCCGCCATGCGCGGCAGCCGGTCGAGTTCGCCAAGAGCGTGCGCACGCTTTCCGAGCTGCACTGCACGATGCTGCTTGAGATCGGCCCGCAACCCATCCTCACCGCGGCGGCCATGCGCGCGTGGCCGGACCCGGCCACCGCGCCCCGGGCGATCGCGTCGATGCGGAAGAACATCGCCGATCACCGCCAGATCACCGAAGCCCTCGCCAACGCCTACATCGTCGGGCACCGGCCCGACTTCGCCGCTTTGGCGCCGGCGACGGCGCGCAAGCTCGACCTGCCCACCTATCCGTTCCAGCACCGCGAGTACTGGTTCCGTGAGCAGCGGGCCACGCCCACCCAGACCTCGAGCCAGGGCTCGGCCGTGCGGACCCAAGCTGTCGGGCTCCTGGAGGACGGCCGGATCGAGGAACTCGCGGCGCTGCTGGGCGGCGGGAACAGCGATCCGCAGACCGTCGATGTGCTGAGACAGCTTGCGGCAGAACACAACCAACAGCGCAACGCCCAGTCCATCGTGGACTCCCGCTACGAGATCCGCTGGGAGAAGTCCGCCACCAAGGCCTCGGGCGCCGGCGAGGGCTCCGCATGGCTGCTCGTCACCGACGACGCCGAGGCGGTCCAGCCGTTGGTCGACGCGCTGACCGCGCGCGGTCACCGCCACCAAATCGTCGGGCTGCCGGTGTCCGACGCGGACGCGGATCGGCTGCAGGGCGTGTTGCGTACCGCGGTCGCGGACGAACCGTCGCTGCGGATCCTGCATCTCGCCGCCCTCGGATCGGACACGACGCCGTCGACGCAGTCGCTGCTGCGGATGCAACACCAGATCCTGAGCGGAACGCGGCGACTCTTCCGTGCCGCGGCCGCCGCCGAACTGCGCGCGCCCATCTGGCTGATAACCCGTGGCGCACAACGGGTTACCGCGTCGGACAAGGTGTCACCGGCGCAGTCGTCCCTGTGGGGCTTCGGTCGCGCCGCCGCGCTGGAACATCCCCGACTGTGGGGCGGACTGGCGGATTTGGCCGGCGACGGCGCCGACCAGTGGTCCCTGCTCGTCGAGCAGCTGGAGGCGGCACCGGCCGGTGAAGACCAACTCGCGCTTCGGGACCAGGCGGTCTACGTTCCCCGGTTGACCCGACGCACGGGGCAGCCGGTCGCGACGCCGCTGGCGCTGCGTGACGACGCGACGTATCTGGTGACCGGCGGGCTCGGCGCGATCGGGCTGGAGGTCGCCGAGTATCTCGTCGAGCACGGCGCCCGGCATCTGGTGCTGACCAGCCGGCGCGCACCCAGCGAGGCCGCGCAACAACGCATCGACGCGATCCGCGAACAGACGGGCGCCGAAGTCCGGGTCATCACGGCCGACGTTTCCAACCCGCACGACGTCGCCCACGTCTTGGCCACCTTGCGGGCCGACCTCCCGCCGCTGGCCGGGGTCGTCCATGCCGCCGGTGAGATCAGCACCACCCCGCTGCAAGCCCTGGACGACGCCGAAGTGGATCGGGTGTTCGCCGGGAAGGTCTGGGGCGCTTGGAATTTGAGCGAAGCCACCGCCGATCTGAAGCTGGACTTCTTCCTGAGCACCTCCTCGATCGCCGGGGTGTGGGGCGCCGGCGGCCAAACGGCTTACAGCGCGGCCAACGCCTTCCTCGACGGGTTGGCCTGGCGCCTGCGTGAGCAGGGTGTGCCCGGGGTCAGCGTCAACTTCGGCCCGTGGTCGAACGCCGGCATGGCCGACGAGGCCGCCCGCGCGGAGCTCGACAAGCGCGGCGTCCAGCCCTTGGCGCCCGCTGATGCCTTGGCGGGCATGGCCGAGCTGATGGCGTCCTCGGGTGCGTCACACGGGGTGGTGGCCCGGATCGACTGGGCCAAGTTCCTGCCGCTGTACCAAATGGCGGGGAAGCGTGCGTTCTTCACGCAGTTGCAGCGCGAGGTGCCCACCGAAATGGCGGGGGCGGAACAGGCCTCTTCCTCGGGGTCCACCCAGTTGGTGGAACGGCTCACCGCCGCCCCGGTGGGGCAGCGGAAGAAGCTCGTCGTGGACTATCTGCGCGACGCCGTCGCGGAGGTGACCCGCATCGATCCCGCGGAAATCCGCGAGGAGGCCGGGCTTTTCGACCTCGGCATGGACTCGCTGATGGCCGTCGAACTGCGCCGCCGGCTCGAGCGAGCGGTGGGCGCGGAGCTGCCGTCGACCCTGGCGATGGACTACCCGCGCATCACCGACGTCGCGAATTTCCTGGTCAACGACGTACTCAGCCTGGACGCCCCGGCGCCGGCGACCGCGGCGGCTCAGCCTTCGCCGGCCGCGGCCGCGGTGACGGCGCGCACCGACGAGCCGATCGCGATCGTCGCGGTGGCCTGCCGCTTCCCGGGCGCGCCGGATCCCGAGGCGTACTGGGACTTGCTGTCCGGCGGTGTCGACGCGATCCGGGAGATCCCGGACGACCGCTTCGACGTCGACGAGTACTACGACCCGGACCCCGAGGCGCCGGGCAAGATCTACACCCGCTACGGCGGATACCTGGAAAGCATCGACGGATTCGACCCGGAATTCTTCGGGATCTCCCCGCGCGAGGCCGTGTGGATGGATCCGCAGCAACGGTTGATGCTCGAGATCGCGTGGGAGGGCCTGGAGCGTGCCGGGTACGCGCCCGCGGGGTTGCGCGGCAGTCGAACCGGCGTGTTCGTGGGCGTGGCCGCCAACGAGTATTCGCAGCTGCTGAACGCGAACTCGGTCGACACCATCGAGGCCCACTTCATCACCGGCAACGCGCTCAATGTCATCGCGGGCCGGGTCGCGTTCGCGCTCGGGCTGGAGGGGCCGGCGATGGCGGTGGACACCGCGTGCAGCGCCTCGCTGGTGGCGGTGCATCAGGCCTGCCAGGCCCTGCATTCCGGTGACTGCGACATGGCGCTGGCCGGCGGGGTGAATGTGTTGGTGAGCCCGGCGTCCATCGTCGCCACCTCGCGCGCCAGAATGCTTGCCGCCGACGGCCGTTGCAAGACGTTCGACGCGGCCGCGAACGGCTACGCGCGCAGCGAAGGCTGCGGGATCCTGGTGCTCAAGCGGCTGAGCGACGCCGAGCGCGACGGCGACCAGATTTGTGCCGTCATCCGGGGCAGCGCGGTCAACCAGGACGGCGCGTCCAGCGGTCTGACGGTGCCGAACGGCGGTGCGCAGCAACGGCTTATCGCCGCGACGCTGGCGCGTGCCGGTGTCGAGGGCCACGACGTCGACTACCTCGAGGCGCACGGCACGGGCACCTCGCTCGGCGACCCGATCGAGGTCCAGGCGGCCGCGGCCGTCTACGGCGCCGGCCGCGACCCGAACCGACCGCTGCTGATCGGATCGGCGAAGACCAACATCGGCCACCTCGAATCGGCGGCCGGGATTGCCGGCCTGATCAAGGTCGTGTTGTCGCTGCAGCACGAAGTCCTGCCGCAGAACCTGCACTTCGAGAACCCGTCGCCGAACATTCCGTGGGACTCGCTGCCGGTGCGGGTGGTGGACAAGCCGCTGCCGTGGCATGCCAACGGCCGGCCGCGCCGCGCCGGGACGAGTTCCTTCGGGTTCTCCGGCACCAACGCGCACGTCCTCATCGAGGAGGCGCCGCCGAAATCCGAAGTCCCCGAGTTACCTTCGGCGCCCGACGTCACCGCGGCGGCCGAGCGGGCCGCCGGACACGAACCGGTCGGCGTGCTGCCCCTGTCGGCGCGGTCACCGCAGGCGCTGGTGTCGTTGGCGCAGCGGTACGGGGCCTGGCTGGAGGAGCACCCCGAGGCCGATATCACCGACGTGTGCTACACGGCCGCGGTGGGGCGTTCGCATTTCGAGCACCGGGCCGCGCTGGTGGTGGACTCGGTTCAGGCAGCCCGCGATCTGCTGGCCGGGCTGGCCGAGAACCGGCTGGGACCGGGTGCGGTGCGCGGCGAGTGCGGTGACCCGCCGAAGACGGCGTGGCTGTTCACCGGGCAGGGCAGCCAGTACCCGGGGATGGCGCGCGAGTTGTTCGACACCGAGCCGGTTTTCGCCGACACCGTGAGGCAATGCGCCGAGGCGATCGACGGGATGCTGCCGCGCCCGTTGCTCGAGGTGATGTTCGACGAAGACGCGGGAGACACCCTGCGGCACACTTCTTTCGCCCAGCCGGCGCTGTTCGCGGTCGAGATGGGCCTCGCGCGGCTGTGGCAGTCCTGGGGCATCGAGCCCGACGTGGTGCTGGGCCACAGCGTGGGCCAGTACGCGGCGGCCTGCGTGGCCGGCGTGTTCAGCCTCGAGGACGGGGCCCGGCTGATGGCCGAGCGCGGCCGGCTGTTCGGGAACCTGCCCGAGGGCGGCCGGATGGTGGCGGTCTTCGCCGACGCCCAGCAGGTGGAGCGCATCGCCGACGAATTCCCGCACATCTCGGTCGCCGCTTACAACGGCCCCAATACCGTGCTGTCGGGTCCGGCGGGCGATCTGGAACAGATCGTCGCCAGGCTCAGCGGTGATGGCACCCGCTGCACCTGGCTGGAAACCAGTCACGCCTTCCACTCGGAGTTGCTGGAGCCGGCCCTCGACGAATTCGAGTCGTTCGCAAACGGTTTCGAGTTCGCCGTTCCGACCCTGCCCCTGGTTTGCAACCGCACCGGCGCGGTGATCACCGCGGAGACCCCGCTGGACGCACAGTATTGGCGGCGGCACTCCCGCCAGCCGGTGCAGTTCGCCGAAAGCGTGCAAACCGTGGCGGCGCTGGGCTGCTCGGTGCTGATGGAGATCGGACCGCAACCGGTCCTGACCGGGGCCGCGGTGCAGGCGTGGCCGGAATCCTCGGCCACCCCGCGTTCCATCGTGTCGCTGCGCAAGGGCGTCGACGCCTGGCAGCAGATGGCGGAAGCGCTGGCCGCGGTGTATGTGGCGGGCCACCGGCCCGATTTCGCCGCGTTTTACCACCGGCCGCATCACACGGTCGAGTTGCCCACCTATCCGTTCCAGCGCCGTCGTTTCTGGCCCAAGACCGCGGACGTCGCGATCGACGGCGCCGTCGCATCCGGAATCCTGGGTAGCGCAAAGGATCTCGCTTCCGGCGACTCGGTCTACACCAGCAGGTGGTCCGTCAAGTCGCAGCCGTGGCTTTCCGATCACGTCATCTACGGCACCGTCGTCGTTCCGGGCGCGACGTACGCGGCGATGGCCATCGCCGCGGTCGGGGCGCCCGCCCAGGTGCGCGACGTCTTCTTCTACGAACCGATCATCCTGCCGGACAAGAACTCCCGGGAGGTGCAACTGACCGTGCATCCCCTCGAGGACGGGAGCGGCTGGACCTTCCAGGTGCACAGCCGCCCGTACGGGGACCGCGACGCCGAGTGGGCGTTGAACGCCGACGGTCGGATCGTCGGTGGCGACGGTGACGCTGCGGACGAGCCCGCGCTGGAGCCGACGGAATCGATCGACGCCGCGTGCGAGCGGCTGGGGCGTACGCGCCCGCAGCAGCTGTTCGACACCTTCGCCGACATGGAGCTGACCTGGGGTCCGACCTGGTCCACGTCGCTCAAATCGCTGTGGGCCGGTGACGGCGAGGCGGTCGGCGACATCGCGATCGGCGAGGAGCTTGCCGAGCAGCTCGGTAGCGAGCCGATCCACCCGGTGCTGCTCGACCTGTGCACGGGAATCGCCTTCCCGGCCTTGGAGGCCGCGCTCTCGGCGACCGATGAAGGCCAGGCCCTGAGCGATCTGTTCCTGCCGCTGCGGTATGGGCGGGTGGTGCTGCACGACAAGATGCCACGACGGTTCTACTGCCGCGCGCGGTGGCAGAACGGCGGCCTGGACAGCGAAACGCAGGCCTTCGACCTCGACTTCGTGGATCGCGACGGTCGCCAGCTGGGCGAGATTCGCGACTTCACGGTCAAACGCGCGCCGCGGGAGGCGCTGCTGCGCGGGCTCGGCGGCGATGCCACCCGCAACCTGTACACCCTCGGCTGGGAGGAAGTGCCCGCGCCGGCGTCGGGCGGCGCCGACAAGAGCGGCGACGGCACCTGGCTGATCGCCGGGTTCGACGGGCTGGCGGCCGAGGTGCCGGGCGCAGTCTCGGTGGACCGTGCGGTCGATCCCGAGCACTGGAGGCGGCTGCTCGATGAGGCGCAGGAGCGCGGTGCCCCCGTTTCCGGCGTCGTCTGGCGCAGCCCCGGACGGCCCGAGACGGAAGAAACCGGCCCCGAATTCGCCACGCGGCTCGAGACCGAGATCGACGAGCTGCTCACGGTGGTGCGCACGCTGCTCGCGCAGCAAGATCTGAAGCTCACCGGCGGACTGTGGATCGTCACCGAACGCGCGGTGGCGACCGAGTCCGGTGAGCCGGTGGACTCGGCGCAGTCGGCGCTGTGGGGCTTCGGGCGCACCGTGCTCACCGAGCAGCCGAGCCTGCGCTGCCGGCTGGTCGACAGCGACGGCGCCGACGACGCGGTGCGTTCGCTGGCGGGCCTGCTCGGCACACCGGCCGAGGAGCCCGAACTCGCTTTGCGACAAGGCAAGTACTTCGTGCCGCGGCTGCTGCCCTGGGCGCGCGACGGTCATCTCGAGGTGCCGCGATCGAGCGATTACCTCCTGGATGTGACCGAGCGCGGCGCGATCGACAACCTTCGTCTGTCCGAGATCCATGTCCCGCCGCCGGGCGCCGGTGAGGTGCAGATCCGGGTGGAGGCCGCCGGCCTCAACTTCCGGGATGTGCTCAACGTGCTCGGCCTGTATCCGGGCGATCCGGGACGGATCGGCGGCGGTGACCTCTCCGGCGTCGTCACCGAGTTGGGTTCCGGCGTGACCGGTTTCGAAGTCGGCCAGCGCGTCTTCGGCTTCATGCCGGGGTCGTTCACCACCCGGGTCAACGTGCCGGCCCAGTTCCTGGCGGCGGTGCCGAACGGGGTGAGTGCCGTGGGAGCGGCGACCATCCCCGCCGGGGCGCTGACCACCCGGCTGGCGTTCGACTGGGCGCAGGTCGGGCCCGGTGATCGGGTGCTGATCCACGCCGCCAGTGGTGGCGTCGGTCTGGCCGCGATCCAGATAGCCCAGCAACGCGGTGCGACCGTGTTCGCCACCGCCAGCGCCTACAAGCGCGCGACGCTGCGCAAGATGGGCGTGCAGCACATCTACGACTCGCGCAGCACGGACTTCGCGGACCAGATCCTGGCCGACACCGGCGGTGCCGGGGTCGACGTGGTTCTCAACAGCCTCACGAACGAGGGTTTCATCGAAGCGACCGTGCGGGCGACCGCGCAGGGCGGCCGGTTCGCCGAGATCGCCAAGCGTGACATCTGGACGCGCGAGCAGATGGCGGCGGCCCGTCCCGACATCGCCTACGAGATCATCGCGCTGGACTGGTGCATCGAAAACGAACCCGAGCGGACCGGGAACTTGCTGGCCGAAGTGGCGGACAGCATGGCCGCCGGCGAACTGGCGCCGCTCGCGGCCGAGGTCTACCCGGTGACGGAGGCCAAGACCGCGTTCCGGCGCATGCAGCAGGCCCGGCACATCGGCAAGATCGTGCTGCAGATGCCGCAACCGCTGCAGCCGCGCGGGGACCGCAGCTACCTGATCACCGGTGGCGTCGGTGCGCTCGGCCTGCACACGGCGGCCCATCTGGCCCAGCTCGGCGCCGGTGACATCGTGTTGACCAGCCGTCGCGCACCGGATGCGGACGCACAGCTGGCCATCGACGACATCACCGAGCGCTACCGGAGCCGGATCCACGTCTTCACGGCCGACGTCGGCGACGAGCCGGAGGTCGAACAGCTGCTGGAGCGGATCCGGGCGGAGTTGCCGCCGCTCGCGGGGGTGGCGCACCTGGCGGGCGTCCTCGAGGACGCGCTGCTGCCACAGCAGACCCTCGAAGGGTTCCGCAAGGCGCTGGCGCCCAAGGCCTTCGGCGCCTGCCACCTGCACCGGCTCACGAAGGACGACGATCTCGACTTCTTCATCGTCTACTCGTCGGCCTCCAGCGTGATCGGTTCACCGGGTCAGGCCAACTACGCGACCGCCAACGCGCTGCTCGACGGGCTCGTTGCCGAGCGCAGGGCCCAAGGCCTGCCGGCGACGGCGATCAACTGGGGCCCGTGGGCCAAGGGCGGCATGGCCACCTCGCACGCCGCGCGCGCCAACCTCAGCGCGCAAGGCCTGATTCCGCTGGAACCCTCGGCCGCGCTCACCGCGCTCGACGAGATCCTCGCCCACGGAACCGGGCAGGCGACCGTCATCAAGGCCAATTGGCAGCGCGCCGCGAAGGGGCTGGGCGCCTCTCGCCCGGCGATGCTCGACCATGTGCTGCCGAGCGCTGTCACGGCGACCCGCGGCGACAGCGAGTTGTTGCGGCAACTGCACGAGGTGCCCGAGGCGGAGCGCGGCAGCTTCCTGACCGAATACCTGCGCTACGAGGTCCAGAATTTCCTGAGGCTCGCGCAACCGCCGGCCGCAACCAGCCGGTTCCTGGAACTGGGCACCGACTCGCTGATGGCGGTCGAATTCAGCAACCGGTTGCTTCCGCAGTTCGGGGGCGCGTTCACGATCAGCGCCACAGCGGTGTTCGACTATCCGACCATCGGGTCGCTGGCCGAGTACCTGGCCGGTCAGGTGCCGGAATCGGATAAGGCGGATTCGGTCGGATTGGCCGAGCCCACGTAATAAGCGGCTGCATCCGCGCGGGTGGCGGTCCGACCAGGGATGCCGATAAGTGGGCGACCAGAGGTCGGCCTCGGCGACCGTGAAAATCTCACCGTCGACGAGCTGCCAGCGGCGTATCGGTCTCGACGCTAGGCGGCTTCGGCACGCAGTTGAGATCGGAGTATCCGGTACTCCAGCAAACCGGCCCGCATCTGTTCGTAGATGGCAGAGCCGGGCAGGGCAAGGAAGTTGGCGACGCGGGCATTTCCGTCGCCATAAACCTGAGCCCACGTGTCGCTTGCCTGATCGCGCGAGGCCAGCACGTTACCGGTAATGTCCCGGTCGCTTTCGGTGACGAAGCCCGAGCGTTTCAGACGCATCCTCACCTGGTCCCAGTCCTCGGGGCTCAAGAAGTCGGTATGTAAGAACCATCCTCCGGGCCGGCAAATCCGGCGAACTTCGCTGAGGAATTTCGGCAGATTGCCATATGAATGTGAGGACTCCACGTTGACGACGGCATCGCACGACGCATCCGGCAGCGGAATATTCAATGCATCGCCGACGCGGAAGTCTATCGGACGCTTCACGTGCGTTTTGCTGCAGAATGCGATCGCTTCCGAGGACATGTCGATGCCGATCACTTGGGCGCTGAACTTCTCCGCGATAAGTGCGGCGTTGCCGCCGCGGCCACAGCCTATTTCAACGACTGTCCGGTCATTGAGGTCAACCGATCCGATGACTTCGAACACCAACCGGACCGAGTTGGCGTTGAAAGTTCCCGGACGGA
This sequence comes from Mycobacterium sp. E796, assembly GCF_001672815.1. Lineage (GTDB taxonomy): Bacteria > Actinomycetota > Actinomycetes > Mycobacteriales > Mycobacteriaceae > Mycobacterium. The sequence goes on along the minus strand of NZ_LZKK01000256.1, from coordinate 2,892 downwards.
TGTCGAAAGCAGATTCGTCGTTGGAACCCAGCGACGCGTACCCGTAATTCAGGAAAAACGATGAATCGGCGACCCCGGCCTCTTCCAAGCGGCGGCTGAGCAAATTGTAAAAGCTTTTCCACCCGCCGGCGGTCGTGGAAAGTAGGTCGTCAGCAAGGTGCTCCGACATTGCGACGGGTGAATTATCCTTCGTTCCAACCTGCACCGAAGGTTCGCTATGGCTGTCCATTTTTGTCGCCTCAACCAGATTTGCTTTGACCCATGATCGGTAACATGGTGTCTTTATTGTGGATAAATTGACTTGGAATACACCGGTTCAACGTGCCGCCCAAATCACGTTGCATGCTACACGACCGGCTCACGTCGGGTAGCGGCTCAACCTTTGCGCGTTAGGCGTCATGAATTTTTTTCTTGTTGTTCCGATGCCTCCGCGTCGGCGCAATCCGGAGCAGCAAGTGACCGATGGGCAGCAGCGGTATCGAGGTGTGCTGTCTCGAAGATGTCGGCTCGGCGCCCCGCACCGCCGAATGCGCGTGCCCGGGGAAAGCGGGACACCGCGGCGCTCGAGGATGTGTTCTCGAGCGAGAGGGAGTAGTTCGGAAGGCTGCGCGAGTCACCGCGGGGTGACGGCTCCACAATTTCCGGCGCCTATTACATATGCGTTGCCGGACGGCGATTGAAGACCTCGGCCGTCGTCCGTCCTGGCCTACCGCGATCTTCCTGCATGTTCTGGCCGCCCCCGTCCGGCCCGGGAGTGTTGTCGACGGCTGAAGCCGCCGATCCGCAAACCACGGGTAGGGGTGCGCAGGGCGAACCATACCAATAGTTCGCCTAACCAACCTGCTGGATGCGATGGAGCCAGTAGATCCCGGCCACCTCAAAATCTCGGAAGGCTTAGACAATCTCTGTGGGGCTCCAGTATGGTTTAGAACTTGTTATACCTCTGTCCAGTTAGACCGTCTGGAGACGCGGTGAGCATTAATCCGTTCGACGACGACAACGGCAGCTTTTTCGTCTTGGTTAACGACGAGGAACAGCACAGCCTGTGGCCGGCCTTCGCCGATGTGCCGGCCGGCTGGCGAGTCGTGTATGGCGAAGCGGACCGCGCCGCGTGTCTGGACTACATCGAACAGAACTGGACAGACATACGGCCGAAGACGTTGCGAGAAAGGCTGGCAGCAGGACAGGGGCTTGATAGGTAATCCGGATGGAACTTGATGACCGGGCCCTCCCGTTGACGCGGGGGCAGCTGGACATTTGGCTTGCGCAGGAAACTGGTCGCTCTGACACAGAGTGGCAGCTCGGCGTGCTTGTCCGATTCGACGGCACGGTGAACCGTGAGTTGCTGGAGCGGGCGATCTGTCAAGTGATGCGAGAGGCCGAGCCGGCGCGGGCCGCCATCTTCGAGGCTGACGGTCAGGTTTTCCAACGGGCGCTCGACTACCCGAATGTCGAGGTGGCTTTTCACGACCTAAGCAACTCGCGCCATCCCGTTCAAGAAGCCCGTCAAATGGCATTATCGATCCAACGCACGCCAATGCCGTGGGCCGGTCCGCTGTTCAGGTTTGCATTATTTCAAACATGGGTCGATGAGTTCTATTTATTCGGCTGCTTTCACCATATTATCATCGACGGGTCCGGAATCACCCTTCTTGCCAACCGAATTGCAACCGTCTACGCTGCCATTGTTTCCGGCGCGCCCATTCCGCCCGCCTTTTTCGGCTCGCTGCAGGACTTGGTCCGCTACGAGTCGGAATACGAAGCATCTACCGATTACGCGGAAGATCGTGACTATTGGACGGGGAACCTTCCGCCGGAAAGCGCACCGCATAATCGATTGCCTCGAGTCGCCGAGAAAGGTGATTCGGCTCAACCATCGGCACCGGTTCGATTGGACCCCGTGGTTCTTCGACGAGTTCAAGAGTTATCCGACGAGTGGAACGTACCTCGGTCATCGATAATCACCACGGCGTGCGCGATTTTGGTGCGCAGCTGGTCCACCGAGGGCTCAGAGGTGGTGCTCGACTTTCCGGTCAGCAGGCGAGTGCGGCCGGAATCCAAGACGCTCCCCGGCATGGTCTCCGGAGTGGTGCCGCTCGTGTTGAGGCTCGCGCCGGGCGCTACGGTCGCAGGCTTGTGTGAACACGTTGACGCGCGGATACGGGAAGCGTTGCAGCATCAGCGGTTCCCGGTGCACGCGCTTGAGCGCAGAGCGCATAACCGCGGCCCTGAGCACTCAACCGACAGGGTGAGCGTCAATTTCATGCCGTCGAAAATGACGATGGACTTCGCTGGCGTAGAGGCATCCGCGTCATTCACCAATCCTGGCCAGGTGGGCGATTTTGCCTTGGTCTTCTCGGGCGCGGGTGACCAGCTGTTTCTCAGCACGGCGGGCGGCGGGGGGCCATTTCCGAATTTCGACGTCTCCGATCTAGCGAGACGGTTAGAGCGGCTGCTGGCGGCGATGACCGCAGACCCGGCGTGTCTGCTGTCGTCGATCGGCGTGCTGGACGACGCCGAGCGTATCCGGTTGGGGGAATGGGGCAACGGGGCGGCGTTGATCGAGGCGGTGGATCCGCCGGTGTCGATTGCGGCGGCGTTCGCCGCGCAGGTGGCGCGTACGCCGGAGGCGGCGGCGGTGACCTTCGAGGGCCACTCGATGACCTATCGCGAGCTTGATGAGGCGGCGAATCGGTTGGCGGGCCTGTTGGCCGGTGGGGGTGTGGGGCCGGGTGCGCGCGTGGTGTTGCTGTTGCCCCGTTCGGCCGAGGCGATCGTGGCGATGGTGGCGGTGGTGAGGACCGGGGCGGCGTATGTGCCGATCGATCCGGCGGTGCCGGAGGCCCGGATGCAGTTCGTGCTCGGCGACGCCGCGCCGGTCGCGGCGATCAC
>NZ_LZKK01000255.1 GCF_001672815.1 Mycobacterium sp. E796 | reverse complement strand
TCGAGATGATGCGCTACGTGGGCGACCGATTCCCGCTCATGCCGATTCCGAACTGGATGGACAACCCGATCGACCCGATCTCCATCCGCGACGTCTTGCACTATCTCGTCGCCGCGGCGTACCCCGATCGGGTGCCCGCGGGCGCCTACGACATCTCCGGGCCCACCACGACCTCCTACCGCGAGCTGCTCAAGACGTATGCGCGGATCTCCGGCAGGTGGCACGCCGCCGTGCCGGTCGGCCGGGTCGACACCGGGTTGGCATCGCTGGTCACCGGGGTCGCGCTGCCGGTGCCCCCGGGGCTGGCCGCGGACCTGGTCGAGTCGCTGGACCATCCCATGGTCGCGTCCGTCAGCGGCCTGCGCGATCGGGTGCCCGACCCGCCGGGGGGCCTGCTCGGCGTCGAGGACGCCATTGCCCTGGCATTGGCGGACCGGTCCGACCGCCGCCCCAGGCCCGTCAACGCCTTGACCGATCCCCATCAGCTGGCCGACAGCGACCCCGCGTGGGCCGGCGGCGACGCCCTGCGCATCCGCCGCCTGGCCCGCGCGATCACCCCGCGCGTCGCGCGGCCGACGCTGCGGCTGGTCAACAATGTCCCCGGACCGCTCGCCGGCGCGTTGCGCACCGGCCTCGACATCGTGCTCGCCCTGAACGCGAAGGTGCGTCCGGCATGACCCAGTCGACCACTCCGTATCGCGCCACGGTGGCCTCCGAATTGCGCCGTGCCATCACCAATGTCGCTGTGCCCCACAATGAACCGCCCGGTATGGTGCGGCGGCGGCGCGTCGTCGTCGCCATCACGCTCGCGGTCGGCGCGGCGGTGCTCGGGTTCTCGTTGCGCCGCCACCCGGGCGACACGAGCTTCTATTGGCTAACCCTGCTGCTGGCGGCCGTGTGGCTCACCGGTGGATTCCTCTCGGGCCCTTTGCATCTGGGGGGAATCTGTTGGCGCGGGCGCAACCAACGGCCCGTCATCACGGGCACCGTCATCGGCCTACTCCTCGGCGGCGCCTTCCTGGTGGGCGGACTGATCGCCCGAGAGATCCCCGCGGTCGCCGCATTGATCACGCGGGTGCTGCTGTACGCCCATCACGGGTATCTGCCGTTCATCGTGGCGATCACCGTGATCAACGGCGTGGCCGAAGAGATCTTCTTCCGCGGCGCGCTCTACACCGCGCTGGGCCGGCGCCGTCCGGTGGTGATTTCGACGCTGCTGTACGTCTGCGCGACCCTGGTCAGCGGGAATCCGATGCTCGGGTTCGCCGCGGTCATATTGGGAACGGTGTGCGCGCTCGAGCGCCGGGCCAGTGGCGGCGTGCTGGCGCCGGTGCTGACTCATTTCGTGTGGGGCCTGATCATGGTGCTCGCACTGCCCCCGCTGTTCGGTGTCTGACCGGCGCCACCGCGGCGCGCGCAAGGGCGCGCAACGCGGTAGTTCGTAAGGGTCGCAACGTAATCCAGTACAGCTGACCCGGCAGGCCGCACGGCACGAAGATCATCCGCTGCGTGTAGTCGCTTCCCCCGTCGTTCCGGGGCGTGATGATGATCTCGAGCCACCGCTGGCCCACCGAGCGCGACCGGGCGCGGAGCAGCAGCCGGCTGCCCGGCTCACGCTCCTGCACGCTCCAGCCACTGAACGGGCTGCGGGCGACTGCATGCTCGGCCGCCCGCCACACCTCGTCGGGTTGCGCGGCGGTCCGCGCGGTCCGCTCGTCGGAGTGGATGATCTCGCCGGCCCACGCCGGGTCGCTGGGCAGCGGCTCAGCCGGGTCCGACCGCAGGGATGCCCAGGTGGCCCCGTCGAGCCCGCGCGTCGCGCGGTCGAGCGCGAGTTCGACGGCGCGGCGGTAGCCCGTGAGGCCGCCCGCCGGCGGCGCGATGATGGAATCGATGTCCGAATTGCGCATCACCGCATCGCATTCCAGGGATTCGATCAGCGGTCGCGCCAGCCCGGGCGGGATGGGGGTGACGGCCCCGATCCAGAGGCTCGCGATGGTCGGTGTCAGGAACGGCAGCACGATCAGACGCCGCTTCCCCAGGCCCGCGACCTCGGCGTAGCCGCGCATCATGTCGCCGTACTCCAGTACGTCGGGTCCGCCGATGTCCCACGTCCCCGACGAAGGGACGGCCGCCGTCGCCGCGGCGGCCAGGTAATGCAGCACGTCGCGCACCGCGATGGGCTGAATCCTGTTGCGCACCCACTTCGGCGTGGTCATCACCGGCAACCGGTCGCTGAGGTGCCGGATCAATTCGAACGACGCCGAGCCCGACCCGATGACCACGCCGGCCTGCAGCACGACCGTCTCGATGCCCGAGTCGATCAGGGCCCGGCCGACGGCCGCGCGCGACTCGAGGTGTGCGGAGAGCTTGCCGCCCTCGGGATGCAGCCCGCTGAGGTACACCACCCGTCGCACCCCGGTGCGGCGAGCGGCCGCCACCACGTTGCGCACGGCGCGGTCTTCCTCGGCGGCGAAATCTTTGGCCGAGCCCATCGAATGGACCAGGTAATAGACGACGTCGATGCCGTCGAACGCCGCGGTCAGCGAGTTGGCGTCGCCGAGGTCGCCCCGGGCCACCTGCACCCGATCGCGCCACGGCACGCCGGCCAGCTTGCCGGGGTCGCGCGCCAGCGCGCGCACATCGTGGCCCTCGTCCAGCAGGCGGGGCACCAGCCGCGCACCGATGTAGCCGGTCGCCCCGGTCACCAGGCAGCGAACCATGCGACCTCCTTCCCTCGTGGGGGTATTCGGACCCGACGCGAGGAAGGATTGCCGGTTCTGCGGGGAAGTAAGCCCTTTAGCGGTCGGTGAAGCTGGCGGCGCGGCGCTCCTGGAAGGCCGTTGTGCCCTCCTTGAAGTCGTGCGACACCAGCAGGCGCGACTGCCCCTCGTATTCGCGCTGCAGCGCTGCGTCCAACTCGGTGAGTGTGGCCGCGTTGATGGCCTGCTTGGTCTTGGCGAACGCCACCGCCGGGCCCGCCAGCAGCCTCTCGATCACCTTGTCCGCCTCGGCCTCGAAGTCGTCGGCGGGATAGACGGCGGTCACCAGTCCCCAGGACAGGGCCTCGCTGGCCGGCAATCGTTCGGGCAGCAGCGCCATCTGCATCGCCCGGATCCGGCCGATCGCGGCGGCGATCAACGCCGACGCGCCGCCGTCGGGCATCAACCCGATCTTGGTGAAGGCGAGCATGAAAAACGCTTTGTCGGAAGCCAATACGACGTCACACGCCAGCGCGAGGGACACGCCCACGCCGGCCGCCGGTCCCTGGACGACGGCGACCACCGGGTGTGGCACCGCGGCGATGGCCCGCACCAGCCGGTTGATCTCCAGCACGATCTCGTCCGGCGGGACGCCGCCGCTGCCGGACATGTCGTCGGCGCTGATGCCCGCCCCGGAGCAGAAGCCGCGGCCGGCCCCGCCCAGGCGCACCACCCTGACGTCGGGGTCGGTGGCCGCCCGTTCCATCGCGTCGGCGATGCCGGTGATCACCGGGATCGTCAGGGAATTCAGGCTGTCGGGGCGGTTGATGGTCACCGACAGCACGCCGTCGGTCAGCGTGACGTCGAGGCCCGCTACGGGTGCGAGCGTGGCAATCCCAGATTCCGGCATGGGGCTCACCATATGTGACCGGGGTGCGCGGCCGCCGGGCGCGGCTGCGAAGATGCGATGGACGTCAGAGCGGACGAAAGGTCGGGTGCACCAATGGCGGGACCGCTGCAGGGATTGCGTGTTGTCGAGTTGTCCGGCATCGGGCCCGGCCCGCACGCCGCGATGATCCTGGGCGACCTCGGCGCGGACGTCGTCCGCGTCGACCGGCCCTCCGGGGCGCCGGGCGGGGTCGTGAAGGATTCCATGAGCCGAAACCGGCGCGTCGTGACCGCCGACCTCAAGTCCGACGAGGGACGCGACCTGGTGCTCAAGCTCGTCGCCAAGGCCGACGTGCTGATCGAGGGCTACCGGCCCGGGGTCACCGAGCGGCTCGGCCTGGGCCCCGAGGACTGCGCGAAGGTCAACGAGCGCCTGGTCTATGCCCGCATGACCGGCTGGGGCCAGACCGGCCCGCGCAGCCAGCAGGCGGGCCACGACATCAACTACATTTCGCTGAACGGGATCCTGCACGCCATCGGGCGGGCAAACGAGCGGCCGGTGCCGCCGCTGAACCTGGTCGGCGACTTCGGCGGCGGCTCGATGTTCCTGCTGGTCGGCATCCTGTCCGCGCTGTGGGAGCGGCAGACCTCCGGCAAGGGGCAGGTCGTCGACGCCGCCATGGTCGACGGGTCCAGCGTGCTGATCCAGATGATGTGGCAGATGCGGTCGTCCGGCATGTGGACCGACGTGCGCGGCACCAACATGCTTGACGGCGGCGCACCCTACTACGACACCTACGAGTGCGCCGACGGCCGCTATGTCGCCGTCGGCGCCATCGAGCCCCAGTTCTACGCGGCGATGCTGGCCGGGCTGGGCCTCGACGCCGCCGACCTGCCGCCGCAGAACGACGCCGCCCGCTGGCCCGAGTTGCGGGCGGTGCTGACCGAGACATTCGCCAGCCGCGACCGCGACCACTGGGCCAAGGTGTTCGCCGACTCGGACGCCTGCGTGACGCCGGTGCTGGCCTTCGGGGAGGTGCAGACCGAGCCGCACATCACCGAGCGCAACACCTTCTACGAGGTGAACGGGGGCCTGCAGCCGTTGCCGGCGCCGCGGTTCTCCCGCACCGCACCGGATGTTCCCCGCCCGGCGGAGCCGACGGCCGACATCGAATCGGTCCTGAAGGACTGGGTATAGTCGCCAACCAACTGGTTGGCTGGACGAGAGGGAAGGACCCGCATGGAGATCAAGGACGCCGTAGCTGTCGTCACCGGGGGAGCGTCGGGGCTGGGCCTGGCCACCACCAAGCGGCTGCTCGACGCCGGGGCGCAGGTGGTGGTGCTGGACCTGCGGGGTGAGGAGGCGGTCCGCGGGCTGGGGGAGCGCGCCCGCTTCGTCGAGGCCGACGTCACCGACGAGGCCGCCGTCTCCAAGGCGCTCGACGTGGCCGAATCGCTTGGCCCGCTGCGCATCGACGTCAACTGTGCCGGCATCGGCAACGCCATCAAGACGCTGTCCAAGGACGGCCCGTTCCCGCTGAGCGGTTTCAAGAAGGTGGTCGAGGTCAACCTGATCGGCACGTTCAACGTGCTGCGGCTGGCCGCGGAGCGCATCGCGAAGACTGAGCCGCTCGGTGAGGAGCGCGGCGTCATCATCAACACCGCCTCGGTCGCGGCGTTCGAGGGCCAGATCGGCCAGGCCGCCTACTCGGCGTCCAAGGGCGGCGTGGTCGGCATGACGCTGCCGATCGCCCGAGACCTGTCGCGCGAGCTGATCCGGGTGGTAACGATCGCGCCCGGGCTGTTCAAGACCCCGCTGCTGGGTTCGCTGCCCGAGGAGGCGCAGAAGTCGCTGGGCAAGCAGGTGCCGCACCCGGCCCGGCTCGGTGACCCCGACGAGTACGGCGCCCTCGCGGTGCACATCGTCGAGAACCCGATGCTCAACGGCGAAGTCATCCGCCTGGACGGCGCCATTCGGATGGCCCCCCGCTAAGCCGGTGAAACGAAAACCCCCCGCGATGCGCGGGGGGTTTTCGTCTCAAGCAAGATCAATCGCTATCGACGGAACCATCGGGTGATTGCGGGTTCGGCCATCAGCAGCCGTGCTAGCACGCTCATGGCGGTCAGCTTGCCGTAGGCAGCGTGTGCTGCTCTTCGAACTGCTCGGAGGTCTCGCCTTCCACCAGCACGTCGCCGTGGTAGAGAGCCTCGAAGTCAGCCTTGATGACGTCGGCACTCGAGTCGTCGATCCACATGACTATGAGCGTATGGGCCACCTCTAAGGAATCGATGAGTCACGATTCGGAAAATAATGGCAATTTACCGGCGGGTAGGTTTCCGGCGGGTAGGCCGGTGGCCGCCGGGACGGGATTGCCGCCATGACCCGCACGAATCCCGGCCATTTTCGGGGGCCGAACTCCTAGCCGCCGCAATGAAAACGCAGGGTTTCGGGCCGTTTGAACCATCCGCCCTCGGGGAGCCGTGTTAATGGATAGTGTTGTTTGACACCTGTCAGTTATCGCTGATAAGTTACCGCCCGGTCAGTGGCGGCCCAGCGTGACCGGCACGGCGGCGGGAGGACCGGGGACATGCTTCAAGCGATCGCTCGACTGGCTATTGCTGCGCCACGACGAATAGTTGCGATCGCGATTCTGGTCTTCATCGGGGCGGCCGTCTTCGGCATTCCCGTCGCCAAGAGTCTGTCACCCGGGGGCTTCCAAGACCCCAACTCGGAATCGGCGCACGCCATCCAGATCCTCACCGACAAGTTCGGGCAGAGCGGACAGCAGATGCTGGTCATGGTGACCTCGCCGGCGGGTGCCCAGAGCGACCAGGCGCGCAAGGTGGGCATCGACCTCGTCCGCGACCTACAGGGGTCGTCGTTGGTCTACAACGTGACCTCGGCCTGGACCGCACCGCCGCAGGCCGCCGCCGACCTGATCAGCAAGGACGGCAAGTCCGGCATGATCGTCATCAACCTCAAGGGCGGCGAGAACTACGCGCAGAGCAACGCCCAAACCTTGGCGGACCAATTCGTCCACGACCGCGACGGTGTCGCCGTCCGCGCCGGCGGCCCGGCGATGCAGTACGCGCAGATCAACAAGCAGAACCAGGAAGACCTGGTGGTCATGGAGATGATCGCGCTTCCGCTGAGCTTCCTGGTGCTGATCTGGGTGTTCGGTGGGCTGCTGGCGGCGGCGCTGCCGATGGCCCTCGGCGCGCTGGCCGTCGTCGGTTCGATGACGGTGCTGCGGCTGATCACGTTCACCACCGAGGTGTCGATCTTCGCCCTGAACCTCAGCACCGCCCTGGGCCTGGCGCTGGCGATCGATTACACCTTGCTGATCGTCAGCCGATACCGCGACGAGCTGGCCGAGGGCAGCGACCGGAACGAGGCGCTGATCCGGACCATGGCCACGTCCGGGCGCACCGTGCTGTTCTCCGCCGTCACCGTGGCGTTGTCGATGTCGGCGACGGTGGCGTTCCCCATGTACTTCCTGAAGTCCTTCGCCTATGCCGGCGTGGCCACCGTGGCCTTCGTCGCCACCGCATCCATCGTCGTGACCCCGGCCGCGATCGTGCTGCTGGGGGACCGGCTGGACTCGCTGGACGTGCGCCGCCTGATCCGCCACGCCCTGCGCCGCCCGGACCCGCTGCACCGGCCGGTCGAGCAGTGGTTCTGGTACCGGTCGAGCAAGTTCGTGATGCGGCGCTGGGCGCCGATCGGCCTGGCCGTCATGGCGCTGCTGTTGTTGCTGGGGCTGCCGTTCTTCTCGGTCAAGTGGGGCTTCCCCGACGACCGGGTACTGCCGGTTTCGGCGTCGTCGCATCAGGTCGGCGACGAGTTGCGCACCGGGTTTGCGCACGACTCCGCCACCGCTGTGCCCGTCGTCGTCCGTGACGTCCGCGGACTCAACCCGGGGGATCTGGACAAGTACGCCGCCGCCTTGTCCCGGGTTCCCGACGTCTCGGGCGTCTCGGCGCCGGGCGGGACCTTCGTGAACGGAAACCCGGTCGGACCGCCCGCCGCTGCCACCGGGTTGGTCGACGGCAGCGCGTTCTTGACCGTCAACAGCACGGCGCCACTGTTCACCCAGGCCAATGACACGCAGCTGAAGCGGTTGCACGGGGTGCCGGGGCCCGGCGGCCGATCCGTCGAAATGGGCGGCGTCGCGCAGATCAACCGGGACAGCGTCGACGCGGTGACGGACCGCCTTCCGCTGGTGCTGGGGCTGATGGCCGCGGTCACGTTCGTGTTGCTGTTTTTGCTCACCGGCAGCGTGGTGCTGCCCCTGAAGGCATTGGTGTGCAACGTGCTGTCGCTGAGCGCGGCGTTCGGGGCGCTGGTGTGGATTTTCCAGGACGGCCACCTCGGCGCGCTCGGCACCACGCCCAGCGGGACGCTGGTGGCGAACATGCCAGTGTTGTTGTTCTGCATAGCCTTTGGGCTGTCGATGGACTACGAGGTGTTCCTGATCTCCCGCATCCGGGAGTACTGGCTGGAGTACCGACCGGCGAACCCCACCGGCAAAGAGGCGCACGCCGCCAACGACGAAGCGGTGGCGCACGGCGTCGCGCGCACCGGACGGGTGATCACCGCGGCCGCGTTGGTGATGTCGATGTCGTTCGCCGCGCTGATCGCCGCGCACGTGTCCTTCATGCGGATGTTCGGGCTCGGCCTGGTGCTCGCCGTGTTCGCGGACGCCACCCTGGTGCGCATGGTTCTGGTCCCGGCCTTCATGCACGTGATGGGTCGCTGGAACTGGTGGGCGCCAAAGCCTTTAGTGTGGGTGCACGAGCGGTTCGGCATCAGCGAGGCGCCCTCCGAGATAGCGCTTCACCCGGAGCCGACCGGGGAGCCGGTGCAGCACAACGGGCACCCGGTCCACGAATCGGTGACCCGCATTGGTTGACGTATCGGCCGACGGCCTGCGTCGCGCCAGGGCGCCTCGCGGCTCGGGCGAGCGCCTGCACGACGAGATCCTGGCCGCGGCCACCGAACTGCTGTTGGAAACTGGGCACGCGCGATCGGTCTCGATCCGCTCGGTGGCACAACGCGTCGGCGTCACGCCGCCCTCGATCTATCTGCATTTCGCCGACAAGGACGCCCTGCTGGACGCGGTGTGCGCGCGCTACTTCGAAAGGCTGAACCCCGAAATGCGGCGCCTGGCCGCCGAGTACACCTCCCCGGTGGAGGTGTTGCGCGCCCAGGGCCTGGCCTATGTCCGGCTCGCGGTCCAGACCCCGGAGTTGTACCGGATCGCCACTATGGGTGAGTGGCGCTCCGGGAGCAGCGTCGACGCCACGCTGAGCAACTCCGCGTTCGAGCACATCCGCGCCACCGTGCAGCGGCTGATGGACGACGGCACCTACCGCCCGGTCGACCCGACCACCGTCGCGCTGGAATTGTGGAGCGCGCTGCACGGCGTCGCGGCCATGTTGATCGCCAAGCCGCACCTGCCGTTCGGCGACGCCGAGGCGTTTGCCGACCGGGTGCTGTCCTCCGTGTTCTGTGGGCAATTGGTAATGGGATACTGCGGCCGAGACGCCACACCCCAGATGTTGGCGGCATGGGTGGCGGCGCATCGGCCGCCGGAGGAGTCGCAGAAATGACGCAGGCAGCCGAGCGCACGATCGACCACCCGTTCTTTGCGCGCGTTTGGCCCGTCGTCGCCGCCCACGAGACCGAGGCGGTTCGGGCGCTGCGCCGGGAGAACGTGGCCGGGCTGTCGGGGCGGGTGCTGGAAATCGGCGCGGGTGTCGGGACGAACTTCGCCAACTATCCGCCGACGGTCGAGCAGGTAGTCGCCGTCGAGCCCGAGCCCCGGCTGAGAGCTCACGCCCGGCTCGCGGCCGAGGCGGCGCCGGTGCCGGTCGTGGTGATCGGGGAGACCGCCGAGGCGTTCAGCGACGGCGAGCTCTTCGATGCCGTCGTGTGCTCGCTGGTGTTGTGCTCGGTGCACGACGTTCCCGGGGTGCTGAGCCGGATGTACTCACTGCTGCGGCCGGGCGGCGAACTGCGATTCCTCGAGCATGTGGCCAGCGCCGGCGGGCGCGGCCGGCTGCAACGGTTTGCCGACGCGACGCTGTGGCCCAGGCTGTTCGGCAACTGCCACACCCATCGCGACACCGAGCGCGCGATCGTCGACGCCGGTTTCGAGGTGGACGCGTCGCGGCGGGAGTGGACGCTGCCGGTATGGGCGCCGTTGCCGGTGTCGGAGCTGGCGCTGGGCCGCGCCCGCCGGCCCTAGTTCTTTTCGCCGAGACTGCGCTCAGCGCGTCGGACGGGGGGTAAATCGCGATCTGTGCGCAGTCTCGAGGGCTATGGAGAATTAAGCAGCGCGGGGAGCCGCTGCAGCAGCTCCGGCAACGCCTGGCTCGCGCTCTCGCGAATGCTGATCGTGGCGCTGCGGGTGAGCGGCGTCGGCTCGGGGTTGACCTCAACGACGACGGCGCCGCGGGACAGCGCCAGGTCCGGCAGCCCGGCCGCCGGGTAGACGATCGCCGAGGTCCCCACCACGACCATCACGTCGGCGGCCTGGGTCGCATCCACCGCGCTCTGCCACGGCTCGTCGGGCAGCGGCTCACCGAACCACACGATGTCCGGCCGGATCAGGCCGCCGCAGTGGCACACCGGGGGTTCGACCTCCAGCGCCGGCTCGGCCATTCGGGGCAGCGGGCCGGTGTAGTCCATATCGCAACGGTCACAACGGAATTCGAACAGACTGCCGTGTAAGTGGTGCACCGGGCTGCTGCCGGCGCGCTCGTGCAGGTCATCGACGTTCTGGGTGACCACGGTGACATCCGCGTGGTCCTGCCACGCGGCGATGGCGAGGTGCCCGGCGTTGGGTTGGACGTCGGCGACGAGGTAGTGGCGCCACAGATACCAGCCCCAGACCCGTTCGGGGTTCTTGCGCCACCCTTGCGTGCTGGACAGCTCGTAGGGATCGAAGCGGGCCCACAATCCGTTCTTGTCATCCCGGAATGTCGGCACGCCGCTCTCCGCGGAAATCCCCGCGCCGCTGAGCACAGTTACTCGCATCCCACAAAGATAGTCGTGCTTGGGACATACTGAAGAAGTGGAGCTGCGGGATTGGCTGAAGGTCGACGTGAAGGCGGGCAAACCGCTGTTCGACCAGCTCAGAACGCAGGTCATCGACGGGGTCCGGGCGGGTGCGTTGCCACCCGGATCCCGGCTCCCGACGGTGCGTGACCTGGCGGGCCAGCTCGGGGTCGCGGCAAACACCGTGGCGCGGGCCTACCGCGAGCTCGAGTCGGCGGCGATCGTCGAAACGCGCGGGCGCTTCGGCACTTTCATCTCCCGCTTCGATCCGACCGACGCCGCGATGGCGGCGGCCGCCAAGGAGTACGTCGAGGTGGCCAGGGCGCTGGGGTTGACCAAGTCTGACGCGATGCGCTACCTGACCAACGTCCCCGACGAGTGACGTTGGCGCTCAAGGCAATCAGCGCAGAACTTTGTCCAGCGTGCGCAAGTTGCGGGTCGTGGTCGAGGACTTGTAGCGCGGCTTACCCATCGTCTTGCCGATCGTGCTGTCCAGAGTGCTGCCCTTGGGAACCTGCCAGTAGACGACGCCGTCACCGCGGCTGATCTTCTCGTCGGCGCCGCCGCCCGACTTGGCGAGTTCGTCGAGCACCCCCTCGTCGGCGACGAAGGTGACGTAGGACTGGTACCCCTCGACCTCGCGCTCGAACGGGTAGGCCTCGACGACGGCGCGCACCGTGTCGATGTCGTACACCAGCACCCACGCGTCATAGCCGAACCTCTCGCGCAGCGTGGCCTCGGCCTTCTTGCGCACAGCGGCCGCCCCGGCGGACGACTCGAGCAGCACGTTGCCGCTGGCCAAGATCGTTCGGACATTGGCGAACCCCACCTCGGTCAACGCGCTGGCGACCTCGGCCATTTTGAGGTTGACGCCGCCGACGTTGACGCCACGCAGGAACGCCGCGTATTTGGTCATGTCCCGATTTCACCACGACGTAGGCTCGGTGCATGGGACGCCAAGTCTTCGACGACAAGCTGCTGGCCGTGATCAGCGGGAACTCCCTCGGGGTGCTGGCCACCATCAAGCGCGACGGGCGGCCCCAACTGTCGAACGTGAGCTATCACTTCGACCCGCGTGAGCTGGTGGTGCGCGTGTCGATCACCGAGCCGCGCGCCAAGACCCGCAACCTGCGCCGCGACCCGCGCGCCTCGATCCTGGTCGACGCCGACGACGGATGGTCGTATGCCGTCGCCGAGGGCACGGCGGAACTGACGCCCCCGGCCGCCGCGCCCGACGACGACACCGTCGAGGGTCTGATTGCCTTGTATCGCAACATCGCCGGCGAGCATCCGGACTGGGACGAGTACCGCGAGGCGATGGTCACCGACCGGCGGGTGCTGATGACGCTGCGGATTTCGCACGTCTACGGCATGCCGCCGGGCAAGCGGTAAAAACCACAAGCCAGGCGCGGCCGTCCAGGCTAGGCTTCCGGTATGGCCGAATCGAAACCGCAAGAAGAGGACGACACGAAGCGCAAGTTCCGTGAAGCCCTCGATCGCAAGAAGGCCAAGGCGTCGGGCGCTTCGGAGCACAAAGACGGTGGCGACAAGCACCCGCGCGCGCACGGCCCCGTGGAGAGCCGCCGCGAATTTCGCCGCAAGAGCGGCTAATTCATGTGCGCCCTGTCCACCAGCTGCGGGGTCAGGCCGAATCGATCAACGAGCAGCAGCCAGTCGCCGGCCGCGACCGAATAATCGGCCGGCCGGTTCACCCGACCCGGGACCGTGCCGCGCCACGCGAACCGCGATGAGAAGTCCAGCACGCCGCGGTACTCCTGGCATCCGATCGGCATCGGTTCCACGCCGGGAACGCACAGCACGAGAACGGGCGACGGCTTGGGTTGCTTGTAGGACGGGCCGTTTCGCCACCGCCGGCATTTGTAGGTTTCCGGCGTCGCGGTCACCTGCGCACACGGAGCCGTCGCGATGACCGCCCCGTTGCTCGCGTCGACCACGCGGATCGAATCCGCACCCAGCTCCAGGGCCACCAGTGGTTGCGAGGACGACGCGAAGAGTCGTTGTTTGCCGACGACGGACCACGTCGACATCTGTTGCGCCAATTCCATGTTGGGATACAGCAGACAGCGAGCGAGTTCCGTCGGCCCGGGTTGGTGCGCAGCCAAGCGACTTCGGCGGCCGACGATGGCGAGCAGCTCGTCGAAATCCGGCGGCCACAACCAGGCGTCGACGTAGCCCTGGGGCGGCTCGTCGAGCCGCGTTCCGGCGGCCACGCGATGATCCCGTCCACCGAGGACAAAGTGATGGCTACGGGACCGCAGATGCAGCGCGCTACCCATCACCTTGGTCGCGCTGCCGTACGCCCAGAGGCCAAGCGTCGCATTACTGAACGAGAAGACACCACCGTGCCGCTTCTTGACGGTGACCTCGTCGCCAGTGACGGAGATGCGGACCTCCCCGGTGGCGCGCCACCCGACATAGAGCAGCGCGATCACGACGAGGACGATGCCGACCACGGCGGCGGTGGGCGTGTGCTCCCATCCCGCGGGGGCGTGCTCCGCCAGGTAGATGCCCCCGTAGACCGCCGCCAGCGCCAACCCCATGACGATGAAGTAAATCCAGTTGGGGCGCGCCTCGTCGGTGATCATTTTCGACATCGCTTTGGACAGCGGGAACGGGAGCTTGGCCACGAACTGACGTCCGGCGGCCGACTCGTCCCGCACACTCATCCCGAAAGGATGCCACCGGTTCAGTCGGGTGTGAACAGGCCGATCGACGGGTCGTCCTGGCCGGGTTGGCCGCGCAGGCTGCCGCGGGTGCTCGGGTGTCCGAAGTCCAGTTTCGACGGGTCGTTCTGATAGGCCCAGTCCGCGACGATCGTGCGTTGACTGAACTTCCAGCGGCCGTCGTGTTTGAGGTACTGGTCCAGATACCGGCCGCCGATGATGACGTCGATGTCGTGTTCGGGACCGGCGAAGGTGTGAAACACCAGGCAGTAGATCTCACCGCGGCCCGCGTCGCCCTCGATCACGAAATTCGTTGTGGTGACGTTGTGTTGGGAGACACGCAGGTAGGTTTCAGCGGCGCGCAGCTGGGCGATGAACTGCTCGACGCCACCCGTCGAGAACGAGCCGTGCGAGTCGGTCGCGTTTGGGTGGTAGAGGGCGCGCAGCGCTTGATAATCGGCGCGGTCGACGGCGCGGCAGTAGGCATTGACGAGCTGATGCAGTTCGTCTCGGGCCAGCAGCAGTTCCAATTTGGCCTCATCCACCACCACGCCACGATAGCCCGGTGGTCAGGGCGCTAGAGTCGGCGTATGTCGAAGCTCTGCCTGGCGCAGCAGCCCGAGGCCGACGCGCTGCTGGAAGATGACCCGTTCGCGTTGCTGATCGGCATGCTGCTGGACCAACAGGTGCCGTTCGAGACCGCGTTCGCGGGACCGAAGAAGATCGCGGACCGGATGGGCGGCCTGGACGCCGGCGAGATCGCCGCCTACGACCCGGACAAGTTCGCCGCACTGTGCGCGGAAAGGCCTGCGGTGCACCGCTTCCCGGGGTCGATGGCCAAGCGCATCCAGGCCCTGGCGCAGATCATCGTGGATGACTACGACGGCGACGCCGCCGGACTGTGGAAGGCCGGTCAGCCCGACGGCAAGGAGCTGCTGCGCCGGCTCAAGGGGCTGCCCGGTTTCGGCGAGCAGAAGGCTAAGATCTTCCTGGCGCTGCTCGGCAAGCAGTACGGCGTGACGCCGACGGGCTGGCGCGAGGCGGCCGGCGATTTCGGCAAGGCCGGCACGCACCTGTCCGTCGCCGACATCGTCGACGCCCATTCCCTCGGACAGGTGCGGTCGTATAAGAAGCAGATGAAGGCAGCAGCGAAGGGAAAGGCGGCAACGTGAAGACACACATCACGTGTCCGTGCGGCGAAGCCATCACGGGCAAGGACGAGGACGAGCTGGTCGAGCTCACCCAGGCTCACCTCGCCAGCGCCCACCCGGGCCTCGAGTACGACCGTGACGCCATCCTGTTCATGGCCTACTAGCTAGCCGCCGTCCGTCGCCGAAAGCTGCTGCAACACGCGCAGGAACAGGCGACGGTCTTCGGCGGACAGCCTCCCGAGCCAGCGCTCTTCGCCGCGCTGAATGTCTTCCTGCGCGGCATCTTTCGCGGCCCGACCGGCCTCGCTGAGTTCAAGCAGGCGCACGCGACGGTCGTCCGGGTCGGGCCGGCGCTCGATATACCCCCGGTCCTGCAAGTCGTCGAGCGTGGGGATGATGCGCGTCTTGTCGGCGCCGATCGCCTCGGCGAGCGCGGCCTGGCTGCGCACCGGCGAGCGATCGAGCGCGCTCATCACGATGTAGCCCCACATCGACAACCCGTGTGCTTCCAGCACCGGGACCTCGGCCGCCATCATCTCGCGAACCAGCGGCCCCATCATCGCCGCGAGATCGGGACGCCTCGCCCTCGCCATGCTGGAAGCGTAGCGTTGACAGATAATATGCGTACGCATACGATCTGCGAATGCATACTATTTCAGACGTCCGACCGTTCCACCGCGCCGCCGTGCAGGCTTCCGTCGACGTCGTCGCGGGCGTCACGCGCGACGACCTGTCCCGGCCGACGCCCTGCGCGGGCTGGGACCTGCTCGACCTGCTCGCCCACATGACCGCGCAGCATCGGGGGTTCGCCGCGGCCGCCCGCGGCCACGGCGACAGCGCGACCGTTTGGGCGGCGGACGGCGTGGTCGAGGCGGTCGCGGGCGATCCCGGCGGCACCTACGCCGCGGCCGCCGCCGACGTGCTCGACGCCTTCGCCGCCGACGGCGTGCTCGACGCGAGTTTCTCGTTGCCCGATTTCGGGCCGGGGGCGGCCTTTCCCGGCGCGATCGCGATCGGCTTCCACTTCGTGGACTACGTGGTGCACGGCTGGGACGTCGCGCGGAGCATCGGCGCCCCCTTTGCGCTTCCGGACGACGTCGTGGCCGCCGTGCTACCGCTGGTGTTCGTGATCCCGGATGGTGAGTACCGGACGACGGTCGGCGCCCCGTTCGGCCCGGCCGTCACCGCGCCCGACGGAGCGAGCGACCTCGACCGCATCCTCGGCCACCTCGGCCGCTCGCCCGCCTGGAACGCTTAGAACTAGGGCACCACCGTCGAGCCGATGGTGGGCATGAACTGGCACTGCTTTTCCTTGGTGGTGACCTGCCCGAAGATCGTCGACATGATGCTGCCCGAGCCGGTGTCGACGATCGCCGTCAGCGTCGTCGGCCCATCCCCGTTGATGTCGGTGCGCGGCTTGAGCGCAACCGTCCCGGACTTGCCCGTGGTGAGGTTGACCCAGGTGACGTTCAACGGCAGCTTCTGCACCTCGGCGGGCCCCGGCGTGCCGACCGCGGTGAACACGTAGGCGGTCTGGCCAGGCCCGGGTCCCGGTGTCGGGATCTTGGCCGGCCCCGCCACCGACAGCGCGGTCGCGATCGAACTGCTGCCATCCGCAAGGCAATTCGTGCCGATCGACGGGTACATGAAGTCCTGCGTGGGCGGGGCGTCAGGACCCAGGCTTGGCGCCGGAGCCGGTGCGGGAGCTGGCGCGGCGTCCGGCGCGGGAGCCGGTGCGGGGGCCGGTGCCGCGGCGGGTGCCGGCGGCGTTGGCGCGGTGGCCGCGACGGGCTCGGTTCCCGGCGCCGCGGCGGGCGGCATCGGCGCGGAGGGGGCCGCGGGAGGGGC
>NZ_LZKK01000254.1 GCF_001672815.1 Mycobacterium sp. E796 | reverse complement strand
GTTATGGACCCACCCCCTATCCCGCCGGATATCCCGGCTACGGTCCGCCGTCCTACCCCGGCGGCTACTTCGCGACGCCGGACTACCGGGTCAAGCCGGGGACCAACGGCATGGCGATCGCGTCGCTCATCTCGTCGTTCTCCGGCTTCCTCTGCTGCGCCATCGGCTCGATCGTGGCCATCGTGCTGGGCGTCATCGCGCTGAACCAGATCAAGCAGACCCGCCAGGAGGGCTACGGTTTGGCCGTCGCGGGAATCGTGATCGGCGCGGGCACCCTGGTGGTCTTTTTGGTCATCGCGATGTTCAGCATCCGTTCCCATTAGGGCAACTCGCCGCAACGGGGCGTCGCAGCCTGCCATCCGGGCGACGGCTGAATAGGCTCTCTGGCATGGGACCGGTCAACAGGGTGTACGTCGCGCGGCTCCCGCGAATGTTGGTGCTGGGTCCGCTCGGCGAAAACTTCGGCCGCGTACGCGATGTCGTGATCAGCATCAGCATCGTCCGCCAGCAGCCGCGGGTCCTGGGACTGGTCGTCGATTTGGCAACGCGCCGCAGCGTTTTCATCCCCATGCTGCGGGTCGCCGGGATCGAGCCCAACGCGGTGACGCTCAACACCGGCAGCGTGTCGCTGCGCCACTTCGAGCAGCGGCCGGGCGAGGTGCTGGCCATGGGCCAGATCCTCGACACCGTGGTCAAGGTCAACGATCCCGAACTGCCGGAGCTGGCCGGCCTCGATGTCGTCATCACCGATCTGGGCATCGAACAGATCCGGACGCGCGACTGGCTGGTCACCAGGGTCGCGGTGCGCACCCAGCGACGACTGCGGCGGCGCGGCCCCGTGCACGTCGTGGACTGGCAGAACGTCCAGGGCCTGACCCCGTCGGCGCTGGCGTTGCCCGGCCAGGGGGTGGCAGAGCTGCTGGACCAGTTCGAGGGGCGCAAGGCGGTCGACGTGGCCGACGCGATCCGCGGCCTGCCGCCCAAGCGCCGCTACGAGGTGCTCAAGGCACTCGACGACGACCGGCTGGCCGACGTCCTGCAGGAGCTGCCCGAGTTGGACCAGGCCGACGTGCTCTCGCAGCTCGGCACCGACCGATCGGCCGACGTGCTCGAGGAGATGGACCCCGACGACGCCGCCGACCTGCTCGGCGTGCTGAACCCGACGGACGCGGAAATGCTGCTGACCCGGATGGACCCCGACGAGTCCGAACCGGTACGCCGGCTGCTGACCCACTCCCCCGACACCGCGGGCGGCCTGATGACCTCGGACCCGGTGGTGCTCACCCCGGACACGTCGGTCGCCGAGGCACTGGCCCGGGTCCGCGACCCGGACCTGACCGCGGCGCTGTCGTCCATGGTGTTCGTGGCGCGCCCGCCGACGGCCACCCCCACGGGGCGCTACCTGGGCTGCATTCCGTTGCAGCGGCTGCTGCGCGAAGCGCCGGCGGACCTGGTCGGCGGGATCGTCGACAGCGACCTGCTGACCCTGAGCCCGGAGACGCCGCTGGGCGCGGTCACCCGCTACCTCGCCGCCTACAACCTGGTGTGCGGTCCGGTGCTCGACGACCAGAACCACCTGCTGGGCGCGGTGACCGTGGACGACCTGCTCGACCACCTGCTGCCGCACGACTGGCGTGTGGATGTGCAGCAGCTGGACACCACCGGCCGCATCGAACAACGACTGGGAGGAGCGTCGGGGTGAGCAGGTCCACGGCACCGCGCCGGCTCTACACCCCCCGGACGTCGCGCCGGTATTCGCCCCGCGTCGACCCCGAGGCCGTCGGGCAGATCACCGAGTCCATCGCGCGGTTTTTCGGCACCGGCCGCTACCTGCTCATCCAGACGATCATCGTGGTGGTGTGGATCGCGCTGAACGTCTCCGCGGTCGAGCTCCGCTGGGACCCCTACCCGTTCATCCTGCTCAACCTGGCCTTCTCCACGCAGGCCGCCTACGCGGCCCCGCTGATCCTGCTGGCCCAGAACCGCCAGGAGAACCGGGACCGCGTCGCGCTCGAAGATGATCGGCGCCGCGCCGCCCAAACCAAGGCCGACACCGAGTACCTGGCCCGCGAGCTGGCGTCGCTGCGGCTGGCCGTTGGCGAGGTCGTGACGCGTGAATACCTGCGCGACGAGCTGGAGGATTTGCGTTCTATGCTGGCCCGGTTGCAGCCGGAAGGTGCGGACGGGGAGGCCGCGAGGGCGGGTGACGACTGGGAGCGAACGGCTAAGAAATCCCGGTAATTATCAAATCCACCATTGCGCCACTCCCGTCACGGGGGTTATGTATTGTGATCTGGTTCACGAAGCTCAGCCGGTAGTTTCCCGACCTTAGGACCGTCGAGTGCGCATTGGGGCACGCTGGGGTAAACGCCCCGACGCCGCGGCCGAGCGGCAGCGTGCACGCCTGACGAAATCGCCGGCTTTCGGGGTCGCCGTCATCACTCCCCTGGTCTTCGCCGGAGCGGTCGGCGGCGCGGCTCCCACCTTCCCCGGGCATGCCCCACCCGTCCACAGCCAGGTCATGCCGGTGCGTGACGCCGCGATCTTTCCGGTGGCCGCGGTTTCGCCGAGCGCGCCCGACACCACCGGGCCGGTGGTCTTCGCGATCGACCGGGCGCCGACGGCGTTCCACATCGCCGAGGCCGCGCCGTCCGCGCCGCCTCCCCCGATGATCGTGAGTGCGCCTGGCGCCCTTGGCATTCCGTCGATCGCACTGGCCGCGTACCGCAGCGCCGAACAGAAGATGGCCGTCGCCGCCCCGGGCTGTGGGGTCAGCTGGAACCTGCTCGCCGGGATCGGGCGCATCGAATCGGGCCACGCGAGTGGCGGCGCCGTCGACGCGCGCGGCACCGCCGTCGTCCCGATCTATGGCCCCGCGCTGGACGGCACGCTGCCCGGCAACGAGGTCATCCTGCAGAGCACCGCCGGCAACCGCCCCACCTACGCGCGCGCGATGGGGCCGATGCAGTTCCTGCCGGGCACCTGGGCGCGCTACGCCGTCGACGGCAAGGGCGACGGAACGGCCGACCCGCAGAACCTGTTCGACTCCACGCTCGCGGCCGCCCGCTACCTGTGCAGCGGCGGGGTCAACCTGCGCGACCCGTCGCAGGTGATGTCGGCGATCCTGCGCTACAACAACTCGATGGCCTACGCGCAAAACGTGTTGGGCTGGGCCGCGGCGTACGCAACCGGCGTGGTCCCCGTCGACCTGCCGCCGATGACCGGGCCGCCGCCGCCGCTCGGCAACGCACACGACGATCATCCGGAGGGGCTCGGGCCCAACCTGCCGATGAACGTCATCGGCCTGCCGTCGGACGACTTCTTCGCGCGGACACCACTGATCGACCTGAGCGGAACGCCGCCCACCGGTCAGCAGCCGATGTTCCCGTGGATGCAACCCACACCACAGCAGTCGCCGACGCAACTGCCCGGCTGCACGGTGATCTGCATCGGCCCGCAGAACCCGGCGCCGCCGGCCTTCGGGCAGCCGGCCTTCGGTCCGCCGCCCGCCAACGCCGGTCCGCCGGCCCCGGTGGGCCCCGCCGCGGGGCCGCAGGCGTCGGGATCGCCCAGGCCCGGCCCGGCCGGCTAAAGGGACCCGCCGCGCACGCCTAGACTCGGCGGTGATGACCACCGATCTAGCTGCCGCCATCCGCACCGCCCTGGGGAAGGTGATCGACCCCGAATTGCGCCGTCCCATCACCGAACTCGGGATGGTCAAGAGCGTCGACGTCGACGCCGACGGCGCCGTGCACGTGGAGATCTACCTGACCACCGCCGCCTGCCCGAAGAAGACCGAAATCACCGAGCGGGTGGCCGCCGCGGTCGCCGACGTGCCCGGCACCGGCGCGGTCAAGGTCAGCCTGGACGTGATGAACGACGAACAGCGCACCGAGCTGCGCAAGCGGCTGCGCGGGGACGCCGCCGAGCCGGTCATCCCCTTCGCCCAGCCCAGCTCCCTGACCCGGGTCTACGCCGTCGCGTCCGGCAAGGGCGGGGTCGGGAAGTCCACGGTCACGGTCAATCTGGCCGCGGCGATGGCCGCCCGCGGGCTGTCGGTCGGGGTGCTGGACGCCGACATCCACGGCCACTCCATCCCGCGGATGATGGGCACTACCGACCGGCCCACGCAGGTCGAGTCGATGATCCTGCCGCCCATCGCCCACGAGGTGAAGGTCATTTCGATCGCCCAGTTCACGCAGGGCAACACCCCGGTGGTGTGGCGCGGGCCGATGCTGCACCGGGCGCTGCAGCAGTTCCTGGCCGACGTGTACTGGGGCGACCTGGACGTCCTGCTGCTCGACCTGCCCCCGGGCACCGGCGACGTCGCCATCTCGGTCGCCCAGCTGATCCCCAACGCGGAGATCCTCGTCGTGACCACCCCCCAGCTGGCCGCGGCCGAGGTCGCCGAACGCGCCGGCAGCATCGCCCTGCAAACCCGCCAGCGCATCGTCGGCGTCGTGGAGAACATGTCCGGGCTGACGCTGCCCGACGGCACCACGATGCAGGTGTTCGGCGAGGGCGGCGGCCGGCAGGTCGCCGAGCGGTTGTCCCGCGCCGTCGGCGCCGACGTCCCGCTGCTGGGTCAGATCCCGCTGGACCCGTCGCTGGTCGCCGCCGGCGACTCCGGCGTTCCCGTCGTGCTGAGCGCGCCGGACTCCCCGGTCGGCAAGGAACTGCGCGGCGTGGCCGACGCCCTGTCGTCGCGAAAGCGCGGGCTGGCGGGCGTGTCGCTGGGGCTGGACCCCACGCGCCACTGAGCGGCTTGCTTGCAGTTAGCAAGCACGGTGCTAGCATCATTGCATGAAGACGCTTTACCTGCGGAACGTGCCTGATGACGTCGTCGAACGTCTCGAGCGCTTGGCGGCTCGAGACAAGACGTCGGTGTCAGCGGTTGCCGTGCGTGAACTGGCCGAGGCTTCTCGCCGTGTCGACAACGCCGCATTGCTGGGCGACCTCCCTGACCTCGACATCGATACCGCCGAACTCGTCTTCGATATCGACGCTGGACGTGCCGATCGATGATTGTGGTTGACGCGTCGGCCGCGCTGGCGGCGCTGCTCCACGATGGGCAGGCGCGTCGGATAATCGTCGGCGAGCGCCTCCACACTCCGCATCTCGTCGACGCCGAAATCGCAAGCGCACTTCGCAGGCAAGTTCAGCGGAAAACGCTTAGCGCGAGCGATGGATGGAACGCGCTGAGAGCCTGGGGGCGCCTGGCCGTGACGCGCTATCCGGTCTTCGGCCTGTTCGAACGCATCTGGGAGATCCGGGATAACTATTCCGCGCACGACGCCACCTACGTCGCATTGGCGGAAACCCTCAGATGCGCGCTAGTTACCGCGGATTCCCGGCTGAGCAATGCCGGGCAGGCCTTGTGCGCGGTCACTGTCGTGCCGAACTGATCGCGCCGTCAGGTCGCGTCGGTGTCGAACGGGGCCGGGCCGGACGCGCGTTGCTCAGCCGCCGGCTGGGGCGGCTCCGCCGGCTGCACCGGTTTAGGCGCCCCATTCACGGGCCCCTCGAAATTCCCGGTGAGGAACGAGTCGTCGCCGTCCAGCAGGTGCTTGGTCAGCGCGGCGCGCGGCGTCATGCCGCGCAGCTTCTGCAGCTCGGACAGCGGGGCGCGCAGGTCGTCGAATTCGGGGCCGATGTCCTCGCGCAGCTGGTTTGTCACGCCGCTGAGGTAGTCACGCGCCTGCCGCAGCGCGGTGGACGTCCAGCGGATGGCGCCGGGAAGGCGCTCGGGCCCGAGGATCACCAGCCCGACCACGACGAGCACCAGGATGTGCTCCCAGCTGAGGTTGGAGAACATCGAACGCCTAGTCCGGATCCGGTTTCACGGTCAGCGTGACGTGGCGGCCGTCGCGGACCACCTCTACCGGGGAGTCCTGGCCGATGGTCAGCTGCCGGACGGCGACGACGAACTCGTCGGCGTCGGCGACCTTGCGGCTGCCGACCTTGACGATCACGTCGTTCTCCAGGATCCCGCCCTTTTGCGCGGGGCTACCCGCCTTGACGTTGGCGACCTGGGCGCCGGAGGCGATCGCATTGCTCACCGAGCGGGTGCTGACCCCGAGCGTCGGGTGCACGATCTTGCCGTCCTTGATCAGGGTCTGCGCGACCTGCTTGGCCTCGTTGATCGGGATCGCGAAGCCCAGCCCGCTCGCGCTGTCCGACAGCGACTTGCCCGCGGTGTCGATGCCGATCACCTGGGAGTCCATGTCGATCAGCGGGCCACCGGAGTTGCCGTGGTTGATCGAGGCGTCGGTCTGCAGGGCGTCGATGACGGTGTCGGTGTCCGAGCCCTCCCCGGACAACGGAACGGGCCGGTGCAGGGCGCTGATGATGCCGTGGGTCACGGTGCTGCGCAGCCCCAGCGGCGCGCCTGCGGCGATGACCTCGTCGCCGACGCGCACCTTGTCGGAATCACCGAGCCGGGCCACGGTCAGGTTGTCGACGTTGTCAACCTTGAGCACGGCCAGGTCGGTCTTCGGGTCGCGACCCACGAGGTTGGCGGGCACTTCCTTGCCGTCGTTGAACACCACGGTCGTCTTGAACTGGCTCGGGTTGTTCGCGGCCTCGGAGATCACGTGGTTGTTGGTGACGATGTAGCCACGGCCGTCGATGACGACGCCCGAGCCCTGCATGCCCTCTTGGTCGCTCTTCGACTCGATGGTCACCACCGCGTTGGCGGTCGCGGCGGCCACCTTGGCGAACCGGCCGGCCGGCGACTCGCCATTGCCGTTGGTCGCCAGGCTCACCTTCGAGGTGGTGAACGCCTCGACGACCTCGGCCGTCTTGCGGCCGATCACGCCGCCGATCATGCCGATGACCAAGGCGATCAGCAGCAGGACGGCCAGCGCCAGGTAGGACACCTTGCGCCCGAACAGCACGTCGCGCACGCCGAGCTTGCCGGTGTAACCGGGCACGCCCGGCGGCGGCGCGGGCGGCACCGCCGGGGTGCCCAGGGCAGCCCCGGCGGCCGGGTCGCGCCAGGGGTCTTCGGCGCCGTCGGGCTCGGCGCCGTCCTTCTCGGCCGCCAGCGCGCCGGCGTCGATCGGGTGGCGCTGCAGCGTGTCCACGGTCCCGACGGGCTTGCTGAAGGCCTCCTGAAGGACCGGGTCGGCCGGTTGGTCGTGGGGCGCGAATTCGTCTTCGTCGCGATACTTCGACGGGCGCACGCGCTCGGCCACGAAGGAGCCCTGCTGCCCGGCGGGACGGCTGAACAACTGACGCGATGCGGGGTCGACCTGGGGCCGTGAGATGGGACGCGGCGCCAGGCGGTTCCCGCCCTGGTTTCCGCCGTCAGTACGGTCGTCGGAGGTCACGTTACCCCTTTGGATTCTCTTCTCGAGCGCTCGAGACAGGCCCGCTTACCGGGCGCTTTGCGCCCCACCGGCGTTGTCCGTGTCCACCCTAGTATCCACAATGCGCCGTTGGTCGGCACGAACGCGCGCGTGGCTACCGGCGCTTACGCTGATCGCGCGCGTCGCGCTCGGACGCTTCGTCCTCCGCGGGGTAATGCGGGATTTCGGACAGCAGCCCGAGCAGGTTGCTGGGGATGCGAATCGGATGGGAGTCGCGCAGGGCGGCCCGCGCCCGGCTCTGATCCTCGACCTCCGCGGCGCATTCCGGGCACAGCGAGAGATGGTGCGCCGCGCGCAGGTGCGCGTTCATCCGGAGCTCGCCGTCGACGAACGCGGCGATCGCCTCGATGGACAGGTGCTCGGTGGAGCGGAACCGGCGCGGCGCCCCGACGGGCTCGTCGCTTTGGGAGGCGAACTGCGAGGGCAGCCAGGAGAACGCGCGGCGAAACACCTCTCCCCGGTCGGCCATCACCACGTCCCTTCGGGGAACTCTAAGATTTCTAAGCCGCGCATAATTCGAATGTAGCGCGGCCGGGCCGCCGATACCGCGTGTACGGCTCGCAAAAATCCCAGGATTCCCGGCCATGGGCCGTATCGGTAACCGCGGCGCTACGAAGCCGACTTGACCTGAGCCGCGTCGCCGTGCGCGGCCAGGTAGTCGCGCAGCGCCTGGCGACCGCGGTGGATGCGGCTGCGCACGGTGCCGAGCTTGACGCCGAGGGTGGCGCCGATCTCCTCGTAGGACAGGCCCTCGATGTCGCACAGGACCACCGCGGCGCGAAATTCCGGCGGCAGCGAGTCCAGGGCGGCCTGCAGGTCGGGCCCGAGTCGCGAGTCGTGATAGATCTGCTCGGGGTTGGGTTCGTCGGCGGGCACCCGGTCGTAGTCCTCGGGCAGCGCCTCCATGCGGATGCGCGCGCGCCGACGCACCATGTCCAGGAACAGGTTGGTGGTGATGCGGTGCAGCCAGCCCTCGAAGGTCCCGGGCTGGTAGTTCTGCACCGAGCGGAACACCCGGATGAACGTTTCCTGCGTCAGGTCCTCGGCGTCCTGCTGGTTGCCGGAGAGGCGGTAGGCCAGCCGGTACACCCGGTCGGCGTGCTGGCGCACCAGCTCGTCCCACGACGGCATCGTCGCCATGTCCCCCGTCGCGTCGAACACCGCGGTGCCCTGCAACGCGTCCGTCGTTTCCACCCATTCGTCGTCCCGGCAGTCCTGGGCGTGAGACATGGTGGTCGGGCTCAAAAGCGCTGTGGTGATCGGATCCTCCAGAGTTGGCCTGCCATCGAAATTCGGCAGCTCATCGACCGCGTCAACGCGGAGTTCCCAGCGTGTATTCCCATTCCGGCGATTTGTATTCCCGGTCCCCACCACCCCGCGTTCCATATGCATACCGTCACCCATCGGCGTATGCGGGGCATAGGAGCAATCTGAGGTTTGGCTGAGAAACCAGATCGTTACCAACGTTGAGCAGGGCGAATCCGTCGGCGAGTGAGCTTCGTCGCGCCGCGGGCTTTGGGCGTGTCGGGGCGGTCGGGTTAAGGCGCGCCTGCCGGACCGCGCCGCAAATTCGAATACGCTGCGGGCATGGACGGCACCGACGAAAAAACCTCCGCCCAGGCGGCCCCCAGTCGAGCCGAATCGCTGAGCGCGCACGCCGAGGCCTCGATCTCGGAGGACGCGCTGCTGGCGGCCGCCCGCGAGCGCGCCGAGGAGATCGGCGCCGGGGCGGTGACGCCGGCGGTCGGGGCGCTGCTCAGCCTGCTGACCAAGCTCAGCGGCGGCAAGGCCGTCGCGGAGGTGGGCACCGGCGCCGGGGTCAGCGGGCTGTGGTTGCTGTCGGGCATGAGCGACGACGGGGTGCTGACCACGATCGATATCGAGCCCGAGTACCTGCGGATCGCCAAGCAGGCGTTCACCGACGCCGGCATCGGACCGTCGCGCACCAGGCTGATCGGCGGCCGCGCTCAGGAGGTGCTCACCCGGCTCGCCGACGAGTCCTACGACCTGGTGTTCATCGACGCCGACCCCATCGACCAGCCGGACTACGTCGTCGAGGGGGTGCGGCTGCTGCGGTCCGGCGGCGTCATCGTGGTGCACCGCGCGGCGCTGGGCGGACGGGCCGGCGATCCCGCGGCCCGCGACGCCGAGGTGACCGCGGTCCGCGAGGCGGCCCGGCTAATCGCCGAGGACGAGCGGCTCACCCCCGCCCTGGTGCCGCTCGGCGACGGGCTGCTGGCCGCGGTCCGCGACTAGCTCCCGCAGCCAAATCTTTACGAGTTCCTGACGGGGCGTCTCGTTGACGCTCGACTGAACGCGCGTTTAGTGTACTGAACATGCGTTCAGCCGACCTGACCGCCGCCGCCCGGATCCGAGATGCGGCCATCGAGCAGTTCGGCGAGCACGGCTTCGGCGTCGGGCTGCGCAAGATCGCCGACGCGGCCGGGGTGAGCGCCGCGCTGGTCATCCACCACTTCGGCTCCAAGGACGGCCTGCGCAAGGCTTGCGACGACTACGTCGCAGAACAGATCCGCGAGAGCAAGGCGGAGGCGCTGCAATCCAACGACCCAGCCGTGTGGTTCGGGCAATTGGCCGAAATCGAAGAATTCGCCCCGCTGACCGCCTACGTGTTACGTAGCATGCAGACCGGCGGCGACCTCGCGAAGATGTTGTGGCAGAGGATGATTGACAACGCCGAGGGATACCTGGAAGACGGCGTGCGGGCGGGGACCATCAAGCCCAGCCGTGACCCCCGGGCCAGGGCCAGGTACCTGGGCATCACGGGAGGCGGCGGGCTCCTGCTCTATCTGCAAATGCACGACACCCCAACCGATCTGCGCGCCGTGCTCCGTGACTACGCGCGGGACATGATCCTGCCGGCCCTGGAGATCTACACCGAGGGCCTGATGGTGGATCGCACCATGTACGACGCATTTCTCGCCGCCGACGATCAAGGAGGATCCCATGCCAGCTGACACAGTCGCACCCATCGAAATCCGGGGCCTGACCAAGAACTTCGGCGCGGTGCGGGCGCTGGACGGCCTGGACCTCACGGTGCGTGAGGGCGAGGTGCACGGTTTCCTCGGACCGAACGGGGCGGGGAAGTCGACGACCATCCGCATCCTGCTGGGCCTGGTGAAGGCCGACGGCGGGAGCGCGCGGTTGCTGGGCGGCGACCCGTGGACCGAAGCGGTCGGCCTGCACCGCGAAATCGCCTACGTGCCGGGCGATGTGACGCTGTGGCCCTCGTTGACCGGTGGCGAGACCATCGACCTGCTGGCCCGCATGCGAGGGGGCATCGACGAAGGGCGTCGCGCCGAGCTCATCGAGCGCTTCGACCTCGACCCGCACAAGAAGGCGCGCACCTACTCGAAGGGCAACCGCCAGAAGGTCTCCCTGATCTCGGCCTTCTCGTCGCACGCCCGGCTGCTCCTGCTGGACGAGCCGAGCAGCGGCCTGGACCCGTTGATGGAGAACGTGTTTCAGCGGTGCGTCGGCGAGGCGCGCGACCGCGGCACCACGGTCCTGCTGTCCAGCCACATCCTCGCCGAAACGGAAGCGCTCTGCGAAAGGGTGACCATCATCCGCGCCGGCCGAACCGTCGAGAGCGGCACGCTGGAGTCCATGCGGCATCTCAGCCGCACCTCGATCAGGGCCGAAATGATCGGCGATCCGGGCGATCTCAGGCGGATCAAGGGTGTCGAGGACGTCAGCATCGACGGCAACACGCTGCGCGCCCAGGTCGACAGCGAAAGCCTGGGTGAGCTCATCCGGGCCCTCGGCGACGCCGGCGTGCGCAGCCTCGTCAGCCAGCCTCCCACCCTGGAGGAACTGTTCCTGCGCCACTACGACACGACAGACAAGGTGTCAGCATGAGCACCGCGACCCTGGATCGGCCACGCCACCCGGCGCACCCCGCGCCCCGGGCCGGTTCGAATTTCTCCGGGACGCTTGGGATGTTGCGGCTCTACCTGCGTCGCGACCGGGTCTCTTTGCCGCTGTGGGTGCTGCTGCTCTCGGTGCCGCTGGCCAGTGTCTACGTCGGCAGCGTCCTGAAGGTGTACCCGACGGAGACCGCCCGCGCCGGGTTCGCGGCATCGATCATGGCCAGCCCGGCCCAGCGCGCGCTCTACGGCCAGGTCTACAACCACAGCGTTGGGGCCGTTGGCATTTGGAAGGCCGGGATGTTCCACCTGCTGATCGCGGTGGCCGTCATCCTCACGGTGATCCGGCACACCCGCGCCGACGAGGAGACCGGCCGCACCGAACTCGTGGACTCGACCGCGGTCGGCCGGTACGCCAGCCTGAGTGCGGCCCTGCTGTTGTCGTTCGGGGCGTCGATCGCCACCGGCGCGATCGGCGCGGCCGGGCTGCTCACCACCGACATCCCGCGCGGCGGGTCGCTGGCCTTCGGGGCGGCGCTGGCATGCTCCGGCCTGGTATTCAGCGCGGTCGCCGCGGTGGCCGCGCAGCTGTCGCCGAGCGCCCGCTTCGCCCGCGGCACCGCGTTCGCGGTGTTGGGGATTGCGTTCACGCTGCGCGCCGTCGGTGACGCCGGCGACGGCACGCTGTCGTGGCTCTCGCCGCTGGGGTGGTCGCTGCAGGTGCGCCCCTACGCGGGCGACCGTTGGTGGGTGCTGCTGCTGCACCTGGCGACGACGGCAGTGCTCACGTTGGTGGCCTATCGACTGCTCGCCGGCCGCGACGTGGGCGCCGGGCTGATCGCCGAACGTCCCGGTCCCGGCCGGGCCGGACCGCGGTTGGGCGGCGTCGACGGCCTGACGTGGCGGCTCGACCGTGGCGCGCTGGTGCTGTGGACCGTTGGGCTGTGCCTGTACGGCCTGCTGATGGGCAGCGTGGTGCACGGCATCGGCGACGAGCTCGGCGGCAGCACCATCGTGCGCGACGCCGTCGCGCGGATGGGCGGCACCAGCGTGCTGGAGCAGGCGTTCGTCGCGGTCGCCTACGCCATGATGGGCATGGTGGCCGCGGCGTTCGCCATCTCACTCACCCTGCGGCTGCACCAGGAGGAGACCGGCCAGCGCGCCGAGACCACGCTGGCCGGCGCGGTCTCCCGAACCCACTGGCTGGCAAGTCATTTGGCGGCCGCCCTGCTCGGGTCCGCGGTCGCGATGTTGGCCAGTGGTGTGGCCGGCGGGCTCGTCTACGGCATCGCGGCCGGCGACGTCGGCGGCAAGCTGGCCGTAGTGGTCGGCGCCGCGGCCGTCCAGTTGCCCGCCGTCTGGCTGCTGGCCGCGGTCACCGTCACGCTGTTCGGCCTGGCCCCGCGGTTCACCCCGGTGGCGTGGGGCGTGCTGGTCTGCTTCGTCGCGATCTACCTGATCGGCGAGCTGGCCCGGTTCCCGCAGTGGCTGGTCGATCTGGAGCCGTTCACCCACGTTCCGCGGGTCGGCGCCGACTTCACCGCCGCGCCGCTGCTGTGGCTACTGGCCATCGACATCGCGCTGATCATCTTGGGAGCCACGGCTTTTCGACGCCGTGATCTACGCAGCTAGGGAGGGCACGGTCATGAAAACCGCGATTCGACTGACGGCATCCTCGGTCGTGGGAACCGCCGCAACCTGCTTGATCCTGTTCGGACCGGCGGGCACGTTCCACTATTGGCAGGCATGGGTTTTCCTCGCCGTGTTCACTGTGGCATCACTCGGCCCCACCATCTACCTGGCCAAGGTCAACCCGGCGGCCCTGCAGCGCCGCATGCACGCCGGACCGCGGGCGGAAACACGGCCGGCTCAGAAGGTCATCATCACCAGCTCGTTCCTGGTTCTCTTCGCGATGATGGCGTTCAGCGCGCTCGATCACCGGATGGGCTGGTCGACCGTGCCGGTGTGGCTGTCCCTGTTCGGCGACGTGCTGGTGGCGGCCGGGCTCGGCCTCGCCATGCTGGTGATCATCCAAAACAGTTACGCCGCAGCCACCGTCACCGTGGAAGCGGGCCAGAAGGTCGCCTCCGGCGGCGTCTACAAGTTCGTCAGGCACCCGATGTATGTCGGGAACGTCATCATGATGGTGGGCATGCCGTTGGCGCTGGGCTCGTACTGGGGGCTGCTCTTCGTCATCCCCGGAGTCGCGGTGCTCGTCTTCCGCATCCTCGACGAAGAGAAGCTGCTCATCCAGGACCTGCCGGGGTACCGCGACTACGCGCAGCACGTGCGGTATCGCTTGGTGCCCAATGTCTGGTAGGCGCCCTAGGGTATTGGCGTGGCCCGAAATCCGGCACCCGCGCTCGACCGGCCGTGGAGACGTCGCGGCGCCCTGCGTTACGCACTGACCCGGCTCCGCGGCATCGCCGAGCCACCCATTACCGTCACGCCGGCGCCCCCCGGCATCCTGGTCGAGCGTGACTGCGAGGTGCCGACGCGCGACGGGACGGTACTGCGGGTCAACGTCTACCGCGCCCCCGATGAGACGCCTCGACCGGTGATCCTGAGCGTCCATCCATACAGCAAGGACAACCTGCCGCGGCGGCGGGCCGGGAGGTGGACGTTCTCGGTGCAATACCGGGTGTTGCGCCAGACCCAGCCGATCACCTTTTCCGCGCTGACCGGTTGGGAGGCGCCCGATCCGGCGTGGTGGACCGCGAACGGCTTCACCGTCGTGAACGCCGACATGCGCGGCTGCGGCCACTCCGACGGCACCGGAAACCTCCTGTCGCGCCAAGAGGCAGAGGACACCTACGACCTCGTGCAGTGGATCGCAGGGCGGCCGTGGTGCGACGGCCGCGTCGTGATGCTCGGGGTGTCCTACCTGGCCATCACCCAGTACGCCGTCGCGGCCCTGCAGCCGCCGGGGCTGCGGGCCATCTGCCCGTGGGAGGGCTTCACCGACGCGTATCGCGACCTGACCTTTCCCGGCGGCGTTCGCGAGCTCGGCTTCACCCGGTTGTGGTCGCGCAACCTGCGCCGCGACACCCGGCAGCGCTACGACCTCGAGCGGATGCAGGACGCCCACCCGCTGCGCGACGACTTCTGGTGCTCGGTGGTGCCCGAGCTGTCGGCGATCGAGGTTCCCATGCTGGTCTGCGGGAGCTTCTCGGACAACAACCTGCACAGCCGCGGTTCGATCCGGGCGTTCATGCGCGCGGGTTCCGCCCACGCCCGGCTCTACACCCATCGCAGCGGCAAGTGGTCGACGTTCTACTCCGAGGCGGCGCGGGCCGAACAGCTCGAGTTCTTCCGCGGCGTGCTGGACGGCGCCGAGCAATCCCGCAGCGTGCGCCTCGAAGTGCGCGAGGACCGCGACACCGTCTCCGCGGTGCGCGAGGAATCCGACTGGCCGCTCGCCCGGACCCGTTGGCGGCCAATCTATCTCGCGAGCGCGGGACTCCTGGCGCCCGATCGGCCGACGCGGGTCGGCAGCGTCGCGTTCGAAACCGCATCCAACGCAGCGGCGTTCAGCTGGACGGTCCTTGACGACCTCGAGCTGACCGGCCCGATGGCGGCCCGGCTCTGGGTCGAACTAAACGGCTGCGACGACGCCAACCTGTTCGTCGGCGTGGAGAAGTGGCGGGACGGCCGGTTCGTCGGGTTCGAGGGGTCGTACGGGTACGGCCGCGACCGGGTCACCACCGGGTGGCAGCGGGTCTCGCTGCGAGCGCTCGACCCGGAGCTCTCGCGGCCATGGGAGCCCGTCCCGGCCTGCGCCGAGCCGCAGCCCGTCTCCGCCGGCGAGGTGGTCGCCGTAGACGTTGCGCTGGGCCCCTCGGCCACGCTGTTTCGCGCGGGCGAGCAGCTGCGGCTGGTGGTCGCCGGGCGCTGGTTGTGCCCGACCAACCCGCTGACCGGTCAGATGCCCGCGGCGTATCAGGGCTCACCGCGCGGTCGCGTCACTCTGCACTGGGGCCCGGACCACGACGCGCACCTGCTGATCCCGGAGATCCCCTAGCCCGCCGAGGCGCTAAATCCAGACGCCCTTGCCGACCGCGACCACGCCGCCCGCGCTGATCGCGAAGCGCTCGCGGTCCTTCTCTAGGTCGACGCCGACCATCTCCCCGGGACCCACGACAACGTTCTTGTCGAGGATCGCGTGCCGCACCACCGCGCCGCGGCCGACACGGGCGCCCGGCATGATCACGCTGCCCTCCACGATCGCGCCGTCGTCGACGACGACGTTCGACGACAGCACCGAATTGCGCACGGACGCCGCCGAGATGATGCTGCCGGCGCCCACGACCGACTCCTGGGCCGAGCCGCCGTTGACGAACTTGGCCGGCGCCAGGTTCTCCGACTCGCCCCGGATCGGCCAGCGCTTGTTGTACAGGTTGAACACCGGGTGCACCGAGACCAGGTCCATGTGCGCGTCATAGAACGCGTCCAGC
The DNA here is from genome assembly GCF_001672815.1 of Mycobacterium sp. E796. Classification (GTDB taxonomy): domain Bacteria; phylum Actinomycetota; class Actinomycetes; order Mycobacteriales; family Mycobacteriaceae; genus Mycobacterium. The sequence continues at coordinate 5,694 of NZ_LZKK01000254.1, read as the reverse complement.
GTCCCGACGTCGCGCCAGTAGCCGCGGTCGCGGTCGGTGGCGCCGGGCACCTCGTTGTCGGAGAAGTCGTACACCGCAGCGATCCCGTCTTCCACCAACCGCGGGATGATGTCGCCGCCCATGTCGTGATCGGAGTGGTCGTCGTCGGCGTCGGCGCGGATCGCGTCGATGAGGACCTTGGTGGTGAAGATGTAGTTGCCCATGGAGGCGAACGACGACTCCGGGTCGTCGGGGGTGCCCGGCGGCTCCAACGGCTTCTCCACGAAATTGCGGATCCGACCGGACTCGTCGGCGTCGATGCAGCCGAACGCACTGGCGTCGCTGCGCGGCACCCGGATGCCGGCCACCGTCGCGCCCGCCCCGCTGTCGATGTGGAACTGGACCATCTGCTCGGGGTCCATCCGATACACGTGGTCGGCGCCGAAAACGACTATGTAGTCGGGGTCTTCGTCGTAGATCAGGTTGAGGGACTGATAGATCGCGTCGGCGGAGCCGGTGTACCAGCGCGGGCCGAGGCGCTGCTGCGCGGGCACCGGGGTGATGTACTCGCCGGCCAGGCCGGACAGCCGCCAGTTCTGCGAAATGTGACGGTCGAGTGAATGCGACTTGTATTGCGTGAGAACGCAGATCCGCAAGAATCGGGCATTGACCAGGTTGGAGAGCACGAAATCGATCAGCCGGTAGGCGCCACCGAAGGGAACGGCGGGTTTGGCCCGGTCGGCGGTCAGAGGGTACAACCGCTTGCCCTCCCCGCCAGCCAGGACAATCCCCAGCACGTGTGGCGCTTCCCTCATGACTACAAACTATCGGCCCCCGCGAACCGCTGCCAGAGGGAGTGCGCTATTGGCGGCACTCTGACGGGCTGTCCGTCAATGGTTTTGGGTCCGCACCGCCGCTCGATCCTTGGCCCGAGATGCGCGCCGCCCCGCAGCCGAACTACGGTTCGGGTATGCGGGTGGCGATGATGACTCGGGAGTACCCACCAGACGTCTACGGCGGGGCCGGGGTACACGTCACCGAACTCGTCGCCCAGCTGCGCCGGCTGTGCGCGGTCGACGTGCACTGCATCGGCGCGCCCCGCCCGGACGCCTTCGCACAGCAGCCCGACCCGCGCATCCACGGCGCCAACCCGGCGCTGTCCACGCTGTCGGCCGACCTGATGATGGCCAACGCCGCGTCGGCCGCGACCGTCGTGCACTCGCACACCTGGTACGCCGGGATGGCCGGGCATCTGACCGCGTTGCTCTACGACATTCCTCATGTTCTGACCGCACACTCGCTCGAGCCGCTGCGGCCGTGGAAGGCCGAACAGCTCGGCGGCGGCTACCGGGTGTCGACGTGGGTGGAGCGGACCGCGGTGCTGGGCGCCGACGCCGTCATCGCGGTCAGCTCGGCGATGCGCGAGGACGTGCTGCGCGTCTACTCCACGCTGGATCCGAGCCTGGTGCACGTCGTGCGCAACGGCGTCGACACCACCGTCTGGTATCCGGCCGGCCCGGCGGAGAGCGGGTCGGTGCTGGCCGAACTCGGCGTCGACCCGGCGCGGCCCATGGTCGCGTTCGTGGGGCGGATCACCCGGCAGAAAGGCGTCGCCCACCTGCTGGCGGCCGCGCACCGGTTCAGCCCGGAGGTGCAGTTGGTGCTGTGCGCCGGCGCCCCCGACACACCGGAGCTGGCCGAGGAGGTCAGGGCCGCCGTCGCCGAGCTGGCCCGCGAGCGCGACGGGGTGTTCTGGATCCGGGAAATGCTCCCCATCGGGGAATTACGCGAAATACTTTCGGCGGCAACAGTTTTTGTGTGCCCGTCGGTTTACGAGCCGTTGGGGATCGTGAACCTCGAGGCGATGGCCTGCGCGACGGCGGTGGTGGCCTCCAACGTGGGCGGGATCCCCGAGGTGGTTTCGGACGGGGTCACCGGGTCGCTGGTGCGATTTGACCCCGACAACCCGGCCGCATTCCGGGCCGGCCTGGCCAGAGCGGTCAATGAGCTGGTGGCCGACCCCGACAGGGCAAAGCGCTATGGCGAAGCCGGGCGCCAGCGCTGCGTGGAGGACTTCTCGTGGGCGCACGTCGCCGAGCAGACGCTGGAGATCTACCGGAAGGTGTGCGCGTAACGGCGCCTTAGCTGGTTACGCCCTTGAGCTCGTCGCCCAGGGCGGCGGCTTCGTCGGGTGTCAGCTCCACCACCAGCCGACCGCCCCCTTCGAGCGGTACCCGCATAACGATGCCGCGCCCCTCCTTCGTTGCTTCCAAAGGACCGTCTCCGGTACGGGGCTTCATCGCCGCCATCGAGTGCTCCCTCCAGATTCGAGCTGGCCCGCGTTCGCGGGCCTGGTCGGCGCCGAGCATGCCCCGCCAGTGGATTTCCAGCCATACCCGACTTTGAACTGCATCGACTGCCAAATCACGCCTCCATTGTTCCCTATCGGAGGCGGCAGTTACACAAAGACCCGCTTCTGAAGCCTGATCGGGCCCTCAAAGTTGCGTGGCGGGCACCCAGCAACCGCGAATATGGTCATCGACCATGCCGGTCGCCTGCATCAGCGCATAGGCGGTGGTGGGCCCGACGAAGCGGAATCCGCGTCGTTTCAGTTCCTTGGCCATCGCCCTCGATTCGGCGGTGGCCGAGGGAATTTCCGACGCGTCGGCCGGGCGGGGGCGCGGTGACGGCGCGAACGACCACAGCAGCTTGGACAGGTCCTCGGCCGACCCCAGCTCGGCGGCGGCGCGCGCATTGGCGATCGTCGCGTCGATCTTGGCGCGGTTGCGCACGATGCCCTCGTCGGCCATCAGCCGCTGCACGTCGGCGTCGGTGTAACCGGCGACCGTCTCGATGTCGAACCCGGCGAAGGCCCGCCGGAAGTTCTCCCGTTTGCGCAGGATGATCAGCCACGACAGGCCGCTCTGGAAGGCCTCGAGGCTCATCCTCTCGAAGAGCGCCACCCCGTCCTGCAGGACGCGGCCCCATTCCTGGTCGTGGTAGTCGCGGTACATCTCGAAGTACGGACCGGGCCGAATGGCCGCCCAACCGCACCGAACCCGGCCGTCGTCGCTCATATCTAGTCCTGACGATCCTCGGCGTCCCCGGGTTCCGCGGCGTCGGGCGCGGCCTCGTCGTCGGGCGCCGACGCGGCGTGCACCGCCGCCAGCTGGCCGCGCAGCGCCTCGAGTTCGCGGGCGAGCCGGTCCAAGACCCAGTCCACCTCGCTGGTCTTGTATCCCCGCAACACCTGGGTGAACTTGACGGCGTCGACGTCGGCGCCGGTGACCCCGTAGGCGGGCAACACCGTCGCCGTCGTACCGCGCGGCAGCGGCGGCAGCTGCTCACCGCGACCGAACAGCAGGCTGGCCGCGCCGAACAAGACGACTGCCACCAGCACCAGCACCACCAGGTACAGCAACACCAACGCCACGTCGTCGATATTGCCCTATCCCGCCGACAACACGGCGATCAGCGCGGCCTGAGCGCGTTCATCGGCGGCCGGTCGTCCAGCGAGACCGGCGAGGTGCGCGCGGTGTAGCCACAACCGTCGGGGCCGTCGGCGAAGAACTGGGTCAGCCCGATCCCGGAATCGGGGATCCCGCAGCGCGACAGCAGGGTCGCGATGACCTGGCGGCTCATCGCGCCGAGCTCGGCCAGCGGCCGGTTGCGGTGCGCCCGAACACCGAGGTTGACCTGGGCGATCGCGTCCAGGCCCAACCGCTCGAAGGTGTCCACCAGCAGCCCGATTTCCACGCCGTAGCCCGGCGCGAACGGCAGCGAGGTCAGCAGTTCCCGGCTGGCCGCGTACTCGCCGCCGAGCGGCTGCAGGATGCAGCTCAGCTCCGGGCGCAACGCCGCCAGCAGCGGGCGCGCCACCAGCTCGGTCACCCGCCCGCCGCCCCCGTCGGCACCGTGCAGCGGCCGTCGGTAAAAGCTCTTCACCAGGTGAATTCCGTCGGCGGTGAGCAGCGGGGCCACCAGCCAGGGCACGAACATCGGGTGCGGGTTGATCAGGTCGGAGTCGACGAAGACGACGATGTCGCCGCTGGTGGCCGCGAGCGAGCGCCACAGCGCCTCGCCCTTGCCGGGCCGCACGGGCACCTCCGGCAACGCCTGTTCGCGGCTGACGACGCGGGCGCCGGCGGCGATGGCGCGGATCTCGGTGTCGTCCGTCGAACCGGAATCCAGCACGATCAGCTCGTCGACCAGGCCGTCCACCAGCGGTGAGATGCTGTCGATCACCGACTCGACGGTGGCTTCCTCGTTGAGGGCCGGCAGCACCACCGAGATGGTCCGGCCGGCCTTCGCCTCCTCCAGCTCGCGGACCGTCCGGCCGCGGCGGCTCCAACTGCGATCGGGCAACCAGATGTCCCCCGGCCGCGCGGCGAGCACGCCCTCGCGGGCGAGGTCCACAAGCTCCGTCATGCCAGCCCCCTTACCGTGCGCGCGGGGGGCCGCATCCCCTGGATCGAGGACACCATCTCCAGCACCCGCCGCGTCGCCTCGACCTGATGCACCCGGAACATCCGGACGCCGGCCGCCGCCGCCAGCGCCGTGGCCGCCAGCGTCCCCTCCAGCCGTTGGGTCAGGTCCACACCCAAAGTCTCCCCGACGAAATCCTTGTTACTCAAAGCCATCAGGACGGGCCATCCGGTGTTAACAAGTTCGCCCGCGTGTCGCAACAAAAGCAGCCCATGGAAGGTGTTCTTGCCGAAGTCGTGGGCCGGGTCGATCAGCACCCGGTCCCGGGCCACCCCGGCCGCGACCGCCCGCTCCGCCGCGCCGGTCACCTGGCGAATCACGTCGTCCACCACGCCGCGGGTGGTGGTTCCGTACCTCACCCGGAACGGGCGGGTGCGCGGCAGCGCGCCGCCGGTGTGCGAACACACCAGACCCGCGCCGAACTCGGCGGCCACCTCGGGCAGGGCCGGGTCGACGCCGCCCCAGGTGTCGTTGATCAGGTCCGCGCCGGCCGCGCAGGCCACCCTGGCCACCCCGGAGCGCCAGGTGTCGGCGCTGATCAGCTGGTCGGGGTAGGCGTCGCGCAGCCACTCGACGAAGGGCACCAGCCGGGCGATCTCGGTGTCCTCGTCGACGTTCTCGCCGGGGCCCGCTTTGACGCCGCCGACATCGATGACGTCGGCACCCTCGGCGATGGCACGGTGGACGGCCTCCCGGGCGGCGCCGTCGCTGAAGGTCGCGCCACGGTCGTAGAACGAATCCGGGGTGCGGTTGACGATCGCCATGATCAGCGCGCGGTCGCCAGCGACCGGCCGGCCGCACAGAGTCTGCACGCGTCTATGGTGCCTGGCCCGCTCCACGAGTGTGCGGCCAGCCGCACATTGGACGCCGAACGTGCGGCTGTCCGCACGCTCGGCACCAGCCAACTCAGCCCTTCGGGCGTTTACCCGCCGCGACCTCTTCGGGGTACTCGTCGTAGAACGGCACGTAGCCCTCGTCGCGGCCGGCCAGCACGTACAGCGGGTCCTTGACGTCGGGCCCGTAGGCCTGCTCGCGCAGCTCCACCTTGCGGCTCTTGAACGTCGTGGTGTGCTCCAGCGTCTTGACCACCCGAACGAACAACGGCAGCGCATAGGGCGGCAGTTGCGAGTACACCGCGCGGGCCAACGACTGGCCGTCGAGGAATGCACGGTGTTCGGCGTGGAGATCCCGCACACCGGTGGGCGCGCCGGGATGGCCGCGGTCCAGCTG